>NZ_JAXAVV010000008.1:0-378264 GCF_033949925.1 Lentzea kristufekii
GTCGTCGGCAGCGTCAGATGTGTATAAGAGACAGCCCGCGTCCTCATATCGGGCATATGGGGGCGCGGGGCCGACGCCGCGAGGTGCCCTGCTGAGCGCCGGAAGACGCGGCTGAGGCCAGTGGTCACAGCACTACCACTCCGGCAACGGCGCCGGTCAGGTCCCTGAAGCTCGTCAATCGCCCCGGAGGCGTGACCACATGACCCAGACCGCCGATCCGACCTCGTTGGTGCTTCCCGCCGAGCTCAAGCCGTCTGACGGCCGCTTCGGCTGTGGACCGTCCAAGGTGCGTCCCGAGGCCGTCGCGGCCCTCGCATCCGAGGGTGCGGCACTGCTCGGCACGTCCCACCGGCAGAAGCCCGTCAAGAACCTCGTCGGCCGCGTCCGCTCCGGACTGCGCGAGCTGTTCCAGCTGCCGGACGGCTACGAGGTCGTGCTCGGCAACGGTGGCACCACGGCGTTCTGGGACGCGGCGTCGTTCGGACTGGTCCGCGAGACCGCGCAGCACTTCACCAACGGTGAGTTCTCCTCCAAGTTCGCGAAGGTCACGCAGACCGCGCCGTTCCTGAAGGACTCCCTGGTCACCAAGGCCGAGCCGGGCACCTCGCCCGAGCTCTTCTACGCCGAGGGCGCCGACCTGGTCGGCTGGGCGCAGAACGAGACCTCGACCGGTGTCGCGATGCCCGTGACCCGCATCGAGGGCTCCGGCGACGCGCTGATCGCGATCGACGCGACGTCCGGTGCCGGCGGCCTGCCGGTCAAGGCCGAGGACTTCGACGTCTACTACTTCGCGCCGCAGAAGTCGTTCGCCTCGGACGGCGGCCTGTGGCTCGCGCTGATGTCGCCGGCCGCACTGGCCCGCGTCGAGGAGCTCAAGGACCGCTGGGTGCCGGAGTTCCTGTCGCTGCCGACCGCGCTCGACAACTCCACCAAGGACCAGACGTACAACACGCCGTCGGTCGCCACGCTCTTCCTGCTGGCGCACCAGATCGACTGGATCAACGGCAACGGTGGCCTCGACTGGTCGGTCGCGCGCACGAAGGACAGCAGCGACCGCCTGTACTCGTGGGCCGAGAAGACCGCGTACACCACGCCGTACGTCGAGAAGGCCGCTGACCGCTCGCAGGTCGTCGGCACGATCAACTTCTCCGACGAGGTCGACGCCGCCGTCGTGGCGAAGGTCCTGCGCGCCAACGGCATCGTGGACGTCGAGCCGTACCGCAAGCTCGGCAAGAACCAGCTGCGCGTCGCGATGTTCCCGGCCATCGAGCCGAACGACGTCACGATCCTGACGCAGGCGATCGACTGGGTCGTCGGCCAGCTCTGAAGTTCCTGACGCAGTAGCAACCTGGGGCGCACCGACTCGCTTGTCGGTGCGCCCCAGGGCTTTTCAGGCGAGTGCTTCCGTGGGCGACTGACGAGCCGCCCGCACCGCGGGATAGACGCCGGCGATGGCGCCGATGAGGATCGCCGAACCCACTCCCCCGAGCAGGGCCGGCCACGGCAGTGCCGCCGGCCATTGCTGACTGATCGAATATCCGGCCGTGACCGCGATTCCCACGATCACGCCGACCAGTCCGCCGAGGCCGGACAGCAGCACCGACTCGGTCAGGAACTGCCACCGGATCTGCCGCCGGGTCGCCCCGAGCGCCCGCCGCAGACCGATCTCCCTCCGGCGTTCCAGCACCGAGATCACCATCGTGTTCGCCACGCCGACGCCACCCACCAACAACGCGACTCCGCCCAAGCCCAGGAACAGCGCGTTGTAGGAACTTTCGGCCAGCTGCTGCGCTTCCAGCGCCTCAGACGGCCGCGACACCTTGACCTCGTTGGACCTCTGCGGGTTCAGCGTCGGCCCGAGCAGGTTGCGGACGTTGTCGACCTGGTCAGGGGACGTGCGCACGTAGACCGTGTTCGCGTTGCCCTCGAACCCGAACGCCTCCTTCGCCGCCTCCCAGCCGACCAACGCCGACCTGTCGATCTCCGGGGCGAGCGGCAACGGCCCGAGGATGCCGACGACGGTGAACCACTGCCCGTCGATCCACACCTGCACGCCGGGCTCGTCCACACCCAGGCGCGACGCCGCGGTGGCCCCGAGCACCAGCGACTTCTCGCCCGGCGACAGCCACCGGCCCTTGCGGACCTCGGCGCCCAGCACCTTCAGCAGGTCCTTCTCCGCCGCCTGCACCTGCAGCCCGAGCGTGTCGCTCGTGGGCACGAGGTCGTTCTTGCGGATGCTCGCGGAGAGCTTGCCCGTGGCACTGGCCGCCGACACCGCACCGATCCGCTTGGCCATCGGCACCGCCGTCTCCGGCAGCTTCGCGTCCTGGCCGAAGAAGTCCTGGCCGGGTGCCGCGGTCAGGAGGTTGGTGCCCAGCTTGGACATCTTCGCCTGGAGGGCCGCCGCGCTGGAGGCCGGGATGCCGACGACCGCGACCACGGCGGCGATGCCGATCGCGATGCCCAGGGCGGACAGCACCGCGCGGATCGGGCGGGTCCTCATGCCGAAGAAGCCGAGGCGCAGCAGGTCGATCACAACGCCCTCCGTGTAAAAGCCCGGACCCAACGAGTCATGTCGGTTCCAGTAGGTTGTCTGTCGTGCGAACGGCGTACAAATGCCGGGCCTACCCGACCCCCGAACAAGCTGCGGTGTTGTCCCGTACCTTCGGGTGCGTACGTCTCGTGTGGAACAAGACGCTGGCCGAACGGATCCGCCGCTACCGCACCGAGAATGCGCCCATCTCGTACCGGGAGACCGACTCCACACTGACGAAGTGGCGACGAGGTGAAGATCTCGCGTTTTTGGCGGAGGTGTCTTGTGTGCCGCTGCAGCAAACCTTGCGGCACCAACACATGGCGTTCCAGAACTTCTATTCTGGGCGGGCTCGGTACCCGAGGTTCAAGCCGCGTGCAGGCCGCCAGAGCGCGCACTACACCCGCTCGGCGTTTCGGATGCGCAGTGGCTCGCTCACGGTGGCCAAGACCAGCACACCGTTGAGGTTCACCTGGTCCTTCAACGACATCGACGTGACCGAGCTGGATCCGACGATGGTCATCGTCTCGCGCGAATCTGATGGCCGATGGTACGTGACCTTTGCCGTTGACATCGCCGACTCCGCCGTCGCCCATCCGACGAACCACGCGATCGGCGTCGATCTCGGGCTGAAGAACTTCCTGATGACCAGCGACGGCGTGCGGGTTGCCAATCCACGAAAACTGGCAGTTAAAGCCCGAAGTCTCGCCCGTTACCAGCGCAGACTTGCTCGCTGCCAGCGCGGCAGCAGTAACCGACGAAAAGCCAGGACCAAGGTCGCCCGAGCTCACCGAAAGGTTCGCAACGCTCGACAGGACTTCCTGCACCGCACCAGCACGGCGTTGGTGCGGTCCGCCGATCTGATCGCGATCGAGGACTTGAACGTTTCCGGCATGGTCCGCAACCACCGCCTTTCCAGCGCCATTTCCGACGCTGGATGGGGCGAGTTCCGGCGTCAGCTGGAGTACAAGTGCGAACGCGCCGGCCGTACGCTGGTCGTGATCGATCGCTGGCACCCGTCCAGCAAGACCTGTTCTGCCTGCGGGCACCTGCTCGCCGAGTTGAAACTTTCCGCCCGGCACTGGTCGTGTCCAGGCTGTCGCACCCGGCACGACCGGGACCTCAACGCGGCGAAGAACATCCTTGCGGCTGGTCGAGCCGTAGCCCGAGCTCGCTCGGGCGATGCCTGCGGAGCTGATGTCAGACGGCAAGGGTCCTCCTTCCGCGATCGGCTGTGAAACAGGAAATCCGTGCCGTGAGGCTCGGGGCGTTAGCGAAGTCAAACGATCACTCCGTCCCGCACCTCGACGCGACGTGGCGCCCACGCGGCGATGTCCCGGTCGTGCGTGATCAGCACGATCGTCGTGCCGTCGGAGTTGAGGCTCTCCAGCAGCTCCAGCACACCGGCACCGTTCTGCGTGTCCAGGTTCCCGGTCGGCTCGTCGGCCAGCAGGATCCCCGGTGTGTTCACCACGGCCCGCGCGATCGCGACCCGCTGGCGTTCACCGCCGGACAGCTCGTGCGGCTTGTGCAGGGCACGGTGGATCAGTCCGACTCTGTCCAAAGCGGACATCGCCAGTGCCCGTCTCTTCGACCGCGGCACGCCGGCGTAGACGAGTCCGGAGGCCACGTTCTCGATCGCGGACAGTCCGTCGGTGAGGAAGAACTGCTGGAACACGAACCCGATCGTGCGCGCCCGCAACGCCGACAAGGCGTTGTCCGACAAGGTGGAGATGTCGTTGCCGTCGATCTCGACCTTGCCCGTCGTCGGCTTGTCGAGCGTGCCCATCAGGTGCAGCAGCGTCGACTTCCCCGAGCCGGACGGCCCCACGATCGCGAGCATCTCCCCGCCCCCGACGGTCAGGGAGACGTCGCGCAACGCCTGCACACCACCGGGATACGTCCGGCTCGCGTGGTCGACGGTGATCACTCGGTGGTCACCACCTTCATGCCCTCGCGCAGGCCCTCGCCCTGCACCTCGACCTGGCCCTTGGCGAAGATGCCGACGGTGACCGGGATGGTCTTGCCGTCCTCGGTGACCACGCCGTAGCCGCCCTCGTCGAGCGCGAGGAGTGCGCCGATCGGGACCGCGAGCACGTTCTGCTTCTTCGCCACCGTGAAGAGGGCGTTGACGGTGCCGGTCTCGACACCCTCGGCGGCCTTGGGGTCGTCGACGGAGATCGTCAGCACGATCTTCGGCTTCTGGCCCTGGTTCGCGTCGCCCGTGGTGCGGGTGATGCCGGTGATCGTGCCGGTGGTGGGCTTGCCGCCGGTGATCGACAGCTCGACCTTCTCGCCCTGCTTGGCGAGGCGCTGCTTGGACTGCTCCAGTTCGACGGTCACCGCGCGTTCGGTGCCGGTGACCTTCATCAGGTCGCCGCCGGCGGGGGCGCCGAGCTGAGCGGTCAGGGACGAGACGCGGATCGCTCCGGGCTGGACGACCACGTCACCGGAGCCGAGTTTTCCGTTCTGCTCCAGGCCGTTGGCCTTCTGCCACTTCTTCAGCGCGGAGGCCGTGTACGAGGTGAACTTCTCGTCGGGGGCACCGAAGTCCTTGAAACCGAGTGCGGCGAGGTTCTCCTCCACCACCTTGACGTCGGGTCCGTTCGACATGCCCGCTTCGAGATCGCGGTAGAGCGGCATCGCGCCGTAGAACAGCGGCACCGGCTTGGCGTCCGACCAGAACACCGGTTTGCCCTGGTCGATGACGGCGCCCTGGTCCGGCAGCCCGGTGATGGTGCCACTTTTCCGGCTGGCCAGCGCTCGTTCCGCGCCGAAGCCGAGCTGGCCGGTCACCTGCTGCTGGTCGGCCAGGTTCGTCTTCTTGACCTGCGTGGTCTTGGACGGGTCGTTCTGCAGCGGTGCGGCGTTGGCCTGGTTGGACGCGATCCTCGTGAGCACCACGACCCCGCCGGTGCCGAGCACCACGGCGGCGACGAGTGCGGCGACGACGATCTTCCTGTTCACGCGGCGCTTCATCCGACGGGCCTCGCCGCGACCATGCCTTCACCGAGGCCGCAGTCCTTCATGTCCTGCTTGACCTTCTCGTTCTCCATGTCGGGGAACTCCCTGACCTCGGCCGTGCCGCCGCCCTCGAACTTCGGGTCGGGCCAGTCGTGTCCCTTGTCGCGCATGCACTTCGCCTGCTGGCGCATCTTGTCCTGCTCCTCGGGCGACGGTGGCTTCATCTCGCCGCCGTTGGGCAGGTGCTCCTTGCAGGCCTCGTGGGCGGTCTTCATCTTGTCCTCGTCGATGGCCGCGGCGTCGCCGCCGGGCATCGCCTCGATCACGATGCCGCCGCCGTCCTCGCTCGACTTCGGGTCCGGCATGTCGATGCCGTTCTGCCGCATGCACTGGGCGAACTTGACCATGTCGCCCTTCTCGTCCTTCTGCGCGCCGTTCGGCTGCTCTTTCGACCCGCAGGCGGTGAGCGCCAGGAGCAGGCCCAGCAACACTGCGATGGTGGATTTCATGGGGACAGGTCTACGGAGGGCATCATTCGGCGGCGTTAAGCGAAAGGCCTTATCCGGCGCTTATGCCCGTTGCGCGGAAAATGGGCGTCATGCGTGTGCTGGTGGTCGAGGACGAACAGCTGCTCGCGGACACGATCGCCGAGGGGTTGCGCAGGTTCTCGATGGCGGTCGACGTCTGTTACGACGGTGAGGCGGCGTTGGAACGGGTGGGGGTGCACGCGTACGACGTCGTGGTGCTCGACCGCGATCTTCCCCTCGTACACGGTGACGAGGTGTGCAAGGCGGTGCACGCGACCGGAGGTGAGGCACGGGTGCTGATGCTGACGGCGGCGGCCGAAGTGGACGATCGGGTGGCCGGGCTCGGGATCGGCGCCGACGACTACCTGACCAAGCCGTTCGCGTTCGCCGAGCTCGTGGCCCGCGTGCAGGCGCTGGGCCGGCGGGCTCGTCCCGCCTTGCCGCCGGTGCTGATGCGGGCGGGGGTGACGCTGGACCTGCCGCGGCACCAGGCGATGCGCGAAGGGAAGTTCCTGCCGCTCTCGCCGAAGGAGTTCGCCGTGCTGGAGGTGCTGATGCGGGCGGAGGGCAACGTGGTGAGTCCCGAGGAACTGCTGGAGAAGGCCTGGGACGAGCACGCGGACCCGTTCACCAACGCCGTGCGGGTCGCGGTGATGACCCTGCGCCGCAAGCTGGGCGCGCCGCAGGTCATCCAGACCGTGCCCGGCGCCGGCTACCGGTTCGGCTCATGACGCTGCGGACCAGGCTGACCGCCTGGTACGCGGGGGTGTTCCTGATCGCCGGCATCGCGCTGGTCGCGCTCAACTACTGGCTGCTCGCCGACTGGATGCCGCTGGACGGCAGGGCGGTCGCCCGCGCCCTGCCCGCCCAAGCGGAGACGTATCCCGGTGTCGCCTCGATCGAGGCCGGGGTGCTGCCCGCCGACACCCTCGTGGTCAGCGGCGCCGACTTCGCGGCGGACACGATGAGGACGGTCCTGTGGCAGTCGATCGTCGCTCTGCTGTTCGCCGCCGTGCTCGCCGTCTGGCTCGGCTGGGTGGTGGCCGGACGGGTGCTGGCGCCGTTGCACTCGATCACGTCGACCGCGCACCGGCTGGAGGCCGAACGCCTGGACCAGCGCATCGAGCTGGACGGGCCGCCGGACGAGCTGAAGGAGCTCGCGGACACCTTCGACGGGATGCTCGACCGGCTCGCGTCGTCGTTCGACAGCCAGAAGCGGTTCGTCGCGAACGCCTCGCACGAGCTGCGCACGCCGCTGGCCGTGCAGCGGACGTTGATCGAGGTGGCGCTGGCCGCACCGGACGCGACCGACGAGATCCGCCGTCTCGGTACGCACCTGCTCGACACGAACGAGCGCAGCGAGAAGCTCATCGACGGGCTGTTGCTGCTCGCTCGCAGTGACCGCGGCCTCGCCACGCGTGAGCTGGTGTGGCTGGACGAGGTGATCGACGACGAAATCGAGTCGTGCGCGGCTCTGGCTTCGGAGAAAAAAGTCACGTTTGCGGTTCGGACTCGCAGGTATCTGGTCGACGGTGATCCGGTCTTACTCGCCCAGCTCGTCGGCAACCTGTTGCGCAACGCCGTGCTCTACAACAAGCCGGGCGGTTCGGTCTCGGTGGAGCTTGATCGAGAACTGGTGGTCACCAACACCGGTCCCACCGTGCCTGCCCAGGCAGTACCCGGATTGTTCGAGCCGTTCCGCCGGCTCCGGGACCGCACCGGGACCGCCGGATCGGGCCTCGGACTGTCGATCGTGCAGTCCGTGGCGCGGGCGCACCAGGGCGCGGCGAAGGCTCGTCCGAACGGAGGAGGAGGCCTCGTGGTCCAGGTGAACCTTCCGGAAACGGGAGTGCGGCAACCCTCGTGAACTGGCAAGATCACGTAGAGATATCGGCGAGTCTCCCACTCATCGGCGACTCGTTGTCCTAACGTTGT
Organism: Lentzea kristufekii; assembly: GCF_033949925.1. Lineage (NCBI taxonomy): Bacteria > Bacillati > Actinomycetota > Actinomycetes > Pseudonocardiales > Pseudonocardiaceae > Lentzea > Lentzea kristufekii. The sequence goes on from NZ_JAXAVV010000008.1 coordinate 7,960, forward strand.
CTGCTGGCGAGGTGCGAATTCAGGGAGGCCACGATGCGAGCGCTGCGAGTCATCGGGCTCGACGAGGACGGCAAGTCCGTCATCCTCGAGGACCCCGAAAACCGCGGCGAGCGCTTCACGCTCCCCGCGGACGAGCGCCTTCGGGCGGCCCTGCGCGGTGATCTGGCGCGCCTCGGCCAGATGCAGATCGAGTCCGGCGAGGCCCAGATGCGGCCCCGGGAGATCCAGGCCCGCATCCGTTCCGGCGAGTCGATCGAGCAGGTCGCGGCCGCGTCCGGGATGCCGGCGCACCGCATCGAGCGCTTCGCCTACCCCGTTCTGCTGGAGCGTTCGCGCACGGCCGACATGGCCCAGCGCGCGCACCCGGTCCGTGAGGACGGCCCGGACGTGCAGACGCTCGGCGAGGTCGTCGCGCACTCGTTCGGCCTGCGCGGACACGACCTGTCCGACACCAGCTGGGACTCGTGGAAGGGCGACGACGGCCGCTGGATCGTGCAGCTGCACTGGAAGACCGGGCGCTCGGACAACCGCGCGCACTGGGCGTTCCACCCCGGTGCGCAGGGCGGCACGGTCACGGCGCTCGACGACGCCGCCGTCGACCTGATGGACCCGAACCCGAACCGGACGCTGCGCACGGTGCGTCCGGTGACGCAGCTCGCGCGGCAGGCCCTGGAGGCGACTCCGGTGCTCCCGCCGATCCCCCTCGACGAGGAGCCACTGCCGGTCCCGGCCCAGGCGTCCGCTCCGGTGGCGGCTCCGGCCGTCGCCGAGAAGCCGGTTCAGGAGAAGCTGCCCGAGCCGGAGCCCGCTCCCGCCCCGCCTCCACCGCCGGTGAAGAAGGAGCAGGAGCCCGCCGCGGAGAAGCCGGTCCGCAAGGACCCTCCTCCGAAGCGGGGCAAGAAGAACCACCCCATCGTCCCTTCGTGGGAGGACGTTTTACTGGGCGTGCGGTCGAACCGCTGAGTGAGAAGCTGACGCCGTGGGACGTCGTGTCGCGCTGGCTGCCGGAGTGGGTGCACTCCTCGGGCTGGCCTGGTGGGGAATGTTCGAGCTCATCAGCTCGGGCGCGGTCTGCACGTTCGAGGAGTGGGGCTGTCTCGGCGCCTTCGTGACCGCTGTGCCGATCTTCGGCGTGGTGGCGATGGTGCTGGGATGGCTCGCGTTGCGTTCGCTGAGCGTGTCGCGGGCGGGGCTGGTGGCCCTGCCCGCGACCCTCATGGCGGTCGTCGCCATGATCCTTCTGCTCGGTCTGTCCTTCCTCGCCTTCGCGGTGTTCGCCGCGCTGTACGCGTTGATCGCCGTGCTCACGGCTCCGCGTCGTGAAGGTGCTGTAGAGGGTTCGTGAAGACCAGGCCGGTCACGGCCTTGATCAGGTAGCTCTTGGCACATGTTGTTGCGCGCGGTCCTCGGGGCCGTCACCGGAGCGGTGGCCGGCTTCGGGTTCCTGTCGACCATGACCTTGATGATCAGGTACTGCGACGGTGGGCCGAGCCGCACCGGGTGCGGTGAGGTCCTGCTGCTGATCCCGCTCCAGTTCCTGTTGTGGGTGGCGGTGGCCGGGATGCTCGTCGTGGCCGGGTTCCGGTTCCTGCGGCAGCGTCACGGCGGGTGGGTGGTGGGGATCGCCCCCGTGCTGTGGGTCGTGCTGGTCTACGCGGCCTCCTACGCGATCCACGAGTACCTCGACCTGTACCAGGCGGAACGCGGCCCAGCGCTGATGGTGGCGGTGGTGATCACGGCGTGCGTCGCCTACGCGATCGCCGCGCTGGGGGCGGGGCGGGCGCCGCGGTGCTGACGCGGGCGCTGATCGGTGCCTTCGGTGGCGTGGCAGGTGCGGTAACCAGCCGTCCAGACCCTGGCGAGGCGGCCGCCCGATCGTCATGATCTGCCCATGAGGGGGCTCCCGGCGACGATGGTCGCGGCGGTGGTGGGGGCGTTGTGCGCGGCGGCGTGGTCGACGTCGTTCGTCCCCCTCGGCCATTCCCTGTGCCCGGGCACCAGCGCGATCGGGTGTGTGAGTTTCATCTTCCTGTGGATGGCCCCGGCGTCGGCGGTCGTGTGGGCGCTCCTTGCGTGGGCGCTGCTCCGACTCGCCCGGTTCACCCCTGCCTGGCCGATCGCCCTCGTGGGACCGGTGGGCACGTTCGTGCTGGCGCTGGCCGGCGGGTTGGGCTCTCTGATGTTGCGCCACCACATCTCCGAGAACCACAGCGTCATGGTGGTCACGATCTCAGCAGCCGGCGGCTACGCCTTGGCTGCTGCGGCGACCGCTGGTTACGGTGGACGGCGTGACGGAGCAGAGCACCGCGGGCAAGACGGGTAGGGCAGGACGCCGGCTGTTGTTCCGGGTCGTCCTGTCGATGGCCGTCGGGGCCGGGCTGGTGCTCGGGTGGACGTGGGCGTACGAGTCGGGCTTCCTGAAGTCGTGGCTCGACAGCACGTCGATGTCGACGTTCCTGCTGCTCGTGCTGATCGGGCTGCCGCTCGCGCTCGTGTCGTCGCTGGTGCTGGCCGGGCCTGTCCTGAGGATCTTCGGGGTGCGGCCGGTGTGGCCGATCATCCTGCTCGGGCCGATCGTGCTGGGCATCGGGCTCTACTTCAAGGTGCACGAACCCGTCCTCGGGTGGTTCACCAACAGGCACCACGCCGAGGCGTTGCTCGCGGCGGTCGCCTACGGGCTGGTCGGCCTGTTCACCTTCAAGAGGTAGCCGGCACCTCGTCGAGCAGGTGCAGGTCCCAGCCCTCTCGTTCGCACCAGTCCTCCGCGTCCTCGCGGGAGACGACCATGGCGTGTCTGGGGCGTGCGCCGGCGAGCCGGTCCCAGCCGTCCGGGGCCAGGACGAAGTTCACTCCGTCGCGTGAGGCGATGAGCCGTCCGTGTGGAAACGCCATCGTCTGCTCGGTTCGCAGAAACCGCGTCATGGTGGCCATCGTGCCCTTGACCTCGACCTAAGTCGAGCCAGCAGGCTCCGGTGGGGCGAAAAACCGGATGCCGAGTGTCGGTCGGACTTCGTACTTTGGAGACGACCTGGAGGGGGCCCGTCGCGTGAGCGATCAACGTAACTCGACAATCAGGACCTTGCGGAGGTTGTGGCCGTACGTGCGGCCGCACCGCGCACGGATGGCTGTCGTGCTGTCGGCGACGATGCTCGCGATGCTGTGCGGTCTGGGCATCCCGCTGCTGACGCAGCGCATCGTCGACGGTCCGATTCAGAACAAGCAGACCGGTCCGCTGCCGTGGCTGATCCTGGGCGTGCTGGTGCTCGGCATCGGCGAGGCGGCGCTGTTCTACATCCGGCGCAAGATCGTCGCCCGGCCGGCGGCCGAGGTCGAGGCGCGCATGCGGTTCGACCTGTACAAGCACCTGCAACGGTTGCCGGTGTCGTTCCACGACCGGTGGCAGTCGGGCCAGCTGTTGTCGCGTGCGACGAACGACCTCACGACCGTGCGGCGGTTCGTGGCGTTCGCGATCGTCTTCCTGATCGTGAACACCGCGGTCGTGCTGATCGGGCTGGGCATCATCGCGGCGCTCTCGCCGTGGCTGCTGATCGTGTCGCTGTGCGGCGCGTTGCCGTTGATCGTCATCTCGTACTTCTTCGAGGCGAAGTTCAAGGTCGTCGCGCGCAGGGCGCAGGACCAGTCGGGCGACCTCACCACGACGGTCGAGGAGTCGGTGCTCGGCATCCGGGTGCTCAAGGCGTTCGGGCGCGGGCCGGAGCTGTCGAAGCGGTTCCTGGCGCAGGCCCGTGAACTGCGGACGACCGAGCTGAACAAGATCTCGATCCTGGCCGCGCTGTGGTCGGTGCTGATCGTGCTGCCGGAGCTGTCGATCGGGGGCATGCTCGCCGTCGGCGCGGTCGGCATCGTGCAGGGCTGGATGACGGTCGGCACGCTGGTCGCCGCGGTCGCGGTGAGCGCGTACCTGCGCTGGCCGATCGACTCCATCGGCTGGTTGCTGGCGGAGACGAACCAGACCGCCTCGGCGCTGGAACGTTACTGGGAGGTCATCGACTCCCCCGTCGCGATCACCGGCCCCGCCTCGCCCGCGCCGCTGCCCACGCCGCTGCGCGGGCACGTTCGTTTCGAGGGCGTGCGGTTCGCGTTCGACGACGGCCGCGAGGTGCTGTCGGGCGTCGACCTCGACCTGCGTCCCGGTGAGACGGTGGCGCTGGTCGGTGCGACGGGGTCGGGCAAGACGACGCTGACCGCGCTGGTGCCGCGGCTCGCGGACGTGACCGGCGGCCGGATCACCATCGACGGCACCGACGTGCGGGACCTCTCGCTGGAGGACCTGCGGACCGTCGTGGGCACGGCGTTCGAGGAACCGGTGCTGTTCTCCGCGTCGGTGACCGAGAACGTCGGCCTGGGCCTGCCGGACGTCACCGAGGCCCAGGTGCGCGAGGCGTTGCGGGTGGCCAAGGCGGAGGAGTTCGTGGACGCCCTGCCGTGGGGTCTCGCGACCCGGATCGGTGAGCAGGGCCTGTCGCTGTCCGGTGGTCAGCGGCAGCGGCTGGCGCTGGCCCGCGCGGTCGTCGGCAAGCCGGCGGTGCTGGTGCTGGACGACCCGCTGTCCGCGTTGGACGTGCACACCGAGGCCGAGGTGGAGGGCGCGCTGCGGCGCGTGCTGAGCGAGACGACGGCGTTGGTCGTGGCGCACCGGTCGTCGACCGTGCAGCTGGCCGACCGCGTGGCGTTGCTGGTCGACGGCAAGATCGAGGCGATCGGCTCGCACCGGGAGTTGTTGGACACCAACGACGAATACAAACGTCTTCTGTCCAGCATGGACGATGAACTGGTCGAAGAGGAGGTGGCGTCGTGAGTGAAGTTGTCGCACCTGTTGCGGCTGAAGAAGAGTGGCGCGGCGTCGCCGCTGAGGAGATCGACGAGATCTCGTACTCGACGGGTCTGCGCCTGCAGGCCCGCTCGCGCCGCCTGCTGGGTTCGTTGCTGCGCCCGCACATCGCCCGCACGTCGCTGGCGATCGCCGCGGTCGTCAGCGGCAACCTGGCGGCGCTCGCCGGCCCGCTGCTGATCGCCGCCGCCATCGACCGGGGCATCCCCTCGGCGGTGGGCGGTGATGCGGCGATCCTGATCTGGTGCGTCGTGGGCTACGGGGTCTGCGCGCTGCTGATGACGTTCCTGCGCTGGGCGTTCCTGCGGATCTCCGGCCGGGTGGGCCAGGACCTGCTGCTGGACCTGCGCGGCCGGATCTTCCGGCACTCGCAGGGCCTGTCGGTCGGCTTCCACGAGTCGTACACGTCCGGCAAGGTCATCTCCCGGCTGACCAGCGACGTCGACGCGTTGCAGGACCTGCTGGAAGAGGGCCTGGACAGCCTGTTCAACGCCGCGCTGTCGGTCGTGGGCATCGCGGTCATCCTGATCTGGCTCGACGCCCCGCTGGCGTCGGTCGTGATCGGCGGCTTCGTGCCGCTGTACTTCCTGTGGCGCTGGTTCCGCCGGCGTTCCATGGAGGCGTACCGGGGCACGCGCGGCGCGATCGCCAAGATCATCGTGCAGTTCGTGGAGTCCATGAACGGCATCCGCGCGGTGCAGGCATTCCGGCGCCAGCCCCGCAACGAGCAGATCATGGCGGGCTTCAACGGCCAGTTCCGCGACGCGAACACCGACGCGCTGGGCGTGATGGCCACGTTCGTCTCGACGATCCGCGCGATCGGCAACGTGTCGCTGGCCGTCGTCCTCGCCTGGGGCGCCTACCGGGTGGCGGACGGCGCCATCGAACTGGGCGTGCTGGCCGCGTTCATGCTGTACCTGCGCCGCTTCTACGACCCGTTCGACGAGCTGGCGATGTTCGCGAACTCCTACTCCTCCGCCACCGCCGCCCTGGAGAAGATCTCGGGCGTCCTGGAGGAGCGGCCGTCCGTGCCGGAACCGTCCTCGCCGGTGGCCATGCCACACGCCAGGGGCGCCGTCCGGTTCGCCGACGTGGAGTTCCGGTACCCCGGCACGTCCCGGCAGGTGCTGCCGCGCTTCTCGCTGGACGTGCCCGCGGGCCAGACCGTGGCCCTGGTGGGCGCGACCGGCGCCGGCAAGACCACGGTGGCGAAGCTCGTCGCCCGCTTCTACGACCCGTCGGCGGGTTCCGTGCAGCTCGACGGCACGGACCTGCGCTCGGTGACGGACACGGACCTGCGCCGGGCCGTGGTGATGGTGACGCAGGAGAACTTCCTGTTCTCCGGCTCCGTGGCGGACAACATCGCCCTGGGCCGCCCGTCTGCTTCGCGGGCGGAGATCGAGGCCGCAGCGGCCGAGGTGGGCGCACACGAGTTCATCGCCGCCCTCCCGGACGGCTACGACACGGACGTCCGCAAACGCGGCGGCCGCCTGTCCGCCGGACAGCGTCAGATGGTGGCCTTCGCCCGCGCGTTCCTCGCAGATCCGGCGGTACTGGTCCTGGATGAGGCAACATCATCCTTGGACGTACCCACCGAACGCGCCGTGCAGGCCGCCCTGGAAACAGTGCTCGCGGACCGGACGGCGTTCATCATCGCCCACCGCCTGTCGACGGTCCTGATCGCGGACCGCGTCCTGGTGCTCGATGGTGGCATTGTGGTGGAAGACGGCTCCCCCGAGGAGCTGATCGGTGAGCGGGGCCGGTTCGCCGCCCTGCACACGGCCTGGCGCGACTCGCTCGCGTAGGCCTGAAGGTCGCGTTCGCGCCAATGGGGATCTGGCGCGAACGCGACCTCACGACTCCCCGCGTGGCCCGGCAGTCGCACGGCCAAGACATGGCGAAGCCCAGCACCCTGCCGCGCAGGGCAACGGCGGAGCCGAGCACGGCCCCACACCACCCGCACCGCCAAAGCCCTCATCCGTTCTCCCCACCCTCCCCGTCCGATAGGTTCTGCCCGAAAGCCAGATCAAGGAGGGCTCTGTGGAGTTGCGAGTCCGGGACGGCCGTGCCGTGCTCGCCGGAGAAGACGATTCCGGTGAGCGCGAGGTCGACCCGCACAGCCTGCCCCTCGGTGCCGATCTCGCCGAGGCACTGCACGAGTGGGCGAAGGTCGCCGACGCGGTGGTGCGCACCGAGACGCCGGCCGGCGGCGTGGCCAGCGCGCTGGTCGCACGCAGAGGCAAGCAGCTCGCGGGCAGGCTCGCCGCGGTCATGAACTCCCCCGTCAGCTACACCGACCCGATCAGCGGCGACCTGCTCACCGTCGACGCACCCGAGGCGCCGGCCGAGGTTCCGGTCATCACCGAGGCCGAGCCGGAACCGACGCCGTGGGGCACGGGGCTCACGGTCAGCGTCATCACGGCCGCGATCGTCACGGTGACCGTCGTGTCGCTGTCGCTGGGTCTGGGTGAGACCAGCCGGTGGCTCGCACTGGTCGCGAACGTGCTGGTGGTCGGTGGCCTGGCGCCGAGTGTCTGGCTGGGGCGCAGCGTGCCGGTGTGGCGCTGGGTCGCGTACGGCGTCGTGACCGGGGTGCTCGTCGCCTGGCTCGCGCTGATCCTGACCTTGCTCTGAGAACAGGCTCTAAAGCAGGGCGTAGAACGCCACCGCGCCCGCGGTGGCCACGTTCAGCGAGTCCACGCCTGACGACATGGGGATGCGCACGGCCAAGTCGGCGGCGTCGATGGCCTCGTCGGTGAGGCCCGGGCCCTCCGAGCCGAGCAGGACCGCCACGCGACGGCCGCGCAAACCCGCATCTGCAAGATGCAGGGCGGACGGGCGGGGCGTCAGCGCGGCAACTGTATAACCCTTTTGCCGCAACAGGTTCAGCGCCGCGGGCCACTGATCCGTGGTAGCGAAGGGCACGCGCAGCACGTGCCCCATCGAGACCCGCACGCTGCGCCGGTACAGCGGATCGCTGCAGCCCGGGCCCAAGATGACGCCGTCCACGCCCAGTGCCGCGGCGTTGCGGAAGATCGATCCGAGGTTCTCGTGGTCGCCCACGCCTTCGAGCACGGCGAGGCGCTGGGCACCCGAGACCAGCTCGTCGAACGGCACCGCGGGAGCGCGATCGGCGGCCGCGAGTACACCCCGGTTCAAGTGGAAACCGACGACCGACGCCATAACCTCTGCTGACGTCACGTAGGCGGGAACGTCCAGGTCAGAAAGGTTGAGCGCCTCGATCCTGCGCCGCACCCCGAGCAGCCCGCGCACCGGGTACGGCGACGCCAGCAGACGTTCCACCACCACGACACCCTCGGCGATGACGAGACCCCGTCCTCCCGGCCGGTCGGGCCTGCGATCGGCCGTCGACAGGTCGCGGAAGTCGTCCAGCCGGGCATCAGCCGGGTCGTAGATCTCGATCACGTCAGCCACGCCGGAAGTTTCGCATCCGGCCTGGCGTGGAACAGGCCAGGTAGTCCGGAGGGCGGAACCGCACACGCCCGACCAGCGGATGATCGCTGGTTGTTACCTCCACGTGACAGAGAGCACCGTTTTGGGCGATGTAAAGGGGGATTCCGCTGTGTCACTTTTGGCGTTCCGCCTGGCCCGCGCCCACCGGCGCCGAGCGAAGGGGTAGCGGCATGGGAAGTGAAGTGTCCAGCCGCACTTTCACCAGAGACGACCGCCAGCACTATCGGGAGAAGATGCAGCGGAGTCTCGACGCACTGGCCACGATGCTGGCCGAAGACACGTTCTCCTTTCCCCGTCGCCAGATGGGGCTCGAGATCGAGCTGAACCTCGTCGACGACGCGATGCGGCCGGCGATGGCGAACTCGGAGGTCCTCGAGAAGATCGACGATCCCTCCTACACCCTGGAGCTGGGACAGCAGAACCTGGAGATCAACGTCCCCCCGCGAGAGCTCGCCGGGGACGAGATGCTCGGCCTGGAAGAGGAACTGCGGCAGTCGCTCGACAACGCGGACTCCAAGGCCAACGACGCGGGCGCCAACCTCGCCATGATCGGCCTGCTGCCCACGTTGCGGGAGCGGCACTTCGACCGCAAGTGGCTCTCCGAGGCACCGCGGTACGCGCTGCTCAACGACACCATCTTCAAGGCCCGCGGCGAGGAGATGGTGCTGCACATGGAGGGCCCGGCGATGCCGGGCAAGGGCCCGGAGAAGCTGCTCAGCTACGCGGACTCGATCCTGCCGGAGGCCGCGTGCACCTCGGTGCAGCTGCACCTGCAGGTCGAACCGACGCACTTCGCCGCGCACTGGAACGCCGCGCAGTGCCTGGCCGGGGTCCAGGTCGCCATCGCCGCGAACTCGGCCTTCCTGCTGGGCAAGGCGCTCTGGCACGAGACCCGCATCCCGCTGTTCGAGCAGGCCACAGACACCCGTCCGGACGAGCTGAAGAACCAGGGCGTCCGTCCGCGCGTGTGGTTCGGTGAACGGTGGATCACGTCGATCTTCGACCTGTTCGAGGAGAACGTGCGCTACTTCCCCAGTCTGCTGCCCGAAACCGACGACGAGGACCCGTTGGAGGTCCTGGAAGCCGGTGGTGCGCCTCGTCTTTCCGAGCTTCGGCTGCACAACGGCACCATCTGGCGCTGGAACCGCCCGGTCTACGACGTCGTCGACGGCGTACCGCACCTGCGCGTCGAGAACCGGGTCCTGCCCGCGGGCCCCACGGTGCTCGACACGATGGCCAACGCCGCCTTCTTCTACGGCGCACAGCGCGCGCTCACCTCGCAGGAACGTCCACTGTGGACGCAGATGTCGTTCCAGGCTGCCGAGGAGAACCTCTACACCGGCGCCAGGCACGGCATGCACGCCCAGCTGTACTGGCCGGGCATCGGCTGGATCCCGCCGGACGAGCTCGTGCTGCGCCGGCTCCTGCCGATGGCGCACGAGGGCCTGCGCGACTGCGGTGTCTCCGACGAGGCCCGCGAGCGCTACCTCGGCGTGATCGAGCAGCGTTGCCTCGCGCGGCGCACGGGATCGTCGTGGCAGCGGGAAACCGTTGCGCTGCTGGAAGAACGCGGCATGTCGCGGGACTCGGCGCTGTCCGGCATGCTCAAGCGGTACATGGAGCTGATGCACGCGGGCGAACCCGTGCACACGTGGCACGTCGGCTAGTCCGGTTCACCACGTCGTCAGCTTGCTTTGGAACGCCCGCAGGATGTCGTTGGGCAGGCCCGTCGCCGTGACCGGCCTGCCCTGCACCTCGACGCTCGACTCCGCGCCCACGAAGACGACGACCGCCAACCGCGGGGTGTACCCGATCATCCAGGCGTGCCGGACCACGTCCCCGTCCTTCACCTCGACGGGCAGGCACGCCGCCTCCCGGTGGTCGCCGCACAACGGATCGGCCCGCAGCTCCTCGGTGACCCGCGCTGCGAACTCCTTGCTGCGCCCAGGATCCAGGCCCAGAGCTGGCCTGGACGCGATCGCCGCCCGGTACAGCGTCTTGCCGCCGGCCTCGGTGACGTGGGTGATGAAGTGCGTGTCGTGGTGCACGCCTTCAGCCGCGAAGGTCGCGTAGGCGGTCGCGACGTCGAGCGGCCTCAGCAGTGCCTCGCCGGTGGCGAGCAGCTCCGTCCTGCGGCCCTCGACCTCCGCGCTCTCCGGCACCCCGGCCGCTCGCATGAGCGCCACCGATCCGAAAGGCCGCGTCGTGTCACCGGCCGCCCTGACCACGCCACCGGCGTAGTCCACGGCGGGGTCCAGCCCCGGCACGTACGCCCGCACGCTGCCATTGGCCGGGTCGACCGCCGTGATCGACGCCGGGCGTGCGGCCGCCAGCTGACGGATCACCTCCGTCGCACCGGCCTGCGCCTTCGAGTCGATCGTCGTGACCACCAGCGCACCGCCCGCGGCGCGGAGCTGGTCGAGAGACGTCCCGATCGTCCCGAGTTCCCGCAGCACCTGCTGGACCAGCGGTGTCTGCGGCTGACCGGAGCGCCACAGCAGCGAGCCGTCCGAGTGCTGCAGCACGACGTCACCGGCGGCGATGGCCTCCGGTGAAGCCTCAGGCCGTTGCCACACAACAGCTCCGACGACCGCCGCGACGAGAACCAGCGCGCCCGAAGCGGGCAGGAACCGCTTCATCGAATCCCCCAACGAGAAACTCCCCCAGGGGATCGAATGTAGCGGTGCCGTCCAGCCTCAGGCCTTGATGTCCGGGAGCGCTAGCGGCGGCGGCCCGCCTTCAGCGGTGCGACGTCCGCACCGTCATGGGAGATGCGGCACTCGTCCGGGGTGACGGCCTCGACCGCCAGCGTCAGCTCGCCCTTCACCCCGGTGTAGATCGACTCGCCGCGTGACGCCAGCGAGGCGTGCACGCGGTTGGAGTCGGTGAAGTCGCGTTCGTCCTTCACCCGTTTCTTGCCGGTCTCCTCGGGCCTCGTCGCGCTGCGGAGGTTGACCTCCAGCCACGCGGCGACCTCGGCCGGCGACGTCAGCACTTCCTCTGGGGTGCGTTCCAGCCGAACCTGCCGAGGAGAGGCGTGGTCGAGTGACGTGTGCTCCACATAGGCGTGCCAGTGGGTGTTGCGCATCGACCAGGTCTGTTCGACCGGCCAGTCCTCCTCGGTGGTCATGTGTCCTATCTTCCACCCTTCACACGAGGAAACGTGAGAAGGTCGCGGACGTTGATCTCGTGATCCACCCGCACGGCCGCTGCGAGCCGCCGATCGTGCGTGACCAGCAACAACGTTCCCTCGTAGCTTTCGAGCGCCTGTTCCAGCTGTTCGATGGCCGGCAGGTCGAGGTGGTTCGTAGGTTCGTCCAGGACCAAACAGGTCGTGCCGCGCGCCTGCAGCAGGGCCAGCCCGGCGCGGGTGCGTTCACCCGGTGAGAGCTCCCGTGCCGGCCGCAGCACGGCGTCGGCACCGAGCCGGAACTTCGCGAGCAGCGTGCGCACCTCGACGTCCGGCAGCCCGGTCGCGTCGGCCACGATCCGCAGCGCGGTCTCCTCGCTCGCGAACTCGGCCCGCAGCTGGTCGACCTCGCCGACGACGACACCGGGGCCGATCGAGCGGTCTCCCCGCGTGAGCGGGACGCGGCCGAGCAGCGCGCCGAGCAACGTCGACTTGCCGGAGCCGTTGGGCCCGGTGATCCGCCACCGCTCGCCCGCGCCGATCGTGAGGTCGATCGGCCCGAGCGTCACGTCGCCGCGACTGACCACGGCCTGACGCAAGGTGAACGCGACCGAGCTACCGCGTCCCGCCGACGGCAGGGTCAGCCGGAGCTGCCACGCCTCGCGCGGTTCCTCGACCTCCTCCATCCTCGCGAGCTGACGGTCCACAACGGACGCTTTGGCGGTCAGGCCCTCCGCGCCGCGTTTGCGGGCGGCCCTGATGTTGCGGTCCGGTTCGTCGTTCTGCGCCTTGGCACCCGTCGCCCGGCGCACACCCTTGCGCGACCACTCCCGCACCTGCCGGCTGCGCTGCGTCAGCGAGTCGCGCTTGGACTCGTACGCCTCGTACTCCTCGTGCGCCCGGCGTTCCGCGTTCGCCTTCTCCTCGACGTAGGCGTCCCAGCCGCCACCGAACACGGTGAGCTCGTGCGAGAACTCGTCCAGTTCGGCGATCGCGGTCGTGGTGCGTGCGAGGAACTCCCGGTCGTGGCTCACCAGCACGATCGCGCCCTGGTAGCCACGAACGTGGGACTCCAGCAGATCGAGCCCGGCAGCGTCGAGGTCGTTCGTCGGCTCGTCGAGCAGCAACACGTCGGCGCGCGTGAGGAGGACCGCCGCGAGCCTGAGCCGTGCCTGCTGACCGCCGGACAACTCGTCCGGCTCCCGGCCGTCGAGCAGGTCGGCCCGCAGCCCGAGGCGTTCGCAGACGACGTCAGCGCGTTCGCCGAAGTCACCGGCACCGATGGCGGTCCAGTGGTCGAACGCGTCGGAGTAGCGCTCACCGCCGCCGCCCGCGAGTGCTTCGGCCTCCCGCTGCAACCACTGCTCGGCCTGCGCGACGCCGGTGCGGCGGGCGAGGTGGTCGCGCAACGACTCTCCAGCCATGTGGAGGGTCTCCTGCGTCAGGTGCGCGACAGTCCCGGTGCGCGAGACGGATCCGGATTCCGGGGCCAGCTCACCGGAGAGCAGACGGAGCAACGTGGACTTGCCGACGCCGTTGGGCGCGATCAGGCCGACGCGGTCACCAGGCGAAACATCGAAATCAACCTCCGAGATCACGGTCCTCGGACCGAACGACAGCGAAATGTTCCTGGCTGTCAGCACGGACACGCTTCGAAGGTACGGGCACCCGCAACTGGTTTACTCGACCTTGTTGCTAGTAAGTTGCAAGTACCAATGGATTGCAATTGGGGAGATGTTATGGCCCAGTACGTGCTGCCGGATCTCGACTACGACTACGGCGACCTCGAGCCGGCGATCATCGGCGAGATCAACGAGCTGCACCACGGCAAGCACCACGCGGCCTACGTGAAGGGCGCGAACGACACGCTGGAGCAGATCGAGGAAGCCCGCGACAAGGAGTCCTTCGGCTCCATCGTCGGCCTCGAGACCACGCTGGCGTTCCACCTGGCAGGCCACGCGCTGCACCAGGTGTGGTGGAAGAACCTCTCGCCCCACGGCGGCGACAAGCCGGTCGGCGAGCTCGCGGCCGCGATCGACGAGCACTTCGGCTCGTTCGACAAGTTCCGCGGCCAGCTCAACGCCGCCGCGTCATCGATCCAGGGCTCCGGCTGGGGCATCCTCGCGTGGGAGCCGATCGGTCAGAAGCTGGTCACGCTGCAGCTCAAGGACCACCACTCGAACCTGTCGATCGCGACGACGCCGCTGCTCGCGTTCGACATCTGGGAGCACGCGTACTACCTGCAGTACCGCAACCTGAAGGCCGACTACATCTCGGCGCTGTGGAACGTCGTCAACTGGGACGACGTCAGCGCCCGCTTCGAGGCGGCGCGTGCCGGCCAGAACGGCCTGCGGCTCTGACTCCCTGAAGCTTCGGCAGTGGATGCTCCGACAAGCCCCTGCTGCCGGACACGACGAGGCCCCCCTCTGCCCAGAGGGGGGCCTCGTCCGTTCCCGAACTGACTGCCGCTCCCACCACGAAGCGACGAGACTTAGGTTAGCCTAACTTGGCCGTCTTGGGAAGTCCTCCTGATCAGACCCCGCGAGACCAGTTCGACCACGGTCGCCACGGCGGCGGCTTCGACGGCCAGCAGGGCCAGGAGCACCACGATCTGGAGAGCGCCGGCCTGCCAGACCGGCGCACCGCCCAGCAGCATCCCGACAAAAGCACCCGGAAGGGTGACCAGCCCGACCGTTCTGGTCTGGTCGAGAGCCGGGATCAACGCCTCCGCGGCCGGCTGCCGGACGATCAGGCAGACCGCGGCGCGTTCACCGAAGCCCAGCGCGCGGGCCGCCTCGTACTCGCCGTGGCGATCCCTGAACGTGTCGAGGGCCCTGCGCGCCGACAGCGTGGTGGCGGTCATCGCGCCGCCGATCAGAATGCCGCCCACCGGGATCAGCGCGATGCCCCTGACCGGGAGCAGGCCGATGGCGAGCAGCAGACCGAGCGCCGGAACGGTGCCCACCAGGATCGCGAGCGCCACCCAGACGCCCTTGCGCCCGGTCTCGGTGCGGCGGGCCGAGGTGGCGGTGGCCACGGCGGCCATCACGACGAGGAACGCCCACGTGAGCCCGAGGTGGGTCAGGACGAACGTGATCACGGCCGACACGGCCGCGAGCTGGAGCACCGCACGGGCGGACGCCGTGAAGAACGGGCGCACCGCGGTGAGGCCGGTGAAGCGCACGACGGCACCGGCGGCGGCTGCGAAGAGGACGCAGACGATCAGCAGCCGAACCCAGTCGGCGACCAGGACCACGCGCGGCTACACGTCGTCCAGGCCCTGCTGGGCCCCGCGTGACCCTCGCCTCGCGGCCCGGCGTTGCCAGTAGAACACTCCGTACCCGATGATCCCGAGCAAGCTTCCGGACAGGGTCGTCCAGATGAGAGTGCTGTTCGAACGATCAACGAGCAGGACCACGAAAAACCCGAGGAACCACAGCGCGGTACCACCCAGCACCACCGGCACGGGATCTGCCAGCCTGTGCGGCAACGAAGGCGGGTGTGGGGCGGAGTCGCGTTCGGACACATCGTAAGGAGAGCAGATGCTGGACGGGTTCTTCAAGATTTCCGAGCGCGGGTCGACCGTGGCGCGCGAGGTGCGCGGCGGTGTCGTGACCTTCTTCACGATGGCGTACATCGTCGTGCTGAACCCGCTGATCATCGGCAGCTTCGCGCCGACCGGTCCCGGAGCGCACCCCGACGTGCTCGGCAACATCCTGCCGGTCGGCCAGGTGGCCGCGGTGACGGCGCTGGTCGCCGGTGTGATGACGATCCTCTTCGGACTGATCGCCAACTACCCGTTCGCGCTGGCCACGGGTCTGGGCATCAACTCCTTCGTGGCGGTCTCCGTCGCCGCGAAGGTGACCTGGCCCGAGGCGATGGGCCTCATCCTCGTCAACGGCCTCGTCGTCCTGCTGCTGGTCGTCACGGGCGTGCGGACCGCGGTGTTCAACGCCGTGCCGAACGAGCTCAAAGCCGCGATCGCGGTCGGCATCGGCCTGTTCATCACCTTCATCGGCCTGGTCGACGCCGGCTTCGTCCGCCGGCTCCCGGACGCCGCCGGCACCACGGTTCCGGTCGGCCTCGGCATCAACGGGTCGATCGCGAGCTGGCCGACCCTCGTCTTCGTCGTGGGCCTGGTCCTCACGGGCGTGCTGTTCGCACGCAGGATCAAGGGCGCGATCCTCATCGGCATCGTCGCGACGGCCATCTTCGCGATCGTCCTCGAGGCGATCGTCAAGGCGGGCCCGTCCGCCGGCGTGAACGCCAAGGGCTGGAACCTCGGCTACCCCGCCCTGCCCGACCAGGTCTTCGGAGTTCCGGACCTCAGCCTGCTCGGCGACGTGTCGTTCGGCGCCTGGACCAGGATCCCGGCACTGGCCGCCGCGCTGATCGTGTTCACCCTCGTCCTGACCGACTTCTTCGACACCGTCGGCACGATGACCGGCCTGGGCAAGGAAGGCGGCCTGATCGACAAGGACGGCCAGCTGCCCAACGTCAGCAAGGCCCTGTTCGTCGACGGCCTCGGCGCCGTCGCCGGCGGTGCCGCGTCCAGCTCGTCGAACACCGTCTACATCGAGTCGGCGTCCGGCATCGCGGAGGGTGCCAGGACGGGCCTCGCGAACGTCGTGACCGGCGTCCTGTTCCTCCTGGCGATGTTCTTCACACCGCTCTACGAGGTCGTGCCGATCGAGGCGGCCGCTCCCGCACTGGTCATCGTCGGCGCGCTGATGATGATGCAGATCCGCGAAATCGACTTCAGCGACTTCACCATCGCGCTCCCCGCGTTCCTCACGATCGTGGTCATGCCGTTCACCTACTCGATCGCGAACGGCATCGGCGCGGGCTTCGTCAGCTACGTGCTGCTCAAGGCCATGACGGGCAAGGCGCGCGGAATTCACCCGCTGATGTGGATCGTGGCGGGCGCTTTCGTCGTCTACTTCTCGCTGGGACCGATCCAGGCCCTGCTGACCTGACCTTTCGGCAGGAAACTATTTCGTGAGGTATGCTAACTACGTGGCGATCGATCAGCACGGACTGGCGAGCAGGCTGAGGCTTGCCGTCGTGCGCCTGAACCGCCGCCTGCGAGCACAGCGCACCAACTCGTCGGTGTCGCTGACCCAGGTGTCCGCCCTGTCCACACTGCACAAGTGCGGACCGCTGACACCTGGAGAACTCGCGGCGAAGGAAGGCGTGCAGCCGCCGTCGATGACGCGCGTGATCGCCGCCCTGGAGGAGTTCGGCTTCGCGACCAGAAGCCCGCACCCCACCGACGGCCGTCAAGCCATCGTCGAGCTCACGGGCGAAGGCTTGTCGTACCTGCAGGACGAGATCACGGCCCGCGAAGCGTGGCTGGACAAGCGGCTGGCCGAGCTGGACCCCGAGGAACGGGAACTGCTCGCACAAGCCGCCGAAATCATCGACAGGATGGCGGGTCGGTAAGAACGTGTCGGGTTACGCGGGTGGTGGAGCAGACAGTTCGCCACCTCGTCGTACCGGAATGTTCGGTTCGTTAGGCATATACAACTATCGCCTCTACGCCTCCGGCCAGATCATCTCGCTGGTCGGCGTCTGGATGCAGCGAGTGGCCCAGGACTGGCTGGTCCTGGAACTGTCGAACGGCTCCCCCATGGCCCTCGGCATAGCCGCCTCGCTCCAGTTCCTCCCGGTCCTGCTGCTCTCCATGTGGGGCGGCGTCCTGGCCGACCGCATGGACAAGCGCAAACTCCTGCTCTGGCTGGAATCAGCACTGGGCATCTGCGCCCTGGCCCTGGGCATCCTCGACGTGACCGGCGTGGTCGAACTCTGGCACGTCTACCTGCTCTGCCTGCTGCTAGGCGCCTTCTCGGCGGTAGAAACCCCAGTACGCCAGTCGTTCGTGGTCGAAATGGTCGGCCGCGACCAGCTGACCAACGCCGTGGCGATCAACTCGATGATGTTCAACCTGGCCCGCATCATCGGCCCGGCCATCGCAGGCGTGACGATCGTCGCGATAGGCACGGGCTGGGTCTTCCTGGCGAACGCGATCAGCTTCGTCGGCGTAGTGGGCGGCATCTGGCTCATGCGAACAACCCAGCTGCTGCGCTCCGACCCTCTCCCACGAGAAAAGGGCCAGCTCCTCTCAGGCCTCCGCTACGTGAAGAGCCGCCCAGACCTCATGACGGTCATGCTCCTCGTCTTCTTCATCGCCACCTTCGGCATGAACTTCTACATGACGCTGGCGATCATGGCCCGCAACGTCTTCGGAGGCGACGCAGACGCCTACGGCCTGCTCTCCACCCTCATAGCCGTAGGCACGCTCGCGGGCGCAGCCCTGGCAGCCAAACGAAAAACGCCAAAGATGACCGTGTTCATCGGCTCAGGAGTCATCTTCGGCATCCTGGAGATCATCTCGGGCATGATGCCCACGATGCTCCTGACGGGCTTGATGATGATCCCGGTGGGCGTAGCGATGATGACGTTCAACACGACGGCAAACGCCACCATCCAGCTAGCGGTGGAACCAGAGATGCGCGGCCGCGTGATGGGCATCTACATGCTGGTCTTCCTGGGCGGGAACCCGGTGGGCGGCCCGCTGATGGGGTGGCTGGGCGAGATCAACGGCAGAGCCCCGATCATCATCGGCGGAGCAGTATCAACCCTGGTGACGATCACAGCGTGGATCATCCTCGTAAAACGAGGAGACATAGCCAAACCAAGACTGAGAAGAAAAACCCACACAACTAACCGCGAAGCCGAAGGCGAGCCGTCCTTACCAGAAGGCAAGGGCGCAACCCTCTAAGCAACCGCCGGCCGCCCAACGCAACAGGCGTGCCATCTACCCACGCACGGCGTGGACCCCCTGATCAGATTGCCGGGGGTCTGGGGGCAGCGCCCCCCAGGGGAAGCACGCAACCCAAGCCAGCCGCCCGCAAGACGAGCACCCACAACAGGCGCGGCAGGCAAAGCCGACCACCCACAACAGCCGCGAGATCAGCCAAGCAAAGTAGCCGCAGAAGGATCAGTGATCAGCGCAACGAACGTGTGCCGATCCCCCCACCGCCCAGAAACCCAAGCCAACGCCCGCCCAAGCCCTTCAGGCGTGTCAGCGGCATGGGCAACCCCATCAACCATCCACCACTCAACCCGAGCCCCATCAACCAAAAGCTCGTCATGCACAACAACCACACCATCGGGCAGCGCAACCTCAAGCAACTCACAGGCCATCCGCACAGCCCCGAGATCACGCCACTCGACAACCTCACCGACGTGGTCCGGAGACCCCTCGAACTCCTCCGAAGCCAACGCCAGATCCAACAGATCGGCGAGCTCCTCAGACCCGTCAGCGAGCAACACCCGAGAAGCCGGAACAACCCCCAGCAACCAGGGATGATCCAGAACCACAACGTCCTCAGCGGCAACGACCGCCCCGGACAGCACCCGAACCCGCTCAGGCGGCGAGAAATCCCCCTCAGGCAACCCCGCATACGCCCGCAGCACCACGGCGTCGGCGATCACACGCGAAGCATCCCCGAGCCGCTCCAGCACGAACTCGGCATCCTCATCGTCCAAGATCTCCAACGAGGCCCGAACCCCAGCCGCCCGCAGCACATGCTCAGGCAACCCAAGATCCGGCACAACGTCGAAAAGCCCGTCCAGCAACGAGGCACCGGCCAGCCGGTACGAGCGAGGCGCCGCACCACCCAGCGACGCGTAGCGAGCAATCCACCAGCCCGTGTACCCATCAGGCTCGGTAACCGCACGCCAAGTCACCGGATCAGCAGCCAGCAACCGCAACGCCGCAGGCCAGTCGGCAACAAGATCCAGATCCCGAACCCCGACCACCCGACGGGGCTCATCGAGCGCGGACGACCACCAACCGGACTCGTCGGCGAGGTCGTGATCCGGCCCGGACGGCTCGTCGTCGACCACCAGCGAGAACCCGTCGACAACCCCGACCGCGACCAGCGCGGCACGCGGGTAAGTCTCGACGATCTCCTTGGACAGCAACGGAAAAGCATCAGCCTCGACCACGCCCACCAACGGCGAATCAGGCAGAAGCAACTCGTCGGCCCGATGCCACTCGCCGTCGGCGTCCGGCAGAGCCAGCGCACCCAGCCAGGGCTCCTCGCCCGCCCGCACCCCGGCGAGATCCACCAGCCGCAGCACGGTCTCGACCAGGTCCAGCCCGTCCAGCCCGGCCTCGGCGTCCTCCAACGACCGAGCCACGTTCTCACGCAACGACGGATCGGCAAGCAACTCGGCAGCGCCGGCCTCAACGGCTCCCAGCCGCACCAGCAACGGGTGCACAGCGTCCGGGTGTACAACCCTCAAGCCGGGCAACGGCTCATCGGCGATCAGCGTCGTACGCGGCCCAGTGACCACACGCCCATCGGCCAACGGCACCGGCAGAGCCGCCAAAGCCTCACGAACGTCCGGATCCACCTCAGCCAGCGGCGAGAAGGCGGCATAAACGTCACGCCACCAGCCAGGATCACCGGAGACACCGGCCAGAGCCGCGACCACCTCGGAGGTGGTCACCCGCGGAACTTCCAGCGCCGCCAGGGCAGCCGCGTGCACCGGAGCGGACAGCTCGGCGTCCAGCAACCCGGGCAGCGCGTCCTCTACCAGGTCGACGAGCTCCTCGGAGCCGACGTCCAGAACGCGAGCGCGCGAAGGTTCGATCCACTCGCCGGAAGCCAGCGGCAGCCAGGCGGACGCACGCAACGAGCGCAGCACGCCGGCCCGCAGCCGATCGTCCACTTCGGACAGCGGGAAGCCCGGCAGCGGCACGAGCGCGGTCCGCTCGATGGCGGGAACGCGAGCGACGAGAGCCGGGTAGGCGGCAGCGGCGGCGTCCAGCACCGACCACGCGGCGGGACCCGGCAGGATCCGGCGACGCGACGGCTCGACCGGCAGAGTCGCGATCAACCGAGCGGGCAAGGACAACCGCTCGTCGGTCGGGGTCGGCGCGTGCAGCACGTCCTCACCCAGCGCGGCATCCAGCGGGTACGCCCACGACACGGTCCACTGAGGACGGTGCTCGACGCCCTGGACGAGCTCGGAAGGCAGCTCGCCGACAGTGCGCTCGACCAGCCAGCGCGCCGGGCCGACGGTGACCACGCCGTCGTCGGAGACCGAGCGTTCCCACGACTGGGAACCGATCTCGATCCGCTGCAGCCCCGGCAGGGCGAGCAGCAGGTCCGGGACCTCGGCAGCGAGGTCGTCCAGCGACAGGTCGACCTTCAACGGCAGCCGGACCTCGGTCGTGAACCCGTCAGGCACCTCCTCGACGACCGGCCAGACCAGGCGCAACACCGGCACGTCGCCGCCACGCTCGGACGCGAGCTCCGGCACCTCGGCCTGAGTCCGCGCCAGGGAGAACTCCACGCCACCCGACGTGGAGATCACGCGCGGGGCGTCCGACACGGTCAGCACGGCCGCGAAGCCGACACCGAACTGGCCGACGCCGGACTCCTTCGAGGAAGCCCGCAGAGAAGCCAGAGCGGCGACACCGGCAGAAGTCAGCGGGGCACCGGTGTTGGCGGCACGCAGCTCACCGTCGACCAGAGTGATCCGCAACACACCCGGCGTGGAACCGGCCGCGTCGGCCGCGTTCTGGGCCAGTTCGACGAGCAGCCGGTCCCGGTAGCCACCGAGGCGGAGGTCTTCTTCGGCGTTCGCGTCTTCACGGAAACGGGTGGGCGAACCACGCCATGCGGCGAGGACCGAGGTGCGCAGGGCCTCGGTGCCGAACGGATCGGTCACTCCGAATCTTCCAGAACGTCCAGCTGGGCGTCGTCGTAGACGAGGTCGGCCACCGGCACCATCGGGCTGATGTCGACCTCGACCTGGGAGTGCGCGCCGCAGCCGTACTCGACGTGCACGACGTGGCCGTCCGCGGGCGCGATCTCGTTCGCGCAGACGCCGAACGCCGCGCCGAACGCACCGGCCACGCGGGTGTAGAAGCCGCAGGTGCCGCAGTGCGCGGGGGCGCTGCGGGCCATGTCGGAACGCGGGCCGAAGTCCGAGGACGCCCAGCGGTCGGCAGTCTCCAGGCGGCCCTCGCGGGACAGGACGCGGGTGCGGCCGAGGCCGATCTCCAGCGCCACCTCCTCGATCGCGGGGTCGTCGGACTGAACGTAGGCCTCGACCAGGCGCGGGTCGTTCTCCCGGGGCGGCATGAGGTCGCCGACTCCCAGGTCGCCGGCGCGGACGCGTTCGCTCCACGGCACCCACTCGGGGGCGACCAGGGCGTCCTGGCCCGGCAGCAGCACGACCTCGCTGATCGAGACGGGGGAACCCTCGCCGGCGTAGGCGACGGTCACCGCCCAGCTCCAGCCGCGGTAGCCGGCGTGCTCGGCTTCGAAGAGGTGCGTGACGGAGTACTCGTCCTCTCCGTGCACCCCGACATGAGCGCCGACGCTCTCCGCACCCGCCTCTTCTTCTGCGGCGGCGCGGGCGAGATCAACGGCGTCGAGGAGCATCTCAGTCGCGGTCACGTCATGAATTGTGCCGCAGGACTTCGCCGGGACGAAAACTCGTGCCACCCTCCGTTGGGTGCGCTCACCCGTCTGGCTGGTCGTCGTCGCGGTCTTGGCCGCCTGTTCGACGCCACAAGAAGCAAAACCGCAGGTAGAAGTCCTGCAGAAGATTCCGCACGACGCAACGGCGTTCACCCAGGGGTTGGAACTCGTCGACGGCGTCCTCTACGAGGGCACCGGCCTGGAGGGCCAGTCGACGATGCGTGCGCTCGATCCGTCGAGCGGCGACGTCCAGAAGAAGGTCGACCTGCCGCCGGACTTCTTCGGCGAGGGCATCACGGTCGTCGGCGACACCATCTGGCAGATCACGTGGCAGAACGGCATCGCGATCGAACGCGACCGGAAGACGCTGAACGAGCTCCGCCGCGTCGAGTACCAGGGCGAGGGCTGGGGCATCTGCGACGACGGCGGGCGGCTCGTGATGAGCGACGGCACCGCCAAGCTGACCTTCCGCGACCCCAGGTCGTTCCAGGAGACCGGCAGCGTGCAGGTCACCCGCGGCGGCACGCCGCTGACCCAGCTGAACGAGCTGGAGTGCGTCGGCGGCAAGGTCTGGTCGAACGTGTGGAAGACAGACGAGATCGTCCGCATCGACCCGGCCACCGGGCAGGTCACCGACACCTACGACCTCTCGTCGCTCAAGCCCGCCGGCGACGTGGACGTCCTCAACGGCATCGCGCACGTCCCCGGGACCAACGAGTTCCTGGTCACAGGCAAGAACTGGCCGACCATCTTCCGAGTGAGGTTCAACGGGATGGGGCAGGATTGACGGTGTGACCGGCGACCGCGGACGGAGTGACGGACCGACTCCGAAGCGCTACCCGTGGCAGGACGACGAGTACCAGCCGCGGCAGCGTCGCGGAACACCGTCCGAGCACGGTTTCCAGGCCCCACCGCGGCGTCCCCAGAACACCCGTCCGCTGCCCAACCAGGACCAGCGGACGACGCCGACGCCCAAGCCGCCGCGCAAGCTCACGGTCACGCGCGTCGCGTGGTTCCGCAGCAAGCAGCTCTCACAGCAGGCGGTCGCGACGTTCCGGCGCGCGGCCCGCGCGGACGGTGCCGGGAAGTCCGGCATGACGTCGGTCACCTACGCGGTGATGATGAACTACGCCGCCGACGCCGCGATGGCCGTCGCGCTGGCGAACACGTTGTTCTTCAGCGCGGCTACCGCGGAGTCCAAGACCAAGGTCGCGCTCTACCTGCTGATCACGGTCGCGCCGTTCGCGTTGATCGCGCCGGTGATCGGCCCGTTGCTCGACAGGATCCAGCGCGGCCGCAGGCTCGCCCTGGCGGCGTCCTGCGTGCTGCGCGTCGGGCTGGCCGTCGTGATGGCGCTGAACTTCGACAACTGGCTGCTGTACCCGGCGGCGCTGGGCAGCATGGTCCTGTCCAAGTCGTTCACCGTGCTCAAGTCCGCGATCACCCCGCGCGTGCTGCCGCCGGAGATCACGCTGTCCAAGACCAACGCCCGCATGACGATCTTCGGACTCGCGGCGGGCGGGGTGTTCGGCGCGCTCGCCGCAGGTTTCGCGAACCTGTTCGGCTCACCGGGAGCGCTGTGGTTCACCGCCGCGCTGTGCCTCGTCAACGCGTGGCGGTGCATGAAGATCCCGTCGTGGGTCGAGGTGACCGAGGGCGAGGTCCCGGCGACGCTGACGGCCAAGCCCGCCAGGCAACCCATCTCCCGGCACGTCGCGGTCTCGTTGTGGGGCAACGGTTCCATCCGCATGCTGACGGGGTTCCTGACGCTGTTCGCGGCGTTCGTGGTCCGCGAGCAGACCGAGGGCGACGCGGTCCAGCAGCTGCTCCTGCTCGGCGTGATCGCCGGTGCGGCAGGCGTCGGCAGCTTCCTCGGCAACGCGATCGGCGCGCGCCAGCACTTCGGCAAGCCGGACGAGGTGGTCATCGCCTGCGTCGCCACCGCACTGGCCGCCACCATCGTCGCCGCCGCGCTGCCGGGCCTGGTCACCGCCGCGATCGTCGGCCTGCTGGGCGCCACGGCGTCGTCGCTGGCCAAGATCAGCCTCGACGCGGTGATCCAGGACGACCTGCCGGAGGAGTCGCGCGCGTCCGCGTTCGGCCGCTCGGAGACGATCCTGCAGCTCGCCTGGGTCTTCGGTGGCGCGCTCGGCGTGCTGCTGCCCGCGAAGTTCTGGATCGGCTTCCTGGTGCTCGCCGTGCTGCTCGCGCTGGGCCTTGCGCAGACCTGGATGTACCGCAACGGCACGTCGTTGCACAGGCTGGTCCGCAGGCCCTCGCCGGTGACCCCGTAGGCTGCCTGACGTGCGTCGACTTGCTTCTGTAATGGCTGCCAGTGTTCTCGTGCTGTCCGGGTGCTCGTTGCAGCAGCACGACCCCGAGGTCACGTTCTACGCGAACGGCAAGACCATCCGCATCGAGCCGACGATCTACTGCGACGTCGAAGGTGCCAACTGCGCCGAGAAGAACGCGCCCGGCACGTTGAAGGTGCCGGCGGGCAAGGTCGTGCAGATCTCCGTGGACGGCCAGCTCGCGAGCGGCCTCTGGGAGGTCGTGTGCGTGTACGAGAACGCCGCTCGCGTGCAGGAGGGATGCACCTCGCCGTTGCTCGGCAAGGGCGACGACTACACGTACACGCTGGCCGTGCCGGACGACTCCGACCAGCTGCTGCGCATCGAGGTGCACGAGGCGGCCGGCGCGGTGCTGGAGACCGGCCAGCCGCTCATGCGCGGTTCGTGGGTCGTCGACGTCACCCGCTGATCACCGCCTGCCGAACGCTTCCCACCACTCGCTGGGCGCGATCCGCAGGGCGGACTCCATCAGGGCCTTGCCGGTGCCGGTGACCACCGACGCCTGCATGGTCTGGATGAAGCGCTCCATCTTGGAGACGCCGGCGGCCTGGTACTCCCTGGCCTGCAACAACAGTTCCAGTTTGTCCGCGTCACGCGAGCAGCGCGCCTCCGGCGTGTGGTCGAAGCCCTTGGCGGACTCGTGCTCGGCGACGAGTGCCTCGATGTGGGCGGCCAGCGGCGCGGGCAGGTGCTGGACCTGGTCCCGCGCCACGGCTTCCGGCGGCATCTTCACGTCGAGGTAGAGCTTGCCGACGTACGGGATGTCGCCGATGCGTGCCTCGGGCACGTCGTGGAAGAGGCCCAGAGTCGCCGCCCTGTCGGGGTTCGCGCCCTCCTGGACGGCGATCGCGTACGCCAGAACGCCCACCCGGAACGAGTGGGCGGCCACCGACTCGGGGTTCTGCACCCCGGCGAAGAGCCACCCCGCTCTGGGCAGGCGTTTGAGCTGGCCGACCTCGTAGACGAACTCGACGATCCTGTCAGCGTCAGACATGACGCTGATCCTTTTACGGATCGAGGTCCCGCGCCACCGCCCGGACGACCTCGGCGATGAGCTTCATGTTCTTCTTGTCGGACGGGTAGCGGCCGCGACGCAGGTCAGGCTGCACCTTGTTCTCGAGCAGCTTGATCATGTCGTCGATCAGGCCGTGCATCTCCTCCGCGGGACGGCGGCGGGCCTCCGCGACGGACGGCGCGGGGTCGACCAGGCGCACGGACAGCGCCTGCGGGCCGCGCCGGCCCTCGGCCATGCCGAACTCGATGCGCTGCCCGGCTTTGAGGCCTTCGACACCAGGGGGCAGGGCGGACTTGCGGACGTAGACGTCCTCGCCACCGTCCTGGGTGACGAATCCGAAGCCCTTCTCCGTGTCGTACCACTTGACCTTGCCGGTCGGCACCGCGCTCACCATTCCCTTGCATCTGCACAACGAACGCGCCCAGGGGCGTACCCAGGACGCGTCCCACCAGAGTAGCCAGAAGACCTCGGGGAAGGCACCTCCGTTAGCGCACTATCCTGCTCTTATGACCGCTCCGAAGTTGATGCCGCTGGCCATCGGCCTGTTCGCCGTGGGCGTACTGGCGATCATCGTGGTCTTCGCGCTGTTCCTCGCCGGCCACAGCGACCTGCCCGTGGCGCTGAACGTCGCGGCCACCTACCTGCCGGCGATCGGGCTGGGCCTCGGGATCATCGCGGTGATCAGGAAAGCACGCCAGAAGAAGTCCTGAGCCACTCCGGGAACTCG
Source organism: Lentzea kristufekii (assembly GCF_033949925.1). Lineage (NCBI taxonomy): Bacteria > Bacillati > Actinomycetota > Actinomycetes > Pseudonocardiales > Pseudonocardiaceae > Lentzea > Lentzea kristufekii. The sequence goes on from NZ_JAXAVV010000008.1 coordinate 34,014, forward strand.
CGCAGGTCCTCCAGCACGACCGCGGCGCCCGCCTCCGCGAGCTCCGCACGCGAGCACGGCCCCGTGACGACGCCGACGCCGAGTGCCCCGGCTGCCGCGGCTCCGCGCATGTCGCCGATGTGGTCACCCACGTAGACGGCGGCGCCGTGCAGCTTGAGCGACTCGGACTTGCCCGTCGCCCACAGCTCGCCGTAGAGGTGGTCGACCTCCCAGCCCATCGCCTCGAGGTGCAGCGCGGCGTTCTTGCGGTACTTGCCGGTGACGACCATGGTGCTGCCGCCCAGTTCCCGCACGCACTGCAGGGCCATCGCCGCTCCGGGCAGCGCGACGGTCGACGGGATCACGACCTCCGGGTACAGCTCGCGGAAGAGCGAGACCATGTCCGGGACCTCTTCCTCGGGCACGCCCATCTCGCGGTAGATCATGTCGAGGGGCGGGCCGAGGTTCGACGCGAACTTCTCGCCGTCGAGGGCGTACCCGGTGCGGGCGCCCACCTCGTTCATCACGGCGGCCATTCCCGGTCGCGGGTCGATGAGGGTCATGTCCAGGTCGAAACCCACGGTGAACGGCACAGAACCTCACTCTACGTCTTTACAAAAACCATAACTGTGTAAAGGTGAAGTGGTGAGCGACATCACCGAGCTCTTGCTGGACTCGGCCGCCGACCTGTTGGCGGCCCGAGGCTTCCACGGCCTGCGCATGATCGAGGTCGCCGGCCGCGCCGGCGTGAGCAGACAGACCGTCTACAACGAGTTCGGCAACAAGGAGGGGCTCGTCCAGGCCGTTGCGGTCCACAAGACGGAGGAGTACCTGACCGGGATCGCGTCCCGGCTCCAGGAGGACCCCGACCCGTGGGAGGCGATGCGGTCGGCGTTCCGCTTCACCTTCGAGCAGACCGAGAAGGACCGGCTGGTCTCGGCCGTGCTGACCGGGCAGAACGCCGAGGACCTGCTGCCGTTCATCACGATCCGCGGCCATCCCATCCTGTTCCACGCGACCGAGGTCGTCGAACAGCACCTCAGCAGGCACTTCCCCGGCCGGCACGTGCGGTTCACGGCGGAGACGACCGTGCGGCTCGCGCTGAGCCACCTGCTGATGCCGAGCGGCGACCTGGACGGCGCGATGGACGCCGTCGTCAGGGTCGCCAGAGTGACGATGGACGCATGACCGCCTGACCGCCGGTCCCTTGTTGCAATAATCCTGCAACAATGGGAGGTGTCCGGTGGTCGCTGTCTCGGCGCGCCTGCGCGCGGGCGCGGCGTTGCTCGGTCCGGCGTTCGTCGCCGCGATCGCGTACGTCGATCCGGGCAACGTGGCCACCAACACCGCGGCGGGCGCGACGCACGGGTACCTGCTGGTGTGGGTGCTGGTCGTCGCGAACGTCATGGCGGGGCTCGTGCAGTACCTGTCGGCGAAGCTCGGCCTGGTCACCGGGAAGTCGTTGCCCGAGGCGGTGCGGGACCACCTGCCCCGCCCGGTGCGGCTCGCGTACTGGGGCCAGGCCGAGGTCGTCGCGATGGCGACCGACCTGGCCGAGGTGCTCGGCGGGGCGATCGCGCTCCACCTGCTCTTCGACCTGCCGCTGCTGCTCGGTGGCGTGATCACAGGTGTGGTGTCGACGATTCTCCTGCTGGTGCAGGACAAGCGCGGGCAGCGGCCGTTCGAGCGTGTGATCACGACGATGCTCGTCGTCATCGCGGTCGGGTTCATGGCCGGGCTCTTCGTGTCGCCGCCGTCGGTTTCCGGCGCCGTGTCGGGTCTGGTGCCGCGGTTCGACGGCGCGGACAGCGTGCTGCTCGCGGCGGGCATGCTCGGGGCGACCGTCATGCCGCACGCCGTGTACCTGCATTCGGCCCTGGCGCGCGATCGGCACGGCAGGAACCCGTCGGTGCTCGGCGCGACGAAGGTCGACGTCGTGCTCGCGATGGTGCTGGCCGGCGCGGTCAACATGGCCATGCTGCTGCTCGCCGCTTCCGCGTTGCAGGGGAAGGCCGGCGTGGACACGCTCGAAGGAGCGCACGCCGCGGTCGGCAGCACCCTGGGCGGCGGGATCGCGCTGCTGTTCGCACTGGGCTTGCTGGCGTCGGGTTTCGCGTCCACGGCCGTCGGCTGCTACGCCGGTGCGGTGGTGATGGACGGACTGCTGCGCGTGCGGATTCCGTTGCCGGCAAGGCGTTTGATCACGCTGGTGCCCGCCTTGGCGATCCTGGCGCTCGGAGTCGACCCGACGCTCGCTTTGGTGCTGTCGCAGGTCGTGCTGTCGTTCGGCATCCCGTTCGCGCTGGTGCCGCTGGTCTGGCTGACCGCGCGCCGGTCCGTGATGGGCTCGTTCACGAACCGGCGCTCCGTCACGTTCGCCGCGTGGGTGGTGGCCTTCGCGGTCGTCGTGCTGAACGTGGTGCTGATCTACTTGACGCTGGCGTAGCTGACACCGAGCTGGCGCAGCGCCTCTTCGAGCGTGCGCATGACCTCCACGGTGTTCTGCCAGGTGATCCGCGGGCTTTCCGTGAGTGCCGCGGCGACGCACTCCTCGACCGCGCGGATCTGGTGCTGGTAGCCCTCGTCCTCGATCGCGTGCTCGACGCCGTTGATCACGACGGCGGTCGGGTTGAACATCGGGTCGACGAGCTCGATGCGACCCAGGGTGCCGACGATCTCCGCGCGGGCTCCGGTGTTGGCGACGAGCGAGCAGCTGAGCAACGCGTGGGCACCGTTGTCGTAGGCCAGGAAGATGCCGGCGTCAGCGTCCACTTCGGTCGGTGCGAGGCTGCCGTGCGCGTGGATGTGCGTTGGCACGCCCAGAAGTTGATGGGCGAGCGCGACCGGGTAGACACCGAGGTCGAGCATCGCGCCACCACCGGCCTCCTTGGCCCACAGGCGATCGCCGTCGCTGAAGGCGTGCCGGAAGCCGAAGTCGGCGCGGATCATCCGGACCTCGCCGATCTCACCGTCCCGCACGGCCTGCTCGACCTTCTGGACCAACGGGTTGAACCGCGTCCACATGGCTTCCATCAGGAAGAGGTTCCTGGAACGTGCCCGTTCGATCATCTCCTCGGCGTCCGCGACCGTGAGCGCGAAGGCCTTCTCGCACAGCACGTGCTTGCCGGCGTCAAGCGCGGCGAGCACGACCTCGTGGTGCTGGCCGTGCGGCGTGGCGACGTAGACGATGTCGACGTCGGGATCGGCGAGCAGGTCGCGGTAGTCGCCGTACGCGCGCTCGATGCCGAACTTCTCGGCGAACTTCCGGGCCTTCGTGATGTCACGCGAGGACACCGCGAGCACCTTGGCGCCCGCCTTCAGCATGTCGGCGGTCACGGCATGCGCGATTCCACCTGTAGCGATCACACCCCACGTCATGGGTTGAGCTTAGATGGAGGCATGCGCCTCATCCTGAACGTGATCTGGCTGGTGCTCGCCGGTTTCTGGATGGCCGTCGGCTACGCGGTCGCCGGCATCATCTGCTGCATCCTGATCATCACGATCCCGTGGGGCATCGCGTCGTTCCGGATCGCGAACTACGCGCTCTGGCCGTTCGGGCGCGAGGTCGTGGACAAGCCGGGCGCGGGCACCGGATCGCTGCTGGGCAACGTCATCTGGATCATCGTCGCCGGTCTCTGGCTCGCGATCGGCCACATCGTCACCGGCATCGCGCTGTGCGTGACGATCATCGGCATCCCGCTCGGCGTCGCGAACTTCAAGCTGGTCAAGGTCTCGCTGGTGCCGCTGGGCAAGGAGATCATCGAGGTTCCGTGAGGGTCTCCCGCGTCCCGTCGGGGGCGTGACGCGGGAGACCACTCAGTGGCACGGCCGTCAGACTTCGCTGTCCGACAGCTCGTGCAGGCACAGGATGTTGCCCTCGGTGTCGTGGAACCACGCCGCGCGCTCGGTGCCCATGACCGCGATGTGGTTCGTGGTCTTGAAGTCGGGCAGGTCGTAGTCGTCGAAGCGCACGCCCCTGCCTTCGAGCTCGCGGATCTCGCCTTCGAGGTCGGGCACCTCGAAGCTCAGCACCGTGTGCCCGGTCTGCGCACCCTTCTCCGCAGGCATCAGTCCCAGCGCGTCACCCTGGCCGAGCGCGAAGATCCGCGTGCCGTCGGGGTTCGTGGTGACGGGCTTCAGGCCGAGCATGTCCGCGTAGAAGCGGCCGGCGCGTTCGGCGTCCTCGACGGGCAGCATCGTCGTGGTTCTGGTGGCGGTGAGCATGCGCGCCTCCTTCGACGGAATCCATCGATGCTGCGCCCGTCGCACCGCTCTGACAAGGGCTTTTTCGGTCACGCAGGGGTCACTGGGCGTGGCCGGTGCCGTCGTCGAGGCCGAGCAGTTCCACCGACCTGGCCCGCATCTCCACCTTGCGGATCTTGCCGGTGACCGTCATCGGGAACTCGTCCACCACGTGCACGTAGCGCGGGATCTTGTAGTGGGCGAGCTTGCCGGCGCAGAACTCCCGGACGGCCTCGGCGGTCAGCCCCGAAACCCCGTCGCGCAGGCGCACCCAGGCCATCAGCTCCTCGCCGTACCTGGTGTCCGGCACACCGATCACCTGGGCGTCGAGCACGTCGGGGTGCGTGTAGAGGAACTCCTCGATCTCACGCGGGTAGATGTTCTCGCCGCCGCGGATGACCATGTCCTTGATGCGGCCGGTGATGTTCACGTAGTCGTCGTCGTCCATCACCGCGAGGTCGCCGGTGTGCATCCAGCCCGCCTGGTCCACGGCTTCGGCGGTCTTCTCCGGCTCGTTCCAGTAGCCGAGCATCACCGAGTAGCCGCGCGTGCACAGCTCTCCCGGCACACCGCGCGGCACCGTGCGGCCCGTGTCCGGGTCCACGATCTTGACCTCCAGGTGCGGGCCGACCCTGCCGACCGTCCCGACGCGACGGTCGAGGGAGTCGTCGGCGCGCGTCTGCGTCGACACCGGGGAGGTTTCGGTCATGCCGTAGCAGATGGAGACCTCGCGCATGCCCATGCGTTCGACGACCTGCTTCATCACCTCGACCGGGCACGGCGAGCCCGCCATGATGCCGGTGCGCAGGCTGCTCAGGTCGTAGCCGTCGGCCAGGTCGAGCATCGCGATGAACATCGTCGGCACGCCGTAGAGGCTGGTGCAGCGCTCTTCCTGAACGGCCGCAAGGGTTTTCGCCGGGTCGAACGCGGGCGCCGGGATCACGACGCAGGCGCCGTGGCTGGTGGCGGCGAGGTTGCCCATGACCATGCCGAAGCAGTGGTAGAACGGCGGCACCACGCAGATGCGGTCGTGCTCGGTGTAGTTGATCAGCTCGCCGACGAAGTAACCGTTGTTGAGGATGTTGTGGTGCGAGAGCGTGGCGCCCTTGGGGAAGCCCGTGGTGCCGGACGTGTACTGGATGTTGATCGGGTCGTCGCGGTCCAGCTCGACGTCCGGGACCTCCTCGCCGGTCCACTGTGGATCGTCGACGTACACGACGTGGCGCAGCCCGGGACAGCGCGGCCGCGCCTGTTCGATCATGGCCGCGTAGTCCGAGGTCTTGAACGACCGCGCGGACACCAGCGTGTGGACGCCCGCCTGGTTCAGCACGTACTCCAGCTCGTGCACCCGGTATGCCGGGTTGACGTTGACCAGAATCGCGCCGATCCGGGCCGTCGCGTACTGCACGAACACCCACTCGGCGCAGTTCGGCGCCCAGATCCCGACCCGGTCGCCCTTGCGGACGCCCAGCGCGTGCAGCCCGGCGGCGGCGCGGGAGATCTCCTGCGCGAGCTCCGCGTACGTCCACCGTCGATCTGTCGCCTTGTCGACAAGTGCCTCACGATCGCCGAAGCGCGCGACCGTCGCCGCGAGGTTCGCGGGGATCGTGTCGCCCAGCAGCGGGGCGGCGGACGTGCCCGAGGAGTAGCTGGAGGTCATCCCTCAGACGGTAGTCAGGCCCCGGCGTATGGCAAGGGCACGACCAGGCACGGACCGCCGCTGTAGAGGCCCGCGTCGATCGCCAGGACCTTGTCGCCGGCGTAGACGAGGGGTCCGTCGATCTGGTCCGGCGGCACCCCGAGCTGGTCGGCGATGACGCTGTGCCCGTGCACGATCGTGCTGCCGCCGAGGGTCGCGAGCAGCTCGTCCGCGATTTCGGGACCCTGCGGACCCCGGAACGCGTAGCGGGTCGTCATCTTGCGCCAGCACTCCCACCAGTCGACGAGGTCGTCGCCCTTGAGCACGTGCCGGACGGCCTCGTTGACCTCTTCGATCGAGGACCCCCATTCGAGGTAGGCCGCCGTGTCGGAGTGCATCAGCAGGTGGTCGTCGCGCAGCTTCAGGACGGGCCTGTTCGTCAGCCACTCGACGTGCTCGTCGGTCAGCCGGTCCTGGTCGCTGCGCAGCCCGCCGTTGAGCAGCCAGCTGCGCGCGAACGACCGCGGCCCCATGCTGTCGGGCACCTGCTCGTCGCCGAACCGGTACATGCCGAGCAGCAGCACCTCGTGGTTGCCGATCAACGAGCTGACCGCGCCACCGGCCTCCGCCGCCTCCTCGCCGAGGCGCATGACCAGGTCGATCACGCCCACGCCGTCGGGCCCGCGGTCCACGAAGTCGCCGAGGAACCACAGCTCGGCCTCGCCACCCGTCCAGTGACCGTCCTCGTCGCACAGCTCCGCGACGTGCAGGGCCCTGGTCAGTTCTGCGAGATGCCCGTGCACGTCACCCACGACGTACATCGGGCGTCGATCCGTGTCCACCTCCGCGACGATAGGTGATGAACCCTCGCGCGTCAGTGGTCAGTCCAGTCGCCGAACGGGTCCTCAGAGTGACCGACGAGCTCCGCGATCGACTTCAGCACGCGCGTCGGCCGGTACGGGAACATCTCGGCGGACTCGGCGGTGAAGACGCCGGACAGCACGAGGATGGTCGACAGGCCCGCTTCCAGGCCCGACCGCACGTCGGTGTCCATGCGGTCGCCGATCATCAGCGCCTGCTCGGAGTGCGAGCCCAGGGTGCGCAGGGCCGAGCGCATCATCAACGGGTTCGGCTTGCCGACGTAATACGGCTCACGGCCGGTGGCGCGCTCGATCAGCGCCGCCACGGCGCCGGTCGCGGGCAGTGAACCCTCGCGCGACGGGCCGGTCGCGTCGGGGTTGGTCGCGATGAACTTCGCGCCCTCCTCGACCAGGCGAATGGCTTTGGTGATCGCGGTGAAGCTGTACGTGCGGGTCTCGCCGAGCACCACGTAGTCCGGGTCGCGGTCGGTCAGCACGTAGCCGATCTCGTGCAGCGCCGTGGTGAGGCCGGCCTCGCCGATGACGAACGCCGAGCCGTTCGGGCGCTGCGAGTCGAGGAACTTCGCCGTGGCCAGCGCCGAGGTCCAGATGGACTTCTCCGGGATGTCGAGGCCGGTGCGCTGCAGGCGGGCGCGCAGGTCCCGTGGCGTGTAGATGGAGTTGTTCGTGAGCACGAGGAACGGGGTCTCCGACGCCCGCAGCTCCGCGACGAACTCGTCCGCTTCCGGGATCAGGTGCTCCTCGTGCACGAGGACGCCGTCCATGTCCATCAAGTAGTGCCACATGGGTCTAAGTATCGATCACGCGCTTGCGAAACGTCTCGGTCTGGAGCTTGAGATAACGCTCGATCACCTGAAGTTCGTCCTCGTCGAAGTGGCCGAGGACCTCGACCAGGCTGTCGCGGGCCTTCTCGAACGGCTCGCCGAACTTGTCCAGGTCACCGACCGTGACCTCGACCAGGACCTTGCGGCGGTCGTGAGGATCGCGGACACGTCGGACATATCCGGCACGCTCGAGGCGGTCGATCACGCCCGTGACGGCACCGGTGGAGAGACCGGACAGCTCGGCGATCCGGCCCGCGGTGAGCGGTCCTTCCGCCCGCATGGCGAGATCGAGGCACTTCTCGTCGGTCGCGGACAGGCCCATCTGCTCGGCGACGCGAGCGTGGAACATGACGGTGAGCGCGCTGTGCTCCCGCATGTACCAGGTGAACCTCTCCAGCACCTCAGGTTCCATGTTGAACATCTTAGCCGCTAAGACAATTCGTTGTCAGAGTGCTCCAAACGGGCGGAACGTGAGAAACCTCGTTTGTGGAGTCACCTACAAGGAGTTGTTCATTAAGCTAAATAAGGTGACAGCAGTGGAGTTGGGACTACCGGTCGTGCGCGGCACACCGGACGCGTCCGCACGCCCGGACACACCGCTGCTCGTCGACAGGTTCGGGCGGGTGGCGAAGGACCTCCGGGTCTCGCTGACCGACCGGTGCAACCTGCGCTGCACCTACTGCATGCCCGCCGAGGGCCTCGACTGGCTGCAGAAGGACGAGCTGCTCACCGACGCCGAACTGATCCGGCTCATGCGCATCGCCGTGGTCGACCTGGGCGTCACGGACATCAGGTTCACCGGCGGCGAGCCGTTGCTGCGCCGGGGCCTGGAGCAGGTCATCGCCGCGACGGCCGAGCTCGAACCGCGTCCACGCATGTCGATGACCTCGAACGGCATCGGCCTCTCGCGGCGCGCCCAGTCGCTGAAGGACGCCGGCCTGAACCGGATCAACGTCTCGCTCGACACCCTCGACCCGGACCGGTTCGCGACGCTGACCAGGCGCGACCGCATCACGGACGTGCTGGACGGCCTCGACGCCGCCCGCGAGGCCGGGCTGGAGCCGGTGAAGGTCAACTCCGTGCTGATGCGCGGCCTGAACGAGGACGAGGCCGTCCCGCTGCTGCGGTTCTGCGTCGAGAACGGCTACCAGCTGCGGTTCATCGAGCAGATGCCGCTCGATGCGCAGCACGGCTGGACGCGCACGAACATGGTCACGGCCGATGAGATCCTCACGAAGCTCTCGACCGCGTTCGACCTGACCCCGTCGGAGGTCCCGCGCGGCGGTGCGCCGGCCGAACGCTGGCTGGTCGACGGCGGCCCCGCGGTCGTCGGCGTGATCGCGTCGGTGACCAGGCCGTTCTGCGCCGCCTGCGACCGCACCCGGCTCACCTCGGACGGCCAGATCCGCAACTGCCTGTTCAGCCAGGGCGAGACCGACCTGCGCACGCTGCTGCGCGACGGCTCCCCCGACGCCGCGATCGCGGACGCCTGGCGTGCCACGATGTGGGCCAAGGCGGCCGGTCACGGCATCAACGACGCGGGCTTCTCGCAGCCCGACCGCCCCATGAGCGCCATCGGAGGATGACAGTGACGGCCGTGAAGATCCGCTACTTCGCAGGTGCGCGGGCCGCGGCCGGGGTGGCCGACGAGGACCTGCAGCTCGACACCTCCGAGCCCACCGTGGCGCTCGTGGTCAGCACCATCGGCGAACGGCACGGCTCGAAGCTCGGCAAGGTCCTCGCCGCGTCGAGCTTCCTGCTGGACGGCGTCGCGGTGCGCGACACGTCGGTGCGCGTGCCCGCGGGGTCTCAGCTGGACGTGCTGCCGCCGTTCGCGGGCGGCTGACCCAGCCTCTCCACCCACGCCAGGCGACCGCTCTCGCGCGCCAGTTCCACTGCCCGAAGCCTGTGTCGTTCCGCTTCCACGGTGTCTCCCACCGCCAGGTGGATCTCCGCGAGCTCAGCCTCGACCTGCACCCGCCTCACCCGCAGCTGCCCGCGCTCCGCGATCTTGTTCGCCTCGGTGGCGCACAGCAACGCCGCCGGCAGGTCGCCCAGCACGCGGTGGTCGGCCGCCAGCCCGGTGAGCGCCTGGACCTCACCGCGCGCGAACGCCGCGTCCCGGCACCCCGCCAGCGCCTGCTCGTGCTCCACGAGTGCCTCGCCGGTCCGCCCGAGCCGCCGCAGCACCGTGCCGAGGGTCGAACGCGCGTCCGCTTCGGCCAGGTCCTTCACGGTACCGGCGGCGACGTCGACCGCCTTCCGTCCGACGGTCTCGGCTTCTTCCAGCCGGTCCTGTTCGAGCAGGAGGAACGCACGGGCGTCCAGTACGCGGGATTCGAACGTCGGACCGAACTCGGGGGTCGTGAAGGGCTCCACCTCGTCCAGGTACCTCGCCACCTCCTCCAGGTCACCGATGAAGAGGTGGACGATCGCGAGGCCGTGCAGACAGAACGCGATGCCCGCGGTCAGCTTCGCCTCGACCGCCATCCGCAACGCCTCCTCGCCGCGGGAGACGGCGAGCTCCAGGGGGCCGAGGTCGGTGAGGACGCAGCTCAGGTTGAACAGCGTGTTCGCGGTGCGGGTGATGCCCAGCGACTCGTGCATCGCGGCCGCTGCCTCTGCCAGGTTGCCGAGTTCCCAGTGGATGATGCCCAGATTTCCGACGTACGGCGCCAGGGAGTCGAGGTCGGCACCTTCACGGGCCAGTGCGACCGCGCGCTCGTATTCGGGCAGCGCGTCGACGAACCTCCCGGACCGCCAGTGCGCGAGACCGAGCGAGCCGCGCATGCCCGCCTCGGCGGTGGTGTCACCGAGGCGCCTGGCCGCCCTCAGCCCCGCCTGGGCGGCAACGTGCCAGTCGGCCGCGTTCGCGGCGTGGTGCAGGAAGTACGCGCGCATCGAGTCGGCCAGTTGCCAGGCGATCGGCTGGTCTCCCGCCGCGAGCACGGCGGCGACCACGTTGGCGCGTTCGGCGTCGAGCCAGGCGAGCGCACGCGGCATGTCGCTCACGTCGTGCGCGGGCAGGTCCGCCGGGATCTGCGGCATCGCCATCCGGTGCAGCTCCGGGTTCAGCATGCGGCCCGCCGCGTCGGCGTTCATCAGGTAGTACTCGTACAACCGGGCCGGCGCGGGCGCGCCGAGACGGAGCGCGTACACCCTGAGCAGGTCGTGCAGGCTGTATCGCCCCGCGGAGCGTTGCACGAGGTTCGCGGTGACGAGTTGCTCCAGTGCAACCGCGGCGTCCTGGCCGAGCAACGCCGTGGCGCCCTCGACCGAGAAGTCGGGACCCGGCACCTGGCCCAGCAGCCGGAACAGCCGTTGGGACCATTCCGGTTGCGCCAGGTAGGACAGTTCGAAGGTGGCTCGGACGGCCGCGTCGCCCTCGATCTCCAACGCTTCCAGCCTGCCCTCGCCACGCAGGTCGGCGAGGTAGTCGCCGATGTCCCGGTCCGCCAGGTGCGCCGCGGCGATGCGCAACGCGAGCGGGAGGTGGGCACACAGCCCGATCAGCTCCGCGCGATCGCCGGGCCCGCCGGCGACGCTCATGTTGTCGAGCAGCGCCTGCGCCTCTTCGTCCGCGAGGACGCCGACCAGGAGTTGCTCGTGCTCGGGCAGATCGGTCCGGCTGGTCACGATCGCCCGGCACCTCCGTCCCGCCGGCAGCAGCGGGCCGATCAGCTCGCGAGCGGCGTTGTCGATCACCACGAGCACCGCGCGGTCCGCGGTCAGCTGCCGGTACAGCGCGATCTGCGCCTCGAGGTCCGCCGGGACGTGCTCGGCGCCGAGCGCGCGCAGGAACCACGACAGCGCCTGCTCCGCGGTCACCGGATCACCCTCCGAGAAGGCGCGGAGGTTCACGTGGAGCTGGCCGTCCGGGAAGCGCTCGCTCAGCCGGTGCGCGACGTGGACCGCGAGCGAGGTCTTGCCGATTCCCGGCGGCCCGGTGATGGCGAGGACCGGGGCCCGGCTGTCCAGCGCCCGTGCGATCTGGTCGTCACGCCCGACGAAGTCCGGCAGGTCTGCGGGCAGCTGACGCGGTCCCGGCCTGCGCACGACCAGCCGGTACCCGGAGGGCTCGGTGACGACCTGTTCGGTGGCGCGCAGCCGCTGCACGAGGTTGCGCAGTGCCTGCCGGGGGTTCGCCGGCCGGTCCGCGGGCCACACGGCGTCGATCAGCTCGTCGAACGACACGGGCTGACCCGGCGTGGCGGCCAGGGCCTGGCGGAGCGCCTCGATCCTCATGCCTCTGATCTTGGCGAGCAGATCTCCACCAGTCGATCGGGCGCTGCGGCCGCAGGGCCGTTTCTGGCCACCACTCGACCGTGGACAGCCGTCTCCGACGGCCCGACACGCGTGAGCCACGCCTCACTTTCCGTGATAGATCTCGGTCGATCTCGGATTGGAAACAGACCGATAACGACGCCTTTGAGCTGCTGTTTTGTAGGCTCATCACAACAAACCAAAACGTTACTGTGATACGCATCACAGCACGAAACATTTGGAGAGCGGCTCGGCGGTTACGTACGGTCGCTCCTCGGCTGGCCCGAACCAGCCGCAAGCACCATCCGGAGGACCGAACACCGAACCCAGTCCGAGGGTTCTCCGGCACATACCCCGAGCGAGAGAAACCGCCGGACTGGGACGCAGGAACGCACCGGGCCCCGAACCCGAGTTCCTGACCGCAGGTGAGGTGGACCGAGAGGCACATGGCTTTCAACCGAGGCAACAAGGGCAAGCAGAGTTCCGCCGCTCGCACTATCGCCAAGGTCGCGGCTGTCGGCATCATCGCCGGCGCCCCTCTGGGCCTGGCCGTTGGCACCGCCAACGCCGCCCCCGTGAACTGGGACGCCCTCGCGCAGTGCGAGGCAAGTGGTAACTGGGGCGCCAACACGGGCAACGGCTACTACGGCGGCCTGCAGTTCACCCAGCAGACGTGGAACGCCTACGGCGGCCAGGGCAACCCGGCCAACGCCTCCCGCGAGCAGCAGATCGCTGTCGCCGAGCGCGTCGCCGTCGGCCAGGGCGTGAACAACGCGTGGCCGGCCTGCAGCCGCAAGCTGGGCGCCAACTCGGCTCCGGCCGCCAGGACCGCCCCGGCACCGCAGCAGCAGCGCAAGGTCCAGCCGCAGCAGCGCCAGGCCGCGCCGGTGCAGCAGGCGCCGGTCGTCGCGCTCGAGGGTTCGAAGACGAACCCGAGCGGCAACTACGAGATCAAGGCAGGCGACACCCTGTCGAAGATCGCGGACGCCAACAAGGTCGCCGGCGGCTACCAGGCCATCGTGGAGAAGAACAAGGGCTTCATCACGAACCCGGACCTGATCTTCCCGGGCCACAAGATCCTGATCTGAGCCTCCTCAGGCTCGGACCGATCTGATCGGCCGCACGATCGCCGGCCCGTTCAAGTGGGCTGACACAGGACCAGGGATCTCACCGTTACCCCCCGACGGTGAGGTCCCTGCCTGCATTTCCGGGGTGGGACGGGTCCACAGCGCGCCAGATGAGCCGGGGCGAGCCCTGCCAGGTTGTCCGCACTAGTGGTGTGTCGCAGCTAATTCTTGGATTAGTGACGAGTGGGAGGGACGCCGGCAGGTGGCCGAGCTTCGATCATGGCTGTCACCTGCACGGTTGGCGGTACTTGAGGTGATCAGCAAACGATTGCGCCGGCAGTTTTCTACCGCCAACTCGGCGGCAAATGTGTGTGAGAGCGCGACCTCTTCGCTGGAACCGGCGCCAGCAATCGCAAGGCGACCTCTTCGCTGGTACAGGAACCAGCCGCCCGCAAGCCCACCCGCGAGGCCAGCCTCAGGGGCAGTTGACCCACTCGTCCTCGCCGCCAGGAAATACCTGCCGCTTCCACACCGGCAACCGAGCCTTGACCTCGTCCACCAGGTCAGCACAGAGGGAAAACGCTTCCCCCCGATGCTCGGCGGCCACCGCACAGGCCAAAGCCACATCACCGATCTTCAACGGCCCGACCCGGTGCGAGACAGCGATCCCGTGCACCCCGGAGTACTTCGAGGCCAGCGACTCGACGACCTCGGCCACCACGTCCGAAGCGGACGGGTGCGAGTGGTACTCCAACTCCAGCACCGTCCGCCCACCGTCGTGATCCCGCACGACACCGGAGAAGGTGACCACGGCACCGGCCCGGTCAGACCCGACCAGAGCCGCGTGCTCCTCCACCGACAACGGCTCCTCGGTCACCACGGCCCGCAGCACCACGCTCATTTGTGGTCACCTCCACGCAGTTGGTCGAGAGCATGCTCGACGACCGAGGCGAGCACGTCCAGCCCGTCCCGCACCCCGCCGGTCGATCCGGGCAGGTTCACGATCAACGTCCGCCCGGCGACCCCGGCGACGCCACGCGACAACACAGAGCCGGGCACCCGCGGCCAGCCCGACATCCGGATGACGTCGGCCAGGCCGGGCACCTCGTAGTCCAGCACCGCGCGAGTCGCCTCGGGCGTCCGGTCGGTCGGGTTGATGCCGGTGCCACCGGTCGTCAGCACCAGATCGGCGCCGGCGGACACCGCGGCCGTCAGCGCCTCGCGCACCGGATCGCCGTCCGGCACCACCACCGGCGAGGAGACCGAGAACCCGCGCTCCTCTAGCCATTCGACGATCAGAGGGCCGCTGCGATCGGCGTAGACCCCGGCTGCGGCGCGGTTGGACGCGGTGATCACCACCGCCTTCACGGGCGTTCCCACAGGCCGGACTTGCCGCCTTCCTTGCGCTCCACCCGCACCGCGTCCAGGGACGCGGCGGGATCTACCGACTTCACCATGTCGTGGAGCGTCAGGCCGGCCACGGAGACCGCGGTCAGGGCTTCCATCTCCACGCCCGTGCGGTCGGTGGTGCGGACGGTGGCGGTGATCAGCACGGCGGACGGCGCCAGTGCCAGGTCCACCACCACCGACGACAACGCGATCGGGTGGCACAGCGGCACGAGTTCCCAGGTGCGCTTCGCGGCCATGATGCCCGCGATCCGGGCCGTCGCCAGGGCGTCGCCCTTGGGCAGGCCGTCGGCGCCCAGCAACTCAACCACTTCGGCGGTCGTGTGCAGGATCCCGGTGGCCACGGCGGTCCGGGTGGTCTGCTCCTTGCCGGAGACGTCGACCATCCGGGCCGCGCCTTGGGAGTCCAGGTGGGTGAACTGCTTGGTCATACGGCGATCGTATGCCTGACCCGCGCGAACGGCCCGTGCCGAAATCCCTTACGAAGTCGCTGCCTTGCGCACCGCTTCGGCCACCGCCGGAGCGACGGTGTTGTCGAAGACCGACGGCACGATGAACGATGCGTTGAGGCGATCGCCGTCCACCACGTCGGCGATGGCCTGCGCGGCGGCCAGCAGCATCGCGTCCGTGATGGTGCGGGCGTGCGCGTCCAGCAGGCCGCGGAAGACGCCGGGGAACGCCAGCACGTTGTTGATCTGGTTCGGGAAGTCCGAACGGCCGGTCGCGACGACGGCGGCGTGCTGCTGGGCCTCCATCGGGTCGATCTCCGGGTCCGGGTTGGCCAGCGCGAACACGATGGCGTCCTTCGCCATGGTCGCGACCTGGTCCGCGCCGAACAGGTTGGGAGCGGAGACGCCGATGAACACGTCCGAGCCGACCAGCGCGTCGTGCAGGCGGCCGGACTGGTTGTCCTTGTTCGTGGACGCGGCGATGGACTTCAGGTTCGAGTCCAGGCCGGGACGGTCGCGGTGCACGATGCCGTCGACGTCCACGGCGATGATGTCGCCCGGCGTCTGGGCCTGCAGCAGGCGGATGATCGCGGAACCCGCGGCACCGACGCCGCAGACCGTGATGCGGCAGTTCTTGATGTCCTTGTTGACGACCCGAAGCGCATTCCTGAGTGCAGCCACGACGACGATCGCGGTGCCGTGCTGGTCGTCGTGGAACACCGGGATGTCGAGCTTCTCGCGCAGGCGGGCCTCGATCTCGAAGCAGCGCGGCGCGGAGATGTCCTCGAGGTTGATGCCGCCGTACACGGGAGCGATGAGCTCGACCGCGCGGATGATCTCCTCGGTGTCCTGGGTGT
Organism: Lentzea kristufekii; assembly: GCF_033949925.1. NCBI lineage: Bacteria > Bacillati > Actinomycetota > Actinomycetes > Pseudonocardiales > Pseudonocardiaceae > Lentzea > Lentzea kristufekii. The sequence continues at coordinate 49,622 of NZ_JAXAVV010000008.1, forward strand.
CCAGGCAGACCGGCCAGGCGTCGACGCCGGCGAACTTCTTGAACAGCGCGGCCTTGCCCTCCATCACCGGCAGCGCGGCGGCGGGGCCGAGGTTGCCGAGACCGAGCACGGCCGAACCGTCGGTGACGACGGCGACGGTGTTGCGCTTGATGGTCAGGCGGCGCGCGTCGTCCGGGTTCTTGGCGATGGCCTCGCACACGCGGGCGACACCCGGCGTGTACGCGCGGGAGAGGTCGTCACGGTTGCGCAGCGGCACCTTGGACGCGATCTCGATCTTGCCGCCGAGGTGCACGAGGAACGTGCGGTCCGACACCTTGCGGACGACGATGCCGGGCAGCGTCTCCAGCGTGTCGGTGATGTCCTTGGCGTGGTTCGCGGACAGCGCGTTGCACGTGAGGTCGATGACGACGCGGTCGTTGTGCGACTCCACGACGTCGAACGCCGTGATCACACCACCGGCGCGGCCGACGGCCGAAGTGAGGTCACCCGCGGCGCTCGCTGACGGCGGCGCCTCCAGACGAACGGTGATCGAGTAACCAGGGCCGGGGACCGGCATCGTCGTCCTCCCACGAAGTACAGCTCAAGCGGGAAACGAGCCTATCCCCGGCCCCTTTGCGGTACTCACCCGACTCGGCGAGTTTTAAGACCGGCCTGACAATCCACTCAGGACTTGTTGATCTCGGTCACCGGGTGCTTGTACGGGAGGTCCTCCGACGGCAGCGGGAACGTCACCGTGCCGAACGGGGAGAGCGCACCCTGCAGGTCACTGGTCAGTTCGGTGACGGGGTGACCGCCGTCCGGGCCATCCGGCCAGTGCGGGTCGACCCGTCCAGGGCGTCCTTTCGCCACGTTCTCCTCCTCGGTCGTGCCTGCTGACGGGCACAAGTGTGACAGAGCACGATGTGTTCTCCGGCGACCCATATACCGTGGTGAGAATGTCCGGCATCACACTCGCCGACTGGCTGCGCGCCCAGGACGACGTTGCTCTCGTCGCGCTGCTGCGCGCGCGCCCCGATCTGGCAACGCCCCCACCTGCCGATATGTCCGTGCTCGCGACACGGGTCGGCACCAGGGCGTCGATCGCGCGTGCCTGCGAGGACCTCGACACCTTCACGCTGACCGTGCTCGAGGCCCTGGTCGTGCAGGGTGCGGACGCCGGGCCCGTGGCGTTGACCACACTCGCGCAGATCCTCGGGCCGGATGTGAAGCCCAGGCCGCTCAAGCAGGCGGTCGCAAGGCTGAGGTCCCTCGCCCTCGCCTGGGGCGACGACGACGCGCTGTCGATCCCTCCCCTCACCCGCGAGGCGTTCGGCTCCTATCCCGGTGGCCTGGGCCGCGGGACCGGGCAGACCTACGACCTCACCGGCATCACCGAGGGCGAGCAGCGGGTCCTGCAGAAGCTCGCCGCCGGACCGCCCATCGGCGACACCAAGGACGCCTCCCGCGTCGTGCCGCTCGAGAAGGCCGAGACGCCCGTGCAACGGCTGCTCGCCCGCGGCCTGCTGCTGCGCCGCGACCCCGGCACGGTCGAACTGCCGCGGGAGATCGCCCTCGATCTGCGCGGCGACCGCCCTCTCGGCCCGATCCAGGTCACCGAGCCGAAGCTGAAGACGACCACGCTCCAGCAGAGCAGCGTCGACGCCACCGGCGCGGGTGAGGCCCTGGAGCTCGTCCGGCACGTCGAGAACCTCATCGCGAGCTGGTCGGCCGAACCGGCGCCGGTGCTGCGGACGGGCGGCCTGGGCGTCCGCGAGCTGCGCAAGGCAGCCAAGGACCTCGACGTCGACGAACGCCGCGCCGCCCTGCTGATCGAGCTCGTGGTCGGCGCGGACCTGGCCGCGAACACCGAGGCCGCGGAACCCGAGTGGGTGCCGACGACCAAGGCCGACGTCTGGCTCGCCGCGACCACCGAGGTCCGCTGGGCCACGCTCGCGCACGCCTGGCTCGACCTGCCGCGACTGCCCGCGCTGATCGGCCGCCGCGACGAGAAGGACAAGCTCTTCAACCCGCTCGCGGACGAGATCCGCCGCGCCCAGGCCCCGCGCGACCGGCGCTGGATCCTGGAGGCGCTCGGCGCGTTCCCCAAGGGCACCTCGATCGCGACCCCCGCCGACCTGGCCGTCCTGCTCGGCTGGCGCGCACCGCGCCGGGGCGGCAGGCAGCGCGACGAACTGGTCCGCTGGACGGTCGAGGAGGGCACCGCGGTCGGCGTGCTCGCCCTCGGCGCGATCACCAGCGCGGGCCGCGTGCTGCTCGACGAGGGCCCCGGCCACGCCGCGAAGTCCCTCGGGGACGCCCTGCCCGCTCCGCTCGACCACGTGCTGGTGCAGGCCGACCTCACCGTCGTCGCCCCCGGCCGTCTCGAACCGGAACTCGCGGACGAGCTGGCACTGGTCGCGAACGTCGAGTCGGCCGGCGGCGCCACGGTCTACCGGATCAGCGAGACCACCGTCCGCCGCGCCTTCGACGCCGGACGCACCGCCGACGAGCTGCAAGAACTCTTCAAGACCCGTTCGCGCACGCCCGTCCCGCAGTCGCTGACCTACCTGATCGACGACGCCGCGCGCCGCCACGGCAGGTTGCGCGGCGGGGCGGCGGGCTCGTTCCTGCGCTGCGACGACTCGGTGCTGATCAGCGAGGTCCTCGCGCACCCCGAGGCCGCGCGGCTGGAGCTGCGCCGGATCGCCCCGACCGTGCTCGTCAGCCCGTTGCCGCTGGCGGACGTGCTGGACGGGCTGCGCTCGGCCGGGTTCGCCCCGGCGGCGGAGGGCCCGGACGGCCAGGTCCTCGACCTGCGGCCGGGCGGCCGCCGGACCACGCCGAGGCAGCGCAGTGCCCGCAAACCGGTGTCACCCGCCGTGCACCCCGACGAGCGGTTGGGTGAACTCGTCCGGCTGGTCCGGGCCGGTGATCGCGCCGCCGCGACACCACGGGGTGAACGGATCGCCGTTCCGGGACACCTCGGCGCCGGTCCGTCCGCCACCCTGTCGTTGCTCCAGCAGGCGGCACGGGCGCGCCGCAGGGTGCTCGTCGGGTTCGTCGACTCCCACGGCACGGCGGCACAGCGCGTGATCGAGCCGCACGTGGTGGGGGGTGGCGTGCTGGAAGGCTACGACCACAGCTACGGAGAGGTGCTCAGGTTCCCTCTTCATCGCGTCACGTCCGCCGCTTTGGTGGACGAGGACTGACGGTCGGTCATCCCCCGATAGGAAACCTCGACCACCCTTACGTGGGCGTTGCGCCACCTAGCGTCGATTGACGTGGACGTACCCGAGACACGTTCATCGACCTAGGAGGACTCCACAATGGTCAGCACCCGGCCGGCGATCCAAGTCGCCGCCACCCTCACAGCCCTGGCCTTCGCCTTGCCGTTCTCGTCCGGCACCGCGGCGGCCGCCCCGATCACGCAGGACGACAACGCCGCCCACGTCCGGGTGGACACCGCCCCCAGGACCGACGACATCGGCCTCGGCATCGGCCTCGGGATCAGCACCGGTCACCACTGGCACGACTGGGACGACGACTGCGACGACTGGGATGACGACTGGCACCACGGTCATCACGGTCTGCTCGACGGCATCTTCATCGGCATCGGTGTCGGTCTGCACATCGGCTGACAGCGGCGAAGAACGGCGAAGGGACGACCGCTTGGACGGACAACCGAGCTGAGTCAGGACACAACGACGAGGCGAGCGCCGTTCCCGAAGGTGGCGCTCGCCTCGTTCAGTTGTGTGTGCGGTCGTACTCCGGCGGAAGGAGTTCAGCCCGCGCGGACGGACATCCACTGGCGCATCGCGTGCTCCACCAGCGTGATGAGCGTCTGCTTCGTCGACTGCCGGTTGCGCGCGTCGCACGTCACGATCGGCACCGACTCGTCGATCGTGAGTGCTTCGCGCACGTCCTCCAGCCTGTGGTGGAGGAGGCCGTCGAAGCAGTTGACGCCGACGACGTACGGCAGCTGCCGGTCGTCGAAGAAGTCGATCGAGGCGAAAGCGTCGGCCAGGCGGCGGGTGTCGACCAGCACGATGGCGCCGATGGCACCACGCACGAGGTCGTCCCACATGAACCAGAACCGGTGCTGACCCGGTGTACCGAAGAGGTACAGGATCAGGTCGCTGTCGAGCGACACGCGGCCGAAGTCCATCGCGACGGTCGTGGTGACCTTGTTGGGCGTGGCGGAGAGGTCGTCCACCCCCGCGCTGGCCTCGGTCATCACCGCCTCGGTGGTCAACGGGACGATCTCGGACACCGAGCCGACGAACGTCGTTTTGCCCACACCGAAGCCACCCGCCACCACGATCTTGGCAGACGTCGTCGGCTTCCGTGCGCCCTCGGCGCCCTGGGGACTAGAGCTTGCGAAGCCCACTGAGCACCCTCTCCAGGAATTCCATGGAAGGCCGGTCCCCCACGACCAGACCGCCCTGGTGAATCAAAACCAAACCCATGCTTGCCATGTCGCCGATCAACACCCGCACGACGCCAAGTGGCAAGCGTAGGAGTGCCGCGACCTCGGCCACCGACCGCGTGTCCACACACAGCCCGCAGATCGACCTGTGCTCGGGAAGTACTGCGGCATCCCGTTCGAGGCCCTTTTCGCTGGTCGAAATCAGCGCCTCGATAGCAAGGTCGTAGTCGGGCCGTGTGCGTCCACCGGTGCGTGTGTAAGGCCGCACCAGTGAACCCGAGTCCGCAGAAGCATTCTCCTCCGGACGCACTTGAGGCTGCGCACCGGTGCTGTACGCCGGTTGGCCGCCAGTGCTGTAGACCGGATGCGGACCGGTTGTGTACGGCAGTTGTTCCGGCACCGCTTCCGGCATCTCGTGCTGGCCGAAGAGGTCCGCGCCGGGGCCACCGAACAGCCCGGAGCCGTATCCGTCTATGTCGAACCGGTTCGGCACGTCGTCGTACGGATACGACGACGAGTCGTCCACCTCACGCTGAGACATATCGCCTAGCCCTTGCCCTGTAACCCGCTCATCGTGGGGCGCGTCCTCGGTTTCCTCTGGTTCTTGGGGTATCGCGTCAGGCTCGTCGAACTGGAACCCACCAGAAGCCCACTCCTGGTAGTTGAAGTTCCTACCGAAGCCCCGGCCTCTAGCGCCAGATCTACCAGCCATTTGTTCTCACCCCTGAACTTCAGATGAGGTCTAGCGACGGACCACACCCTGAAGCTGCGCGCGCAGCTCAGGGGTGAGTTGTTGACCGACTCTCTCCACCAACAGCGTCATCTCGTAGGCCACGAGGCCGATGTCGCAGTTGGGCGCCGCCAGGACGGCAAGGCAAGAACCGTCACTGATCGACATGAGGAACAGGTAGCCCCGCTCCATCTCGACGACCGTCTGGTTGACCCCGCCTGCTTCGAAGCAGCGGGCAGCACCCTGGGTGAGGCTGACCAGTCCGGACGCGACTGCGGACAGCTGCTCTGCACGGTCCCGGGGCAGGCCCTGGGATCCCGCGAGCAACAGCCCGTCCGCGGACACCACAACGGAATGTGCCACTCCGGGCACCCTCCGCACGAAGTCGGTGATAAGCCAACCAAAGCTGCCTGGCTGCGCTGCGGTCGTCACTCCTGCTCCTCGTTCTGCCGGCTCGATTGGTCACCAGCGTATGCCTCGATCAATGCGTGCCGGCCTCGCTTGACACCACTCTGCAGGCTCGACATCCGTCCGCGCACCGCGTCAGCGGTACGGGGCGGCAGCGGCGGGCGCTGTGCTGTCTGCGACAGGGACTGCTGCTTGGGTGCTGCAGATCCTGGCACGAGCTGAGCCTTCGGTGTCCGTTTCGGCAGTCCTGCCGTGGTCTTCGTCTCCGGCGTCTTGTTCAACAACGCCTGAGCCGCGTGCCATCCCTCATCGGCAGGCGATTGCCAAGCCGACTCGGAAGTGGGTGCCGCCGCTGGAGTCTCCTCCACAACGGGCTCGGGTTCCACAACTCGCTCCTGCTCGGCGGGTGCGGGTACTTCCTCAGCCGCCGGCTGGACCTTCGAGCGCGGCGTGCGCACCGGAAGACCAGCGGCCGACGTGGTGGTGGGTGCCACCGCCGGTACAGGCTTGCGAGTCCGGGTCGGCAGCTCCGGTTCGGGCCCGTCCGAGAGCGGCGGGGTCGACGGAGGCTCGTCGATGTACTCGACGGAGCGCTTGTCGGTCCCGCCGAGCCTCGACTCGACGTGCCCGTTGGTGGCGGCCGGTGCATCGTCCTCAGCGGCCGCAGGGACCGGCTGAGCGGCCGATGCGGACGTCTCGCTGCCCACGGCCTGGAACCACTGCGACAGGACGGCCTCGTAGATCGGGAGGCGTTCGGTCGGGGCGTCCAGGTCGTGCTCGATCTTCTTGCGCGAGGCTTCCGAGGTCCCGTTGCGGTGACCCATCCCGATGTCGAGACGACCCTCGTCGGCCGAGGCGCGCGAGATGCCGTTGGACGAGGCGGGCTCGTCCTCGATCGGCGGGATCGGCACGAACTGGGTGGTCTCGTAGCCGGGCTCGAAGGAGATCTCGCCGGCCTCTTCGTTGCGGTCCTCGTAGGCCGTGAAGAGGGTGGGCTCGCCGAACGAACCCTCCGGCTCGACCGCCGCGAGCTGGTCGCGGCGCCACCGCTCGGACGGCGTCACGTCCTCGATCGGCGGGTCGCTGTAGACCGGGATCGCCGTCGCGCCCGCACCGGTGTCGGTGATCGAGCTGGGCACGAAGTTGACCGGGATGCCCGGGTTGCTCGGGCTCGACTCGTCGATGCGCGGCGTGACACCGGTGGCACCGCCGAAGGCGCCGGCGATGCCGCTGGCCCTGACGGCGGTGGTGCCGATCTCCGTCGTGTGCTCGGCCTGCGGCATCGGCGCCGGCAGCGCCGGTGCCGACGCGGACGGCGACATGCCGAACGCGGAGGCCAGCGAGCCGGAACCGGACGGCGGGGTCGAGACAGGCGCCTGGCCGGGGATCGCGGTGAGCGTCTCCGGCACGATCACCAGCGCCGTCGTGCCGCCCTCGATGTCCTCGTTGCCGCGCAGGCGGACCTTGATGTCGTGGCGCTTGGCGAGCCGCGCGACCACGTACAGGCCCATTCGGCGGGAGACGGCGACGTCGACGTCCGGCGGGTCGGCCAGACGCTCGTTGGCGTCGATGATCTCCTGCTCGCCCATGCCCACGCCGCGGTCCTGGATCTCGATCGCCAGCTCGCCCTTGCGGGTCTTGGCCGTGCGAACGGTGACCTTGGTGACCGGGTCGGAGAACGCCGTGGCGTTGTCCAGCAGCTCGGCGATGAGGTGCACGAGGTCGTTGACCGCGCGGCCCTGGACCGTGAGGTCCGGGGTCTGACCGACCTGCACGCGGGCGTACTGCTCGACCTCGGAGACCGCAGCGCCGAGAACCTCGGCGGCCGGGACGGGCCGGGTCAGGCGCCGCGAGAGGTCCGTACCCGAGAGGACCAGCAGGTTCTCCGAGTTGCGGCGCATACGCGTGGCGAGGTGGTCCAGCTCGAACAGCGAGGCCAGCTGGTCCGGGTCCTGCTCGTCCTGCTCCAGCCGGTCGATCAGGTTCAGCTGGCGCTCGACCAGGGCCTGCGACCTGCGGGACAGGTTGACGAACATCGCGTTGACGTTGTCACGCAGGAGGGCCTGCTGGGCGGCCAGTCGCACCGCTTCACCGTGCACCGCGTCGAACGCGCGCGCCACCTGGCCGATCTCTTCCCGCGTGTGCACCGGCACCGGTTCGACGGCGGTCTTGGCCGCGTTCTCCGGGTTGGGGTCCGCGAGGATCCGCTCGACCGCGTCGGGGAGACCGTGGTCGGCGACGTCGAGGGCCGTGCGGCGCAGCGTGCGCAGCGGGTTGAGGATCGAGCGGGCGACGAACAGCGCCATCAGCAGCGCGAGCGCGAGGATCACGAGCACGATGCCGGATTCGACGTACGCCCTGGTGCGCGTGTCGCCGGCCAGGTCGTCGGTCTTGGTCTGCAGCTGCTCGACCAGCAGGTTCTCGACGTCACGGGTCAGGTTGACCGTCAGCGTGGCGGCGATGTCCCACTTCTCGGGCGTGACCTGCGTGAAGTCCTTCTGGCCCGCCTGCTGGTTGATCGCCGATTCCTGCATGTCGTTCGCGTTGTCGACGATGAGGCCGGTGACGGTGTCGTCGTAGATCTTGGCCTGCTCGGGCGTCGCGGACTTGCGGAAGTCGTTGCGGGCCGCTTCGAGCTCGGCGTCCGCTGCCTGCAGGGAGCGCAGCTGGGACGGCGTGAACGCCTTGCGCTGGAAGACGTCCAGGAGGATCGCCCGCTTGAGCGACTCCTGCTCCTTGATGCGCGCGATGGCGTTCGTGGTCAGGTGCAGTCGCACCAGTTCCGGGTCGTTGATCTCGGAAATCGTCTGCTCACCGAGGCCGATGAGCGTCTCGATGGACTCCGAGTAGGTGCGCTGGACGGCCTCGGCGGGGTACTGCGTGTCGCGCACCGAGTTGCGGAGGCTGTTCAGGCGGTCGAGCTGCTTGGCCGCGACCTGGAAGCGCTCGACGGCAGCCGAGTTCAGGTCGGAGCTGAGCTCGGCGATCCTGTTGCTGAACGCCTCGCTGGTGTCATTCACGCGGCGCAGCTGCCGTTCGAGAACAACCCTGTCGAGCTTCTTGTTCGACGCGACGTAGCTGACCGACAGGTCGCGTTCGCGCTGCAGCTGCTGCACCAGGTCCGCGACCGCGGTCTCGAGGCGGATCTGGTTCGCGAGGTTGTTGAACTCCGTCGCGGCCTGGAGGTCGCCGCGGACTCGCAGACCACCCAGTGCGAGCGCACAGACCGTCGGGATGAGCAGAACGGCGAGCAGCTTGGTGCGCAACCGCCAGTTGCGCAGGCGCCATCCCGCGGATCGGGTAGATCCTGAACCGGGTCCGGCACCGGCGTCGTGCTTCACCGAGTCCGGTGTCACGTTCATCGGTCCGTTACCCAGCGCAGCCAGTCCGTCACCCGATTCGGGCCTTTCGGAGCGTGTGGTGTCACCCACGCCAAACTGGCTGGGACCTCTCTCACGTCGGGCCACTCTGGGCTTCCTCTTCCAGCAGCAGTGTCCCGGTCTCTCCCCAGGACCGAGCATGGACTCGTCAAACGGGCCGAATTGCAGCACAGGGGTTGTTCGCCCGGTGAGGCGCCCTACCCCGTCTGAAGACACGTCGGTCTACTACGACCTGTGCCACCCGAGCCGGAAGGGTAATGGTCACCCCCTCCCCGGGGGAAGTCTCCAGAAGCACTCACCGTATCGAGATGGGGTGTCGTTTCATACGTTCAGGTGGTTAACATCCCCGGATGTCGGCACACCCCACGTCCGTCCGAACTCGCAGTTGGGACTGCGGACGCCCTGGTCTGTGGCGACGCTCACTGATCAATTCGAAGCTACCCAAGCCCTACCGGCGAGAGGTGCCATGGCTACCCGAGCCAAAGCTCTGCGGCTTTCTGCAGTGCTCATCACGTGTGTTCTGACCGCGAGCTGCGGCCTGTTCGGAAGCTCCTCGAACGGCGGCAACGCGGACGTGGAGCGCAACGTCATCCGCATCGGCGTGCTGCCGGTCGTCGACGTGGCCCCGTTGCGGATCGCGCTGACCGAGAAGCTGTTCGAGAAGGCCGGTCTGCAGGTCAACCTGGTCACCCAGCCCAGCGAGGCAGAGGCCATCAAGCAGCTGGACACCACGCTCGACCTCACGTGGGCGACGCACGTCAGCCTCTTCCGCGCGGTCGCCGAGGGCACCGAACTGCAGCTGCAGGGTGAGGCCTACCAGGCCGGCCCGAACTCGATGGCGCTCGTCACGTCGGCCTCGTCGGACTACGACGACCCCGGCAAGAAATCGGCTCCGACCATCGCCGTGAACAGCGAGACCGACATCGGCGCGCTCACCACGCGTGCCGTGCTGGACACCGCCGCGGTCGAGAAGCAGAAGATCAAGTTCAAGCCGATGGCGTTCGCCGACATGGAGGCCGCACTCACGGCCGGCCAGGTCGACGCGGCGTTCATGATCGAGCCCTTCATCACGAAGGCGCAGCGCAAGATCGGCGCGAAGATCGTCACCGACACCGCCCGCGGCCCGACACTGGACTTCCCGATGTCCGGCTACGCGTCGTCGAAGAAGTTCGCCGAGGCGAACCCGAAGACGATGAAGGTGTTCCGGGACGTGCTGCGCGAGGCGCAGCAGCGCGCGCAGGCCAACAAGCTCGCCGTGCAGGACTCGCTGACCGGCTACGCGGACGTCGACGCACCGACCGCGGCCCTCGTGTCGGTCGGCACGTTCCCGCTGTCGCTGAACCCGATCCGGCTCCAGCGCGTCGCCGACATGATGGACACCGAGGACGTGCTTTCCGGGCGTCTGGACGTGCAGCAGCTACTGCCGCCAGGCACTACCAACTAGTTGTTTCCTGGCATGAGAAATGGCGGACCGGAGAACCGGCCCGCCATTTTTCGTGCGGTCACTGTCCGCCAGCAGCCGAGATGCAGTAGGTGATGCCCGGAGCCGGTTCCGCGTAGGCGATGGCCGTCGCCTCACCGCAGTCCGCGGTGGCCGCCCGGACGACCTTCTCGACCTTCAGGACCTTCTGGACGGCGAACTCGTTGTTGCCCTTGGAACAGTCGACGGGCTTCATGCCCTCCATGTTCATCTTCACGAGCTCTTCCTCGTAGCACTTGCCCTCTTCGAGCTTCTCCACGAGGCAGAGCTTCAGCGACGAGCTGCGCCGGCCGGACTCGGTGTACTCGGCGTAGTCCTCGCTCGGGCACGCCTCCGACGTGGACTTCATGGCCTTGGCGATGAAGTAGTTCGCCTCGGCCGAGGAGCAGTCGACCTTCTTGTACTTCGGGCTGAACGTGGTGCCCGTGACGCTCGCGCAGTCGCCCGGCTTGGCCGACGGCTCGGTGATGGCGCTCAGGCCGCCGCCGATCAGGACCTTCACCAGGATGCCGACGCCGACGAGCACGACGATGGTGACGATCGAGCCGATGATCTTGCCTGCGCCGCTCTTCTTCGGCGGCGGGCCGTAGGGCATCGGCTGGCCCAGGGGCTGGCCGGGCATCTGGCCGGGAGGCGGGCCGTACGGGCCCGGCTGCTGGGCGTACGGGTCGCCGGGCTGACCGGGCTGTCCTGGCTGGCCGTAGGGCTGACCGGGGTAGCCCTGCTGGGGCGGTTGACCGTACGGGTTCGGCTGGCCGGGCTGCTGGCCGTACGGCTGCTGCGGCTGTCCACCGGGAGGCGGTCCGTAAGGCCCTGGCTGCTGGGGGTAGTTGGGGTCGGTCAATGGATTCCTCTCGGATGAGTCACGCGAAAGACAGCGAAACCGGAGCCGTGGGACACGACTCCGGTTTCGCTGGATCAAGCCTGTTACGCGGGCGCGCCGAGGCAGTAGTGCAGCTTCGCCTCGGGGAAGGACTGCGGCTCCTCACCCTCCACGCACTGCGGAGCGGCGGTGTCCTTGACGACCTTCGTCACCTTGAAGGCGGCCGACTCGGTGCACTCGACGGCCTTCGCGCCGACGCCGCCGGTGTTCTCGGCGTAGCACTTGCCCTCGGAGAGAAGCGGCGCGAGGCACAGCTTCGTCTTCGGGCCGCGGCGCTGCGACTGCGTGTACTCGTCGTAGCCCTTGCCGCACACCTCGCTCGTGCCACCGGCCTTGCCGACCGTGTAGTTCGCATCGGCGGCGCCGCAGTCGACCGGCTTGTACTCAGGGCTGGTCGACGTGCCGGAGACGACGGCGCAGTCGCCGACCTTCGCCTGCGCGACGTCGCTGCTGAAGTAGTTGAACGCGTAGAACGCGCCACCAACGACGATCAGGCCGACGATGTAGGTCAGGATCCGCTTGCCGATGCTCGACTTCTTCGGCGCGGGCTCCTGCGTGGGCTCCGGCGCTGACGCGGGCGAAGCGGATTCAGTCGTGCTCATGCGGTTCTCTCATTTCCCAAATACCCCAGATGGCCCATGCCCCCCGACACAGCCGGAGCAGAGAGTGCCATGTGGCTCAGGAAAACGCTTGAGCTTTACGGAAACGTTACGGCCGCTTGGATCACATGAGTGGTCGCGGTGCAGTAGGTCGGCTGACGCGGTCCACGTGGTCCGAGGGGCGGCTACTGCTTCTGGTCGCCGCGTTCCAGGCAGAAGGTGACCGCGGGCTCCGGGAAGACCGCCGCGCGCGAGTTTCCGCAGACGGCGCGGTCGGCCTTGCCGCTGAACACCTTGGCGACCTTCACCGAGTCCTTCGTGGAGCAGTCGACCTTGGCGATGCCGCTCTCGGAGTCCTGGCCGTAGCAGGCGCCCTCGACGAAGTTCGGCATCAGGCACAGGGTGGCGTCGCCCGTGTACGTCGAGTAGTCCATGCCGCCGGACGGGCAGGCCTTCTCGTTCCAGTCGAGGATCTTGGCGATCTTGACGTTCGCCTGCTCGGAACCGCAGTCGAGCGCCTGGTAGGTCGGGTTGTCGAGCGCGCCGGAGATCCGCGCGCAGTCGCCCTCGCGTGCCGCCTTCGCCACGTCGCCCAGCTGGTTCAGGACGAACCCGCCGAGCAGCACGAGCACGATGACAGCGGCAACACCCAGGCCGACCTTCTTCATGGCCTGGGTATCGGCGTCAGACGGGGTTCAACTCAACTGAGTTCACCCGATCAGGATCCTTCGTGGACACCCATGCAGTAGACGGAGGCCGGCTCGCTGAACCTCAGCTCGCTGGAGCCCTCAGGGCACACGGAGCCCTCCTCGGGCAGCCCGTCGACCTTCTTCACGATCTTCACGGGCGAGTCCTTGGTGCAGGCCTCCTTCTTGAAGGCGCCGTCGTCGCTCGACGTGTAGCAGTTGCCCTCGGCGAGGTTCGGCATCAGGCACATCGACTTGCCGCCACCGGACGACATCTGCTCGTAGATGCCCTCGGCGGGGCACTGGTCCTCGGCGTTGGCCAGCACGGCGGCGACCCGGTGCGTCGCGGCGGCGTCGTCGCAGCTCTTCGACGAGATGTCCCAGTCGCCGTCGGGCTTGTCCACGTCCTTGGGCGAGGCGCTCACGCAGTCGCCGACACCGGTGGTGTTGAGTGCCGTCAGCCCCCACACGCCACCGCCGACGAGCACGACCGCCAGCACACCGACGATGACGAACTTCAGCCAGCTGTTCTTCTTGGGCGACTCGTCGGTCTCGGTCTCCGCGGGTTGCGGGGTCACCACGGCCGGCGGCTCGACGGGATCAGTCGACTCGGTGCTCATGGGCGAGAACGTACGACACGGCATGTTGGCTTCGTGTGTCGCCTCACAGTTGTCGTCGCCAGTTGACGCAGGTCGAACGCATTTGGCGTCGTCAGGGAGACTTGTCGGCGTGACCGATGGCCCATTGATCGTCCAGTCGGACAAGACGCTGCTGCTCGAGGTCGACCACCCGCTCGCCAACGACGCGCGCACGTCCATCGCGCCGTTCGCCGAGCTGGAGCGGGCTCCGGAGCACGTGCACACCTATCGCGTGACGCCGTTGGCCTTGTGGAACGCGCGAGCGGCCGGGCACGACGCCGAGCAGGTGGTCGACGCGCTGGTGCGGTTCAGCCGCTACCCGGTGCCGCAGCCGCTGCTGGTGGACGTGGTCGACACCATGGGCCGATTCGGGCGACTGGTGCTGACCAACAGCCCCGCGCACGGGCTGGTCCTGCACTCCAACGACCGCGCGGTGCTCGAGGAGGTGCTCCGCAACAAGAAGATCGCGCCGATGTTCGGGGCCCGCATCGACGACGACACCGTCATCGTGCACCCGAGCGAGCGCGGGCGGCTCAAGCAGCTGCTGCTCAAGGTCGGGTGGCCGGCCGAGGACCACGCCGGGTACGTCGACGGCGAGGCGCACCGGATCGAGCTGGAGGAGAACGACTGGAAGCTGCGCGACTACCAGCGGATGGCCGCCCAGGCGTTCTGGGCCGGCGGCAGCGGCGTCGTCGTGCTGCCCTGTGGCGCGGGCAAGACGCTGGTCGGCGCGGCGGCGATGGCCGAGGCCCAGGCGACCACGCTGATCCTGGTCACGAACACCGTGGCGGGCCGGCAGTGGAAGCGGGAGCTGATCGCGCGCACCTCGCTCACCGAGGAGGAGATCGGCGAGTACTCGGGTGAGCGCAAGGAGATCCGCCCGGTCACGATCGCGACCTACCAGGTGATCACCCGCAAGTCGAAGGGCGAGTACAAGCACCTCGACCTGTTCGACTCGCGCGACTGGGGCCTGATCGTCTACGACGAGGTCCACCTGCTGCCCGCGCCGGTGTTCCGGATGACCGCCGACCTGCAGTCGCGTCGCCGTCTCGGCCTCACCGCGACGCTGGTGCGCGAGGACGGCCAGGAGGGCGACGTCTTCTCGTTGATCGGGCCGAAGCGGTACGACGTGCCGTGGCGCGACATCGAGGCGCAGGGCTGGATCGCTCCCGCCGAGTGCACCGAGGTCCGCGTGACCCTCACGGACAACGAGCGCCTGCAGTACGCGACGGCAGAGCCGGAGGAGCGCTACAAGCTCTGCTCGACGGCCAGGACCAAGATCCCGGTGGTCAAGCGGGTGCTGGAGCAGCATCCCGGCGAGCCGACGCTCGTGATCGGTGCTTATCTGGACCAGCTCGACGAACTGGGCGAGGAGCTGGGGGCGCCGGTGATCAAGGGATCGACGAAGAACAAGGAACGCGAGGAGCTGTTCGACCAGTTCCGCAGGGGCGAGCTGAGGACCCTGGTGGTGTCCAAGGTCGCGAACTTCTCCATCGACCTGCCCGAGGCGTCCGTCGCCATCCAGGTGTCCGGCACGTTCGGGTCCCGGCAGGAGGAGGCCCAGCGCCTCGGCCGGATCCTGCGCCCCAAGGGCGACGGCCGGCAGGCGCACTTCTACTCGGTCGTCGCGCGCGACACGCTCGACACCGACTACGCCGCCCACCGGCAGCGGTTCCTGGCCGAGCAGGGCTACGCGTACAAGATCGTCGACGCGGACGACCTGGTCGGATGACGTCCTGGTGGATGTGGAACCCGGCCGGGACCCCGCCTGTGCGGCGGTTCCGGTCGGAGGAAGCACTCGCCCGGTCGGCACCGGACACGCAGGTGGTCCGGTCCGCCGACTTCACCTGCCCCGCACAACGCCGCCGCGCCACCGCCGCGCGTTCGGACTTCCTGCGAGTGACGGGCGACCCGGTGCAGGTCGCCCTGGTCGAGCAACGGCTGTGGACGCTGCTCGTGGCGTTGCGCCGGGCCCAGCCCCTCCGCGACGCGCTGGCGAGCGCCGTGCCGAGGCCGGGCCGGGCGGCGCTGGTCGCGGAACCGTCGCGCGAGCTGGCCGAGTTCGACCGGCGCTTCGACCAGTTCGCGGACGCGCTGCGGGTCCTGGTCGCGGACCCGACCCCCGAGCAGCTACGCCACACCGCCGCCCTCGACTAGGGCCGGGATCTCGGCGACGGACTTCAGCAGGTGCGTGTGCCGGACGGTGCCGAGCTCCTCCGCCGTCTGGCTGCCGCTGAGCACGCCGACGACGAACGCCGCGCCCGCGTTCGTGCCCGCCTGCAGGTCTCTCGTGGTGTCGCCGGCGGTCAGCACACGCCGGACGTCCCGGACGCCGGTCAGCTCCATCGCCCGGTGGATCATGTACGGCGCCGGACGACCGGCTTTCACGTCGTCCACGCAGACCACCGCGTCCAGCACGCCCTCGCGCCAGCCCAGGACGTCGAGCAGGCCGTCCACGACCGGGCGGTCGAAGCCTGTGGTCAGCGCGACCTTGACGCCGTTGCTCCGCAGACGTGCCAACGCTTCCGGCACACCGGGGATCGGCGTCGGCGGCATCTCGGCGTAGTACTTCGCGAGCCGTTCGTGGAAGTCCTGGAACTCGGCGTCCACTTCGGACTTCCCGAGCATCGACGAGATCGCCTCGTACTTGTCGGCGCCCATCCACTCGCCGACGTCGTGCGCCGATCCGCCGGCCGCGATCACGGTGTCCGCCAACGCCTTGTAGACGAGTCCGTGCTCTTCCACCGTGGTGCCGGCGATGTCCAGCACCACCAGGTCGACCTTCATCGCGCCGTTCACGAGGCCCTCCAGTCCCGCAGCAGCGCCGGGTGCGCCTGCTGGGAGTTCTCGATCGAGAAGCTGACCATGTCCGGGCGGTAGCGGTCGTCGGAGTACTCGACCGGCCGTCCGTCCATTCCGGACGCACGCCGCCGTTCCCGCAGAAGTGGCGCCCCCAAGGCGACTTCCAGCAGCTCGCTGTCCTGCGCGTCGGCGGCGACGGCGTCGATCTGGTGCCGCGCCACGGTCATGTCGACGCCCTGCTCCCCCAGGTACGCGTAGAGCGAGCCGCTGTCGCAGTCGAAGTCGAACAGCAGGCGCCCCACCGGTTCCACGAACGTCGTGCGCTCCAGCATCGTCGGCCTGCCGTCGATCAGCCTCTGCCTGAGCAGTTGCACCACCGGCGTGCCCTCGTCGAGCTGGAGGGCGTCGGCGATGTCGACGTCGGCCGGGCGGCGCGCGATCTCCAGAGTCCGTTGCCCCGGAACGTGTCCGAGGCCCGCGGCCCAGCTGGAGAACGACAGGAACGTCTCGAACGGCTGCGACAGCGTGTGCCGGCGCACCACCGCGGGCTTGCCGCGGCCGCCGCCGATCATGCCCTCGGCCCTGAGCGACGTCAGCGCCTGCCGGACCGGCGCGCGCGAGGAGTTCCACTGCGCGCCCAGCTGCGACTCGGACGGCACAGGATCTCCGACGGCCAGCTCACCGGAGGCGATGCGGCGGCGCAGGTCGGCCGCGATGCGCTCGTGCAGGGGCATCTCCATGTTGCTGAGGATACATGTCATAACAAGTCTGAACTCCAAGTGAACACATCAGAACAGCCATTGCTTCTGGTTCTGTCGCCGCTCATCGTTCTTGTCATGACAAGTGTGGACCTGGTGGTCGTCGGCGCGGGGATCGTCGGGCTCGCGCATGCTTGGCACGCGGTGCAGCGGGGGCTTTCCGTGGCCGTGGTCGAGCGTGACGAGCACGCCGTCGGGGCTTCTGTGCGCAACTTCGGGCACGGGTGCTTCACCGCTCAGGACGGGGTGGCTTTCTCGTACGCGATGGCTGCGCGTGCCGAGTGGTTGACGCTTGCTCGCGAGGCCGGGTTCTGGTTGCGGGAGTCCGGGTCGCTTGTCGTGGCTCGTGAGGCGGACGAGCTCGCGGTGCTGGAGGAGTTCGCCGAGATCCGCGATGTCGAATTGTTCAACAATCCCACACGCAGATCGTTCAACAACGCGGCCGTCGGATCGTTGAACAATCCACTCCAAGGATCGTTCAACAATCCCACAACCTGGTTGTTGAACAGTTCTACGGCCGAACCGGTCAGCAAGCCCGCCGGTGGATCGCCGAACGACACGCATGTTGGATCGTTGAACAACCCCGCAACCGGATTGTTGAACAGTTCTACAGCCGAACCGGCTAGCAAGCTCGCCGTCGGATCGTTGAACAACGCGCCTGTTGGATCGTTCAACGATCCGCGTGCCGGATCGTTCAACGATGTGCGTGCCGGATCGTTCAACGATGTGCGTGCCGGATCGTTCAACGATCCAACCGGAGGATTGTTGAACGATCCTTCGATCCTCGGCGCCGCGCTCCTCCCCCTCGACATCCGCGTCAACCCACGCGAAGCCGTCCACGCGATCGCCAGGTTGTTGAACGATCGCGGCGTCACGTTCCACTGGTCGACCAACGTGCTCACCGTCGAGCCGGGCCTGGTCCGCACCTCCCGCGGCGAGATCCGATGCCGCGCGACGGTCGTCGCTGTCGGCCACGACGTCGACAGGTTCTTCCCCGAGATCGCCGAAGAGCGCGAGATCCAGCGCTGCCAGCTGCGAATGCTGCGCGTCGCGCACGGCGGCGTGATCGACCCGGCCGTGCTGACCGGGTTCTCGATGCTGCGCTACGACGCGTTCGCGCGGTGCCCGAGCATCGAGAAGGTCCGCCGGCGCCTCACGAACGACCACCCCGAGCTGGTCGAAGCCGGGCTGAACCTGATGTTCACCCAGCTCCCCGACGGCTCGCTGACGATCGGCGACACCCACCACTACAGCCGCACGGTCGACCCGTACCGGTCCAAGGACCTGGACGACCTGGTGCTCACCGAGACGGCTCGGCTGCTCGGCGTTCCCTCGCTGCACGTGCTCGAACGCTGGCGCGGCATCTACGCGTCGGCCCCCGAACCCTTCCTGACCGCGACGCCCGCTCCCCTCACCAGGGCCGTCTCGGTCACCTCCGGCATCGGCATGACCACCGCGCTCGGCCTCGCCCCGGCCGTGCTCGACGACCTCCTCCAGGAGATGTGATGAGAACCCTCGGCGTTGTTCTCGCTGCGGCGTTGGCCCTGACGGCTTGTGGCACCACGAACTCCGCTTCGAGCGGCGGTGACTGCCCGAACGACGGCAAGGTGCGGTTCGGCGTCGAGCCGTACGAGGACCCGGCGAAGCTGAAGCCCGCCTACGAGGTGCTTGCGAAGGCGTTGGCCACCAAGCTCGGTTGCGAGGTCGAGCTGCAGGTCGTCGACGACTACGCGGCCGAGGTGCTGGCGATGCGCAACGGCAAGCTGGAGATCGCGCAGTTCGGTCCGCTCGGCTACGTGTTCGCGTCGCAGAAGGCCAAGGCGGAGCCGATGGTGTCGTTCGCGGACGGCGCCGGGAAGCTCACCAGCTACACCGCCGGCATCTGGGTCGCGAAGGACTCGCCCGCGCGGACGATCGAGGACCTGGCCGGCAGGTCGCTCGCCCTGAGCAGTGTCGGGTCGGCGTCCGGTGACGCGCTTCCCCGCTACGGCTTGAAGAAGCACGGCGTCGCCGACGTGAAGCTCGACTACGCGGGCGGGCATCCCGAGGCGATGCTGTCGCTGATCAACGGCAAGGTCGACGCCGCGGAGATCAACAGCCAGCAGCTCGCCACCGCCAAGGGTGCCGGCACGTTCGACGAGTCGAGGTTCCGCCAGATCTGGAAGTCCGAGCCGATCCCGAACGACCCGATCACCGTGCGCGGCGACCTCGGCCCGGCGTTCAAGGACAAGGTGCGCAAGGCGTTGCTGGAGCTCTCGCCGGCCGACGTCGAGAAGGTCGGCGCGTTCCTCGACGTCACCCCGCCCGGACCGCTCGTGCAGGTGGACAACGACACGTACAAGGTGCTCTTCGACCTCGCGACCACGCTGGGGCTCAAGGAAGAGGACGTCTGATGCTCGCCATCCGCGGCCTGCGCAAGTCGTTCGGCGGCCGCACCGTGCTGGACGACTTCGACCTCTCGGCCGAACCAGGTGAGTTCGTGGCGCTGCTCGGGCCGAACGGCTCGGGCAAGTCCACGGCGTTGCGGTGCGTGGTCGGGCTGGAGACCCCGGACGGCGGCGAGATCGAGGTGGGCGGGAACGCCGCGATGGTGTTCCAGAAGATCCACCTGGTCGGCCGTCGCAACGCCCTGGACAACGTCTGTTCCGGTGCTCTGGGGCGGCTTCCGCTGCACCGCTCGTTCTTCTTCCCGCAGGACGTCCGGGAAGAGGCGATGAGCTGCTTGGAGAGGGTCGGGCTGGCGGACCGTGCGCTGGAACGGTGTGCGCGGCTGTCCGGTGGGCAGCAACAACGTGTGGCTGTTGCGCGGGCCTTGTGCCAGCGCGCCAACGTGATCCTCGCCGACGAACCGGTGTCGGCGCTCGACCCGCAGGCCGCGGTGCAGGTGATGGAGCTGCTGAAAGCTTTGGCAGAACAAGGAATGGCGGTGGTGGCGGTGCTGCACCAGCCGGAACTCGCGCGCACCTACGCACATCGTGTCGTTGAGATGAAGGCGATGGTCGCGGCATGAACGTCACGGCTTCTCCGAAGCTCGCGGTCCCTCGCCGCCGCTGGCCCGCACCCGTCGTCTGGGCCGTGGTGGCGGTCTTCCTCGCGGTGCACGTGCTTGCCTGGCAGGCCACGGAGTTCTCGCCCGGCGCCCTGATCGCGGGCTGGGAGGGCATGGCCGACTTCCTCGCCGAGTCGCTGCCGCCGGACTTCTCGGTGCTCGGGAAGTCGCTGGAAGCAGCGGTGATCACGCTCTACATCGGACTGCTGGGCACCACGTTCTCGATCCCGTTCGCCTTGGCCCTGGCTCTGCTGGCTTCCAGGGCGACGACGTCGGCGGCGTGGGCGCAGCAGGTGGCCCGTGCGGTGCTGTCGTTCCTGCGCTCGGTGCCGGACGTGGTGTTCGCGCTGATCTTCGTGACGGCGGTGGGGCTCGGGCCGTTCGCGGGCGTGCTGGCGCTGGTGTTCCACAACACCGGCGTGATGGGCAAGCTCTGGGCCGAGGCGATGGACGAGAGCGACCGCGGGCCGCGCGACGCGTTGAAGGTGACCGGTGCGTCCGGTCCGCAGATCGCGCTGCACGCGGTGCTCCCGACCGTGCTGCCTTCCCTGGCGGGACTTCTGCTCTACCGGCTGGACGTGAACGTGCGGTCGTCGCTCGTGCTCGGCCTGGTCGGCGCGGGCGGGATCGGCTTCCTGATCAACCAGTCGATCAAGCTGTTCCGGTTCGACGAGATGGTCACGCACATCCTCGTGGTGCTGCTTCTCGTGGTCGTGGTCGACCAGGCTTCTGGCTGGGTGCGCAAGCGGCTAGGTGCTTGACCTGCTGGCCGTAGCGGGTGCCTTGGCGCACGGTCACCGAGCCGTCCGCTGCGACCTCGCAGGGGTTGTTCGCCGTGCACTGCTCACCGCTGTCGTTGCCGGTGCTGTGCACGCCGACGACGGTGACGCCGTCCTTCAACACGATCGGCGAGCCCGAACCGCCGTGTGACGGGGTGCACGCGGGGTCGTACCGGTAGGCGTTGTCCTGCGTGTAGCCCTCTTCGCGCAGGTGCGGGACGACGGCTTCGATGGTGCAGCTGAAGCGCTTGCCGTTGCCCGAGGAGATGATGTCGACGCGTTCTCCCGGCCTGGCTGGCCTGTCCGAGAGCCTGAAGATCTTCACGCCCTTGGCCTTGAGCTGCGCGTAGGTCTGGTCGAGCTCGAAGAGCGCGGTGTCGGTGCCGGTCATGGTCGCCGAGACGAGACGTCTCGTCTCGGCCTTGGCCTGCTGGTAGCCCTGACGGTCGCCGATGGTCACCCGCAGCGCGACCGCGACGTCCCTCAGGGTCTCGCCGGGCGCGGGGCGGTCCGGGACGCAGTGGCCGTTGGTGAGCAGAAGCGCCTGGTCACCGGGCTGGCTGTGATCGGTCCTGACCACGGACGCCGAGCAGACTCCTGCCAGTGACGCGGCGCCCTCGAGGTTCGGGACGGGAGTGTCCGGCGGGTTGATCCTCCCGGTGACGACGTCGTCGATCCAGCTCTTGAAGTGGTGGACGTCGGTGTACATGACCGGCCGGTCGTCACCGCCCGACCCGCTCACGAGGCCGGCGATCACCCAGCGGTCGCCGTCGCGGACGAGCGCGGGGCCGCCCGAGTCCATGTTCGTGGCGGCGACGCTGCCGTCCAGCGCGCCGACGCACAACTCGCGATCAGCGTGGATGCCGTCGCAGGCGGCGGTCGGCTGGATCACGGTGTCCGCCTCGCGCAGCTTCCGCGGATAGCACTCGGGCGCACGGCGGTCGCACGTCATGCCCCAGCCGATGATCCGCACCACCGCTCCTTCGGAGGGCCGGGCCGACGGCAGCGCGACGGGCTTGGTCCTCGCGTTCTTCCTCAGCTTCAGCAGGCCGATGTCGCCGTCGTGGACGGGATTGGGCGAGTAGGTGATGAACCGCTCGACCTCGATCACCTCGCCGCCGCTGCCCGCGTCGAGCGTGCCGAGCCGGACCGACCAGTTCTTCGGCCTGCCGACCTGGGCGAGGCTCGGGTTGTTGCGGGTGCAGTGGCCCGCGGTGACGGCCCAGCCCGGCGCGACCAGCGTGACGCCGCAGGTGTGGCCGTCCGCGCGTGGCGAGTCGGGGCGCTGCAGCGAGCCGGAGAACGGGTACGGCGCCTGGGCTTCGACGCCGCCTCTGATGGCCAGCGCCGGGGTGGCGGTGGTGATCACCGCGATGGCCGCGAAGCTCATCGCCAGTAGCACTTTTCGCATGTCACAGAGGCTGTCGAAGCTGTGTCCGCACGGCGTGATGGCTGTGCAACAACTGCGCACGGGCGGTCGTTACGCAACGATGACGTCGCACGAACGTCCCCATGAGACCCGTCGGGAAGGCTGGAGGGCATGCCGCGCGTACTGCTGATCGAGGACGACGAGGCGGTCCGCGAGGGACTGTCGCTCGCCCTGACCTACCAGGGACACACCGTGGACGCGGTGCGCACGGGCGAGGAAGGCCTCGAGCTGCTGGGCAGCGTCACGCCCGACGTCGTCGTGCTGGACCTGATGCTGCCGGGCGTGGACGGGTTCGAGGTGTGCCGCCGCATCCGCGCCTCCGGCGACCTCCCGATCATCATGCTGACCGCGCGCAACGACGACATCGACGTGGTCGCGGGCCTGGAGGCCGGCGCCGACGACTACGTGGCCAAGCCGGCCCAGGCCCGCGTGCTGGAGGCCCGCATCCGCGCCGTGCTGCGCCGTTCGTCCGCCTCCGTCACCGAGGTCGTGGCCGAGCGCCACGGCGACCTGACGATCGACCGCGAGGGCCTCGTCGTGACGCGGTTCGGCAAGCCGGTCTCGTTGGCACCGACGGAACTGCGGCTGCTGCTGGAACTCTCCTCTTCGCCCGGCCGCGTGATGTCACGGCAGCAGCTGCTGGGTTCCGTGTGGGACCAGGGCTACCTCGGCGACTCGCGGCTGGTCGACGCGTGCGTGCAACGGCTGCGTTCGAAGATCGAGGACGACCCGGCGGCGCCCGTGTACGTCCAGACCGTGCGGGGCTTCGGCTACCGCTTCGGACCGCTGTGACGCTCCGCCTGCGACTGCTGCTCGCGTTCGCCCTGCTGACCATCGTGACCGCCGCGGCCGTCGCCGGTGCGGGGTACGTGCGGGCACGCGACGCGATCGTGCAGCGCGCCCAGGACAACGCCGTCATCGAGACCACGAACCGCGTCGAGCAGCTCTACCCGCTGCCCACGCGGGCAGTGGACGCCGCCACCCTGGAACGGGTCGCCGCACGCGTCTCCGGGCGTGAAGGCCAGGCGTTGGCTTACGGCAACGGGACTTCCGCCGGTGGCATGAACCCGTCCGTGATCACGGCGGAGCTGCGTTCGCTCGTGTCGACCGGACGCGTCGGCTGGCAGCGCGTGTCGTACGCGAACGGTGTCTGGCTCGTCGTGGGCATGCAGCTGCGGGTGTCGTCCGGCGCCCCGTCGGGCATCGAGGTGTACGTGCTGCGGCCGTTCACGTCGGAGATCGAGTTCGTCGACGAACTGGCGCGCAACGCGTGGCTGATCGGCGGCGCCGTGCTGCTCCTGGCTCTGGGACTGGGTTTCCTGGCGGCCCGCGGTGTGCTGCGGCCCGTGCGGGAGTTGCAGCTGGCCGCCTGGAAGCTCGGGCAGGGCGACCTCTCCGCTCGGGTGCCGGTGCGCGGCCGGGACGAACTGGCCTCCGTCGCGTCGACGTTCAACAGCACGGCTTCCTCGCTGGAGCACCACGTGGGCGAGCTGCGGCGGATGGAGGCCGACGCACGGCGGTTCGTGGCGGACGTGTCGCACGAACTGCGGACTCCTCTGGCCGCGATGACGGCCGTGACCGACGTGCTGGACGCCGAGACCGCGTCGCTGCCGGGCGTGGCGGGGCAGGCGGCGCGGCTGGTGAACCGGGAGACGCTGAACCTGACGCGGCTGGTGAACGACCTGATCGAGGTCACCAGGTTCGACTCGGGGACGGCGGCTCTCGCGCTCGACGACGTCGACGTGGCCGAGGTGGTGCGGACGTGCCTGCGGATGCGCGGCTTCTCGGAGGTGTCCGCGTCGCTGCCGGACGGGGTGCGCGCACGGCTGGACCCGCGGCGGCTGGACGTGATCGTGGCGAACCTGGTCGGCAACGCGCTGCGGCACGGTTCGCCGCCGGTGTCGGTCGAGCTGTCGGTGGTGGGGCCTTCGCTGGTGATCGAGGTGGCGGACTCCGGGCCGGGGCTGCCCGACGAGGTCCTGCCGCACGTGTTCGCGCGGTTCTACAAGGCCGATTCGTCGCGGGGGCGGTCGGAGGGCTCGGGGCTCGGGCTGGCGATCGCGTGGGAGAACGCGCGGCTGCACGGGGGCACGCTCGTGGCGGCCAACCGGCCGGGTGGCGGTGCTTTGTTCACGCTGCGGCTGCCGCTGGACGGTGCGTCGTGAGGCCGAGAACTGTCGGTGCCGCCTGGGAGAATGGAAACAGGGGGACCCCCGGGAGGGGACCCCTGCGTGAGCTTGGGCTCGCGGTGCTCGTCCTCGCCGTCCTCACCGCGTGCGGCATCCGTCCCACCGACCCGATCCCGGGCCTCGAAGCCCCCAGCGGCCCCGTCGAGAACACCTCGCCGTCGCTCTACTGGGTCTCCGCCGGCGGCAGGGTGGTGCCCGTCGGGCGTCCGGAGGGCAGCCTGAGCGGGTTCGACGTCGTGGCGCTGCTCGCGCAGGGGCCCACCAACGCCGAGCAGAGCCGCGGGCTGGTCACCGAGGTGCCGTTCGACGCCGCGCCGGCCACCGTGGACCGGGTCGCGAACGGCCTCGACGTGAACCTTTCGAGCGACGTCTCGCAGCTCAGTGCGCCTGCTGTGCAGCAGATCGTCTGCACGTTGCTCGCGGTTCAACCGGTCGGCACGGTGAACCTGCGCGGGGGCGGGCATTCGCTGGAGCTCCAGAAGTGCGCTTGAATCGGGCCGTGCACGTCTACTCCATCCCGATGCGCGTCCGGTTCCGCGGCATCACCCAGCGCACCGGCCTGCTGTTCGAAGGACCGGCCGGATGGGGTGAGTTCTGCCCGTTCGAGGAGTACGACGACGCCGAGGCCGCGGCCTGGCTCGCCTGCGCGCTGGAGGCCGCGAACGAAGGCTGGCCGGCGCCGGTCCGGGACCGCGTCCCCGTCAACTGCACCGTGCCCGTGGTCAGCCCCGAGAAGGCGCACGAGATCGTGGCGAGGTCGGGCTGCTCGACGGCCAAGGTGAAGGTCGCCGAGTCGACGCTGGAAGAGGACTGCGCCCGCCTCGAAGCGGTGCGGGACGCGCTGGGGCCTCAGGGCGCGATCCGGGTCGACGCGAACATGCTGTGGGACGTCGACACGGCCGTCGCCGCGATCAAGGCCATGGACAAGGCCTCGGGCGGACTCCAGTACGTGGAACAGCCGTGCCACACGTTGGAAGAGCTCGCGGCCGTCCGCAGGAGGGTCTCGGTGCCGATCGCCGCGGACGAGTCGATCCGCAAGGCCGAGGACCCGCTGAAGGTGGCCGTGTCGGGGGCGGCGGACATCGCGGTGATCAAGGTCGCGCCGCTCGGGGGCGTGCGGAAGGCGCTGGAGGTGGCCGAGGCGTGCGGGCTGCCGTGCGTGGTGTCGTCGGCGCTGGAGACTTCGGTCGGGATGGCGGCCGGGGTGGCGTTGGCGGCGGCACTGCCCGAGCTCGACTACGCGTGCGGGCTGGCGACGTTGCCGTTGCTGGACGGGGATGTCACGAGCGATTCGCTCGTGCCCGTGGACGGTTACTTGCCGGTGCTGGCGAAACCACCCGTCCCGGACCGCGTCGAGGAGTTCGAGAGCGACGTGCTCACGCAGGCCTGGATCAACCGGTACGACAGGGTGTTCAGCACGCTCAGCCGTTGAGTCGATCAGAGGGAACCGGGTCATCGCCGCCTATACGATCCGGGCATGAGCCAGTCGATCCCCTTCGCCGACACCAACTTCAAGCTCGCCGTCGTCCACGAGCTGATGTACAACCAGGGCCTCCTGCCGAAGTTCAGGTTGACCACGTACGCCGCCGAGAAGGGCTTCACCTACGACGCCTGGGGCGTCGGGGCGGTGCCGGAGGCTATGGCCTACTTCGAGGCGCTCGAGGTCCCCGTCGAGCTCGCGGAGAAGATCACCGAGATCGAGATGGACGGTGGCAACCGGATCTACATGGAGATCGCTCCGGGCTGGGACGGCGAGGACGAGCTGTTCGACGTCGACGAGTTCTCCGACGTGCGGCACTTCCCCAACCTGAAGTCGATGACGCTGCTCTACACCGGCAACGAGGAGGCGCTGGAGATGCTGCGCGCCCGCGGGATCGACGCGGACTGGCTCTAAGGCTTGCCCCTGGCCAAGCCCTGCTCGGCCGCGCCCAAGCTGAACACGATCCTCTCGGTCCGGTTGATCGCCTCGGTCCGCCGCGGGGTAGCAGGCACCCGAGTCAGGTCCACCAGCCGGATGGGCGGCCCCAGCTCCACCAGAGTGGGCGTGTAGGAAGCCTCGACCACGGACCACCCGGCGGGTCCCTGCTCGAACTTGAACCGCGCGATCGTCCCCTCCTCGGTGACACCACGAGGTTCGGCGTGCCGGGCGACCTCGTTGCCGAGCCCGTACGCGACCCACTTGTTGCCGATCTTCTCGAACGGCTGCACCACGTGCACGTGCGTCCCGATGATCAGGTCCAGGGCGGGGTCGGCGAGCAACTGCCGGGCCAGCGCCTTCTGGTCCGCGGTCGCCTCGTGCTGGTACTCGTTGCCCCACTGCACGGACAGCACGACGACCTCGGCACCGGCGGCACGAGCGGCTCGTGCGTCAGCCAGGATCTTGGTCGCGTTGATCTGGTTCGCGCGCCACGGCTGAGGTAGCGGGATGCCGTTGAAGCCGTAGGTGAACGACAGCTGTGCCACCTTCACGCCGTTCGCGT
This sequence comes from Lentzea kristufekii, assembly GCF_033949925.1. Lineage (NCBI taxonomy): Bacteria > Bacillati > Actinomycetota > Actinomycetes > Pseudonocardiales > Pseudonocardiaceae > Lentzea > Lentzea kristufekii. The sequence goes on from NZ_JAXAVV010000008.1 coordinate 76,317, forward strand.
CCAGGATCAGCGGCGCCGCCGATTCCTCCTGCGTGCGGAACGAGCCGGTGTGCTTCAGGCCGACGGCGTCCATCGCGTCCAGCGTCGTCGTGATCGCCGAGACGCCGCGGTCCAGCGTGTGGTTCGAGGCGGTCGAGCACGAGTCGTAGCCCACGTCGACCAGGCCCTTCGCCACCTCGGGCGGGGCCAGGAAGGCCGGGTAGCCGAAGAACGGGCCCTCCTTCGGGCCCAGCGGTACCTCCAGGTGGCACAGGGAGAGGTCGGCCTTCAGGGTCTCCTTGATGCCCGAGAACAACGGCAGGAAGTCGCGCCCGGCCGCGCCTCCGTCGGCGACCGCCTGGTCGGTCAGCGCCGGGTGGATCAGGATGTCGCCACCGGCGGTGAGCACGAACGAGCGCGGCGGAGGCGGGCCCTGGGAGGTCGATGCCGGCGGTGCGGGCGCCGAGGTCATGACGACCGGCGAACCCGTGCACGCGGACAGCAGCAGGCCGGTGGTCAGCACTAACGCCGGCCACCGGACCGCTCGCTTCAGCGCCGCCGCCTGCGTCGCAGGACCACGAACAGCACGACCGCCAGCGCTGCCGCCGCGATGGGCAGCACGCGCTTCAACACCGGAACGCCTGCCGTGTCGATCAGATCGATCGGCTCGTCGGGTACCACTCGGAGATGCTGCTGTTGCGCCACCTCGTCAGGATCCACGGATCCCAGCGTGCTCGCCAGGCATTCCGCGAACTGGTCGACGAGCCTGCCGCTGACCTCGGCGATCAGGCCGCGACCGAGTTGGGCCGGACGGCCCGTGACCGACAGATCGGTCTCGACCTCGACCGAGTCCCCGACCACGAAGGTCACCACGGCCGATGCCGTGCCGTTGCCGCGGGTGTCCTTGCCCGCGGCCTTCATGACGGCACGGCGCAGCACCGGGTCGATCTCGACGAACTCGCCGCTCCCCCGGTACAGCAGTCGCACCGGGCCGAGCTTCACCTTCACCTCCCCGCTGAACGTCTTGCCGTCCACCGAGGTCAGGGTGGCGCCGGGCAGGCACGGCGCCACCCGTTCAGGGTCGATCAGCGCCTCCCACACCTCCTCGGCGGGCGCCGGCGACGTGAACGAGTGCGTCAACTTCATCCCGCGACCGCCGCAGTCAGCGCGCGGCCGGTCAGCACCCGAGCCAGGTTGTCCTTGTAACCGTCACCCGAGGACGCGCGCAGGGCCGCCTCCGAGATCGCCTCAGCGGAAGCCGGCTGCCCGACCAGGGCCGCCTCGACCTCGGTAGCGCGCAACGGCCCGGACCCCACGTTGGTGAGGCCGACCCGGGCAGCGGAGATGGACCCGCCGCGCACCTGCACGGCCGCGGCGACCGCGACGATCGACCAGGCCTGCGCGACCCGGTTGAGCTTCTCGTAGTGCGCACCCCAGCCCGTGTACTTCGGCATGCGGACGTCGATCAGGATCTCGTCGGGTGCCAGCGCGGTTGTGAAGTAGTCGACGAAGAACTCCGCCGCGGGCACCTCACGATGTCCCGAAGGCCCAGCGATGATCATCACGGCGTCCAGGGCGAGCACCGGTGCCAGGAGGTCGCCTGCCGGGTCCGCGTGGCACAGCGAGCCGCCGAACGTGCCGCGGTGCCGGATCTGCGGGTCCGCGATCGTGTCCGTGACCAGGCGGAGCAACAACGCGTGGTCCTGGACCAGATGATCGCGCTGCACCTCGTAGTGCGTGGTCATGGCACCGATGAGCAACGAGTCGCCGTCGTCGCGCACGCCCGTCAGCTCGGTCAGGCCACCGATGTCGATCAACGCCGTGGGTGCCGCCAGCCGCATCCGCAGCACCGGCACGAGCGACTGCCCGCCCGCGATGACCTTGGCGTCCTCGCCCTCCTCGGCGAGCATCCGCACGGCTTCGTCCACAGAGGACGGGAACAGGTACTTGAACTCCGCCGGGATCACGACTGTCCTCCCTGCGCGTCGATGGAGCCGAGCCCACCCGCGGCCACGTCACCCGCACCTGGGTCCGAACGCCCCTGCAGTGCGGTCCACACGCGTTCCGGCGACATCGGCATCTCGATGTCCCGGACGCCCAGGTGCCGCACGGCGTCCAGCACGCTGTTCACCACGGCAGGTGTCGAGGCGATCGTGCCCGCCTCGCCGACTCCCTTGGCGCCCAACGGGTTGGAGGTCGCCGGTGTGGTCGTGCGGTCCGTCAGGAACGCCGGCAGGTCCGCCGCGCACGGCACAAGGTAGTCGGCGAGCGTCGCCGTCGTCAGCGTGCCCATCTCGTCGTGCGTGGCCTCTTCGTACAACGCCTGCGCGATGCCTTGCGCCAGCCCGCCGTGCACCTGACCGTCGACGATCAGCGGGTTCATGACCGTGCCGACGTCGTCCACGGCCACGTACCGGCTGATGCGCACCATGCCCGTCTCGGTGTCGACTTCCGTTGCGCACAAATGGGTTCCGTGCGGGAACGAGAAGTTGTCCGGGTCGAACGTGGCGTCGGCGTCCATGCCGGGTTCCATGCCCTCGGGCAGGTCGTGCGCGACGTGCGCGGCCAGCACCACGTCGCCCAGCGAACGGACCGTCGACGTGCCGCGGACGGAGAACGAGCCGGAAGCGAACTCCACGTCCGCCTCGTCGCACTCCATCATGTGCGCGGCCAGCGTCCGCGCCTTGGCCAGCACCTTGTCCGCCGCGTGCACCAGGGCCGTGCCACCGACCGCCAAGGACCGCGACCCGTAGCTGTCCATGCCCTTGTGCGACGTCGCCGTGTCACCGTGCAGCACCTCGACGTCGTCGAACGGCACGCCGAGCTTGTCGGCGACGATCTGCGACCAGACCGTCTCGTGGCCCTGCCCGTGCGGCGAGGTTCCGGTGATCACCTCGACCTTGCCGGTGGGCAGCATGCGGATCGACGCGGTCTCCCAACCACCTGCGCCGTAACGCAAAGCGCCCAGCACGCGGGACGGCGCGAGGCCGCACATCTCGGTGTAGGTGGAGATCCCGATGCCGAGCTGGACCACATCACCGGAAGAACGACGCCTTGCCTGCTCCTCGCGCAGTTCGTCGTACCCGAACAGCTCCATCGCGCGAGCCGTCGCGGCCTCGTAGTTGCCGGAGTCGTAGGTCAGGCCGGCGACCGTGTTGAACGGGAACTCCTCGTGCTTGATCCAGTTCATCTCGCGGATCTTCATCGGCTCCACGCCGAGCTCGACCGCGAGCTCGTCCATCATCCGCTCGATCGCGAACGTGGCCTCGGGCCGTCCGGCGCCGCGATAGGCGTCCGTGGGCACCTTGTTCGTGAAGACGTTCGTGCAGACGAACCGGTAGGCGGCGAACTTGTAGATCGAGTTGAACATGAACGCGCCCAGGATCGGCACGCCCGGCGTGACCAGGCGCAGGTAGGCGCCCATGTCGGCGAGCAGCTCGACCTTCAGGCCGGTCACGGTGCCGTCGCGGCGGGCGGACAGCGTGATCTTCTGGATCTGGTCGCGGCCGTGGTGCGCGGACAGCATCGACTCGGTGCGCGACTCCGTCCACTTCACCGGGCGGCCCATGCGGCGGGCGACCAGCAGGCACAACAGCTCTTCCGGGGTGACCTGGAGCTTGCCGCCGAACCCGCCGCCGACGTCCGGCGCGATCACGCGGAGCTTGTGCTCGGAGATGCCCGTGACGGCGGACAGCATCCACCGCAGGATGTGCGGGATCTGCGTCGCCGACCAGACGGTGAACATGCCCGCGGTCGTGTCCACGACGACCGACCGCGGTTCCATGAACGCCGGGATCAGCCGCTGCTGCCGGAACGTCCGCTCGATCACGACCTCGGCGGAGGCGATCTCGTCCTCGACGTTCGTCCCTGCCCCCGCCTCGGCGGAGTCGAAGATCCACGTCGCGCACTTGTTCGTGCCGAGATCCGGGTGCACCAGATCGTTGTCCCGCAACGCTTCTTCCATGTCGAGCACGACCGGGAGCTCGTCGTAGTCGACGTCGATCGCTTCCAGCGCGTCCGCGGCGTGGTACGCGCTGTCGGCGATCACGAGAGCGACGGCCTCGCCGGCGAAGTTGACCTGGTCCACGGCCATGGCGGGCGCGGGCGGCGACTTCATGTCCTCGGTGATCGGCCACGCGCACGGCAGAGAGCCCTGCTCGGCGGCGAAGTCCTCACCGGTCAGCACCACGGCCACACCGGGCATCGCCGTGGCGCGGCTGACGTCGATGCCGGTGATGCGGGCGTGGGCGACGGGACTGCGCAGCACGGCCATGTGCAGCATGCCGGTCAGCTGGAGGTTGTCGGTCCACCTCGTCTGGCCGGTGATCAGCCGGGCGTCCTCCTTGCGGAGCCTGGCCTTGCCGATCTCCGGTTCCGCTGTGGCGGTCATTCGCCACCTACCGGCTGCTTGGAGCTGATGTGCTCGTCGCTGTGCTGTTCCTGCTTCGGGCCCGCGCCTGGTTTCATCCGCTGGGCGGCGTCCTGAACCGCGCGCACGATGTTCTGGTAGCCCGTGCAGCGGCAGAGGTTGCCCTCCAGGCCTTTGCGCACGGTCTCGTCGTCGGGATCGGACTCGTCGGCGAGCAGGTCGATGGCCTGCATGATCATGCCGGGAGTGCAGAAACCGCACTGCAAAGCGTGGTTGGAGTGGAACGCCTCCTGCACCGGATGCAGCTTGCCGTCGCGAGCGAGGCCTTCGATGGTGGTGACCTCGTGCCCGTTCGCCTGCACGGCCAACATCTGGCACGACTTCACGCTGTGGCCGTCGAGGTGGACGGTGCAGGCGCCGCAGTTGCCGGTGTCGCAACCGACGACGGTGCCGGTCTTGCTCAATCGCTCCCGTAGGTAGTGGACGAGCAGGAGGCGGGGTTCGACCTCGTCGGCGTATGTCACTCCGTCGACGTTGACCGAGATGTGCATTGACCCCTCCCAGGGGTGGTGGGCCTTGAGTGACGAGGGTCACTCCAGCTTGCTCCCTGTTTGCGGGTTCAACAACCCGATCAGTGATGAATCGGTTCACCAAGATCGACCAGACGCCGTCCGGATCCCTTCCACCGCAAGGAAATGATCTCCGCGGCGATCGACACCGCCGTCTCCTCCGGTGTCCGCGCGCCCAGATCCAGGCCTATCGGCGAGGCCAAAGCCTCTAGCTCACCCTCGGTCAAACCTGCTTCCCGCAACCGTTGCAGACGATCTTCGTGCGTTCGGCGGGAACCCATCGCACCCACGTAACCGACCTTGAGTCGCAACGCGACCTCCAGCAGCGGCACGTCGAACTTCGGATCATGGGTCAGCACGGCGATGACCGTGCGTTCGTCGAGCTTGGACGCTTCGGCCTGCAGATACCGGTGCGGCCAGGCGACGACGACCTCGTCCGCCTCGGGGAACCGGCTGCGCGTGGCGAACACCGGTCGCGCATCGCAGACGGTGACGCGGTAGCCGAGGAACGCGCCGAGCCGGGCCATCGCCGCGGCGAAGTCGATCGCTCCGAACACGAGCATGCGCGGCGGCGGTTCGAACGAGTTCACGAAGACGCTCATGCCCTCGCCGCGCCGCTGACCGTCCGGCCCGTACTGCAGCACGCCGCTCCGTCCTGAAGCGAGCATCCCGCGCGCGTCGTCCGCGACGGCGTCGTCGATCCTCGAAGACCCGAGGCTGCCGTCACGGCGGTCGGGCCAGACGACCATGCGCCGCCCGATGCCGTCCGGGTGCTCGACGACCGTCGCTACGGCCACCGGCTCCTCCGCGCGGACCGTCTCCACCACCTCACCGAGCTGGGGAAACGTCTCGGCGTTGATCTTCTCGACGTAGATGTCGATGATCCCGCCGCAGGTCAGCCCTACCGCGAACGCGTCGTCGTCACTGACCCCGTACCGCTGCAGAACAGGCCCCTCGGTCTCCTGCGCAAGCTCGTACACCGCACCCTCGACACACCCGCCGGACACGCTGCCGACCGCCTCGCCGTCCTGCGTCACGAGCATCGCCGCACCCGCGGGCCGGGGCGCCGAGCTGAAGGTCGCGACCACCGTGCCGACCCCGACCGTCTCGCCGTTCGCCACCCGTTCGGCGAGGTCGTAGAGGACATCACGCACGGCGCACCTCCTTCAGCAGTTCTTCCAACGCGTGCACGCTGTGGCCCGCGACCATCGTGTCGACGTGCGGGAGCGCCGCCTGCACACCTCGCTGGACAGGCCGGTAGCCGGACTTGCCCGCGTGCGGGTTGGCCCAGATGACCTTGTGGCTCACGCGCCTCAGCCTCGCCATCTCGGTCGCCAGCAGGCTCGGGTCGCCGCGTTCCCAGCCGTCGCTGAACAGCACGACCACCGCACCTCGTTGCCACCACTGCTGGTTGAACCGCCGCAGCGCGTCGCCGAGCCGGGTGCCGCCCTCGTAGTCGGGGATCGCGCGGCCGGCGGCCCGCAGCGCCCGGTCCGGGTCGCGTTCCCGGAGCTGACGGGTCACGCGGGTCAGCCGGGTGCCTATCGTGCGGACCTCGACGGGCATCGCGTGGGCGACGACGTGCGCGAACCTCAGCAGCGCGTCCGAGTAGGCCGCCATCGAGCCGGACACGTCGATCAGCAGCACCAGCCGGCGTGGTTTCGAGCCGCGCCGGCGATGCCGCGGCAGGGCGATCTCGCCGCCGGTCTCGATCATCGCGCGCACCGTGCGGGCCAGGTCCATCCGGCCACGACGGGCCTTGCGGAGCCTGCGCGACCGCCGGCGCGGCGGCAGCGGGTTCAGCCGGGCGATCAGCGGTGCCGCGTCGAACTCGGAGATGTCCTTGTGCTTCAGCACTTCCACGTCGGACGCGGCCACGCCGACGGTCATCGAGTCGAGTTCGACCGTCGTGCGCGGACGGGGCGGGGTGCCGCCGAAGTACGCCCGGTACGCGGCGTCGTAGCGCGGCAGGTCGTCCGGGTCGGCACACAGCGTGAGGCGCCCGGCCCAGTAGAGGTCGACGTGCTCGGTGGCCCGCAGGAACGCCTGCACGCGATCGGGCCCGCACTGCAGTCCGGCGCCCCGCAGGACGCGCGTGAACCCGACGCAGGCTTCCGTCACCCCACGATTGTGCTCCCGATCACGCGTTCCGCGTCCTCCCGGTACTTCAGGACCGCCCCGAGGGTCGTCGCGTCCGGTTCCGCGCGGCCCAGCGCCTGCAACGCCCGCGCCCAGTCGAGCGACTCCGCGACGCCCGGCGGCTTCAGCAGGTCGAGGCCCCGCATCTTCTGCACGGCCTCCGCGACCCGGACGGCGAGCCGTTCGTCGAGGCCGGGCAGGGTGCGGCGCAGGATCGCGACCTCGCGCTCCAGCGACGGGTGCTCCAGCCAGTGGTAGAGGCAGCGGCGCTTCAACGCGTCGTGCACCTCGCGGGTCCGGTTCGAGGTCAGCACGGTCAGCGGGGGCGTCGTCGCCCTGATCTCGCCGAACTCGGGGATGCTGACCGCGTTCTCGGACAGCACCTCCAGCAGGAACGCCTCGAACTCGTCGTCCGCCCGGTCGATCTCGTCGACGAGCAGCACGCACGGCGCGCTCTCCAACGCCTGCAGCAGTGGTCTGGCGAGCAGGAACCGTCGTGTGTAGAGGGACGCCTCGTCCACCTCGCCGCGCGTCTCCAGCACCCGCAGGTGCATGAGCTGGCGCGGGTAGTCCCAGTCGTACAGGGCCTGCGTGGCGTCGATGCCCTCGTGGCACTGCAGGCGGATCAGCGGCACGTCCATCGACTTGGCCAGCGCGAGCGCGAGCGAGGTCTTGCCGGTGCCGGGTTCGCCTTCGAGGAACAGCGGCCGCCCCATCCGGACCGCGAGGAACGCCGCCGTGGCGATCCCGCCGTCCGGCAGGTACCCCGCGTCGTCGAGCCCTGACGCAAGCTCCTCAGGGGACTGCATGGGCCTCAGGGTACGACTAACCTGAACGGATGGGGTCGATCAAGAAAGTCCAGATCACGTTCGACTGCGCGGAACCCGTGCGCGTCGCCGAGTTCTGGAGCCAGGTGCTCGGGTACGACGCTCCGCCGGAGAGCGACGGTTCGTGGTCGGCGGTCGCCGACCCGACGGGTGAGGGCCCGCGGTTCTACTTCCAGCGCGTTCCCGAGAGCAAGGTCGTCAAGAACCGGGTGCACGTCTGCGTGCGGGCCGGCACCGGGCTCGTCGGCGCGGAACGCCTCGCCGTGCTCCAGGCCGAGCGTGCCCGGCTGGAGGCGATCGGCGCGGTGTGCGTGCGCGTGATGGAAGCCGACGAGGAGAACGAGTCCTGCATCGTGATGCAGGACGTCGAGGGCAACGAGTTCTGCCTCGACTGAACCCTGGGGTCACCACCCCGGATCAGGGTCGGGTTCGGGGTGGTCACCGATGTGCCGGAGCTCGAAACCGGCGACTCTAGGTGCATGACGAACAACGTGCTCAACGACGCGACAGCCCAGGTCAAGAAGCTCCGCAGGAGTCGCAGCGACAAGATGCTCGCCGGCGTCTGCGGCGGCGTCGCCAAGATGATCGGCGTGGACGCCGCGATCCTGCGGATCATCCTCGTGGCGGCGACGCTGCTCGGGTTCGGCACCGGAGCGCTCCTCTACGTCGCCGCCTGGATCCTCATGCCCGAGGAAGACGTTGCGATGTGATCACCGCGGGAAACCGGGCACACCGGGTAGTCGCTGCCAGGGGTGGGGACCGTTGAGGGGCCGGTACTCCACCCCCAGGGCGTCGAGCCTGGGGAGGTGGTGCTCCTGCAGCCGCCGCACGAACCCGGGATCCTTCTCCGCCGGGGACCACACGACCTCGGCGAACGCGGCCAGCCTCGGGAACGCCGCGTAGTCCACCCGCCGGGCCGAGTCGAGGTGCTCGGTCCAGATGTTCGCCTGCGCGCCCAGCAGCCGTCCGGGTTCCTCGCCCGTGAGGCCTTCTGGCACCGGCTCCCACGCGTAGACGTCCTCCAGCGTGGTCACCGTTCCCACCGGAATCGGTTCGCCGGGCGAGTCCGACTGCCGGTAGTCCAGGTAGACGTGCTGCTCAGGGCACATGACCACGTCGTGACCCTCGCCCAGCGCCGTGATGCCGCCCTCGACGCCGCGCCACGACGCGACGACCGTGCCGGCAGGCAGCGGACGGGCGTCCAGGACCTCGTCCCACCCGTACGGCCGCCGGCCCTTGCTCACGATGTGCTCCGCGACGGCCCGGACCAGCACGCCGTCCTCGTGGCCGGGAGCCTCGTCGCCGCCGAGCCCGATGACCTCCGCGGGGAAGACGTCCATCAGCTCGTCGAACACGTTCCGGTAGAAGTCCACTGTGGACTCGTCGGCGTTGAGCACGCGTTCGTTGACGCCCCAGTCTGTCCAGACACCGCCACCGTGCACGCCCAGTTCCGGGTAGGCCGCGATCGCCGCCTGCGAGTGGCCGGGGATGTCGATCTCCGGGACCACCGTGACGTGCCGCGCCCGTGCGTACTCGACGATCTCCCGCAGGTCCTCCTGCGTGTAGAAACCACCGTGCGGACGTCCTTTCATGCCCGCGGAACGCCGGTCGCCGAACCGCGAGTCCTCGCGCCACGACCCGACCTCGGTGAGCTTCGGGTAGCGCTTCACCTCGAAGCGCCAGCCCTGGTCGTCGGTGAGGTGCAGGTGCAGGACGTTGAGCTTGTGCACCGACAGCAGCTCGACGTACCGCAGCACCTCCCGTTTGGGCAGGAAGTGCCGCGAGACGTCCAGCATCACGCCACGCCACTCGAACCGCGGGTAGTCGACGACCTCGCACGCGGGGATGACCGACGGTTTCTCCCCCGCCGCGCGGAACGCCTGGGCACCGAGCAGCTGCCGCAACGTCTGCAGCGCGTTCATCTCGCCGGCCGCGTCGTTCGCCTCGATCAGCACACCGTCGTCGGACGAGAGCAGCCGATAGCCGCCGGGAGGGCCGTCGACGAGAACGGTCTCCCAGCCCTTGTACTCGCAGTGCCTTCCACCGTCCACGTAGGACACCGGGCGTGGCAGCAGGTTCATCCCTTCACCGCCCCCGCGAGGCCGGACACGAGCCGGCGCTGCACGAGCACGAAGAAGATCAGCACGGGGATGGTCATCAGGGTGGAGCCCGCCATGATCGCGCCCCAATCGTTCTGGTCGGGTTTGACGAACACCTGGAGAGCCAGCGGCAGGGTCTGGTTCTCCACGGCCGAGATGATGAACGTCTTGGCGAACAGGAAGTCGTTCCAGGCGTGGATGAACGACAGCACCGACGTCGCCACCAGGCCGGGCGCGACGAGCGGGAACAGCACCTGCCACAGGAACCGGAACCGCGAGGCGCCGTCCAGGGTGGCGGCCTCCTCCAGTTCCACCGGCACCGCGGCGACGAAGCCCCGCAGCATCCAGATCGCGAACGGCAGGCTGAAAGCCAGGTGCACCAGCACGAGCGAGCCGAGGTGGTTCAGGCCGAAGACCGGAACGCTGTCGCCGACGGACCGCATCAGGAAGAACAGCGGCACGGTCAACGCCTCGACCGGCACCATCTGCACGACCAGCAGCATGATCAGCAACGTCGTGCGGCTGCGGAACCGGAAGCGGGTCAGCGCGGTCGCCGCGAGGAACGAGATCAGGATGCTCAGAGCGACCACGATCAACGCGACGATGATGCTGTTCATGAAGTAGCGCCCGAAGTTCGCCACGGTCAGCGCCCGCGTGAAGCTGTCGAGCGTCGGCCTCGTCGTCCACGGCACCGGGTCGGCCGAGATGATCTCGTCCTCCGGCTTGAACGCGGACAGCACCATCCAGAACAGCGGGAACGCCACCACGGCGGCGATGATGAGGACGAAGCCCTCGGTCAGCCAGCGCCTCACAGGACCTCCCCCGACCGCCGCAGCGCGCGGAGGTAGAACATCGTGATTCCCAGCAGCAGCACGGTCATCACGACACCGATGGCCGCGCCCAGGCCGTACTCCGACGCCGCGAACGCCTGCTGATAGGCGTAGACGTTGAGCACGAGGTTGCGTCCGGCGATGCCGCCGCCGTTCGTCATCACGTAGATCTGCGTGAAGACCTTGAAGTCCCAGATGATCGACTGGATCGTCACCACGAGGATGATCGGCTTCAGCAACGGGAGCGTGACGCTCCACGCCGTGCGGAACGCCGACGCGCCGTCCAGTGCCGCGGCCTCCAGCACCTCGCCCGGAATCGCCTTGATGCCCGCGAAGAGCGTCACCATGACGAACGGGAACGAGCACCAGATCACCTGTGCGGCGACGAGTCCGAACGCCGTCCACTTGTCGAACGTCCAGGAGAAGCCCTGGATGCCCAGGACCTCGTTCACGAACCCGAAGTTCGCGTCGAACAGGAAGAGCCAGATCGTCGAGCCGGCGACGGCGGGCGTCGACCACGCGCCGAGCGCCGCCAGGAACAACGTCATCCGGACCCACGTGCGGACCCTCGTGGCGAGGATCGCGAGAAAAGCGCCCACTAGCAACGTGCCGACCACGCAGACCGCCGCGAAGGCGACGGTCTGCCCGAGCACACCCCAGAACTGCTGGTTCCCCAGCAGGTTCCGGTAGTTCCCGAGACCGAGGAACTCGAGCGGCGCGCCGCCGCTGACCTGTTCCTGGCCGTAGTCGTAGAGCGAGATGAGCACCAGCTGGTAGATCGGGTAGGCCAGCAGGCCCCCGAGAACCAGCAGCGCTGGAGCCAGGTAGGCGAACGCGGTCCGCCCCTGGCCTTTGGCCGTCATGCTCACGACGTGAAGGCCGCGTTCATCGTCTTGGCGGCGTCGGCGGTGGCCGTGTCGACGTCCTTCGCGCCGGTGACGATCTCCTGGAGCATCGTCGGCACCACGGTCTGCGCCTCGATCTTCGCCCACGCCGGCGTGACGGGGACGAACTTCGTGCCGGACTGCAGCGTCTTCGTGAACGGCTCCAGGAACTTGTCGGACTCCGCGACCTGCTTCTGCACGTCGGTGAACGTCGGCAGGTTGCCCATCGCCGTGTACATCTTCTGCTGGTACTTCTTCGACGCGAGCAGCTGCGTGAACTCGTTGGCGAGCGTCTTGCGCTGCGTGCCCTTCATGACGCCGAGCAGGTTGCCGCCGGCGAACGCGGGCGCGACCGAGCCCTTGGTCTTGCCGGGCAGCGGCACGACGCCGTACTTGCCAGCAGCGGAAGAGGCGTCGACGGACTTGCGGTTGAAGTCGCCGCCGATCGTCATCGCGGCCTTGCCCGCGCGGAACGCCTCGACGCTCGCGTCACCGCCGTTGCCCGCGCAGGTGGCGGGCGGGCAGATGTCGTCCTTGATCAGCTCGGTGTACTTGGCGACACCGGCCCTGGACTCGGCGCTGTCGATCGCGGCGGTGAACTTGCCGCCGTCGGACTTGGCGATGTCCCCGCCCTGCGCCCAGATGAACGGCAGCGCGGCGAACAGGTACTTGCCGCCGGCGGAGATGCCGATCAGTTCCGGCTTCTTCTGCCGGATCTCACGGGCGAGCGGCGCGATCTCGTCCAGCGTCGTCGGCGGCTTGAGGCCGAGCTCGGTGAACACGTCCGTGCGGTAGTACAGCGCGCGCACGCCGACGAACCACGGCACGCCGTACGTCTTGCCGTCGACCTTGGCCGTGTCGAGGATCGTCGGGACCAGGTCCTTCGACTCGTCCCACTTGCTCAGGTCGAGCTCCGAGAAGCCACCCGCGGAGACGTAGCCCGCCAGGTCGGTGTTGCCGAACTCGGCGACGTCCGGCGCGCTCTTCGGGTCGCTGAAGGCGGCCTTGAAGCGTTCCGCCCGGCTGGACACCTGGATGTACTGCACGTCGACGGTCACGCCGCTGTGCTTGCCCTGGAACTCCGAGATCGCCTCCTTGACCACGGCCTCCTTGGGGCCGCGGTTGACCTCGTCGAACAGCCAGACCCGCAGCTGTCCCGTCTGCTCGTCCGTGCCCGAGCTCGTCGGACCTGACTGCACCGGTGCGCAGGCGACCACCGCGCCCACGCCCAGCACGGCCACAAGTGCCTTCAGCCTCATCGCGCCCTCCGCATTGCATATAGTGCAACAGCCATTTCACATGGAGCAACGTGACTGTAGAACGGCGAAGGGCAAGGGTCTAGACCAGACGATTGACCCATTCCCGAACTGATGCCGAATCGACCGCCGAGTCCCATCCGGACGGCCGGACGGCGCTGCCAACGTGAAATCCGTTCACGCCCGCCGCCAGCAGTTCCGGCACGTGCCGGGCCTGCAGACCGCCGCCGACGAGCAGCGCGGGTGGGGCCTGGGTGACGAGTTTCTTGAGGTTCTCGATGCCGTCCTCGACGCCCTTCGCGCTGCCGGCTGCGAGCACGGTGTCGCACCCGAGGGTCTGCACGGTCGCCCAGGACCGGAAGACGTCGTTGGAGTTGTCGAGTGCACGGTGGAAGGTCCAGGCGCACCCCTCCAGTTCGGCGACGAGGTTGAGCGTGACGCCCTCGTCGATCTCCCCTCCCGCGTCGAGGAAGCCGAGGACGAACTCGGTGGCGCCCGCCTCCCTGAGTTCGGCCGCGCTCCGGCGCAGCGCCTTCAGGTCGCCGGGCGCGAACCCCTTGGCGTCCCTGAGCATCACGCGAACGGGGATGTCCACGGCTGCGAGGACCTCTTTGAAGGTGACGACCGACGGCGTGAGGCCGTCCGAGGCCATGTCGGCGACCAGTTCGAGCCGGTCGGCGCCGCCGGCCTGTGCGGCGTCGGCGTCCTGCGCGTCCAGTGCGATCACTTCAAGAATCGGCATGGTCTAGACCATAACGGTCTTCGCCGTGTGCTTTCGCGAATCGGGAGCGCACAGGCCGTCCGGCGCGTCAGAGGCTGTATCTGCTCGCCTGAGTTCCGCTCTTTTCACATGAGCGCTTGGTTCAGGCGTGGAGCACGCGTCAGCCGGTTCGAGGGGTGCCGGCCGGCGCGGGCTCCCACCACTGGCGGCCCGTGACTCGGAGGGGGATTCACGGGCCGCTGGCGTACCCGGAGGAAGATGAGGCTCATCCTGGCGGTAATACTGCTCCAATCGAGTGAATTTTGTATCTACCGCCCAGTTAGCCCTTCATGAGTTGGCGGACGGCGCTGACAGGGCGGCCGATCGGAGGTGCTGCATGGACGAGCTGCACACGGCGGATGACCGTCCGCCGTGGGACGGGCTTGAAGGCACCGAACGGCACGCGGTCTGCGTGGCGGCGGCACGCGAGGGCAACCGCCACGCGCTGGACGTCCTCGTGACAGAACTGACCCCGCTGCTGTGGCACGTGGCGCGCGGTCAGGGCCTCGACCGAGCCGCCGCGGAGGACGTCGTGCAGACCGTGTGGCTCGCGTTCTTGAAGAACATCGAGAACATCAACGAGCCGAAAGCCCTGGTCGGCTACCTGGTTGTCACGACGAGGCGTGAAGCACGCCGAACTTGGACACCCAACAAGCGGGAAACACACCTGTCCGACGAATACGCCGAACAGCTCGAGTCCGACACCGGCCTGCCCGAGGACGTGACGCTTCTGGACGACCGCGACCGCCGCCTGTGGCTCGCGTTCGGCCGGCTGACCACGAGGTGCCAGGAACTGCTGCGACTCACCGTGCTCGCGGGCCGCGCCGAGTACCGGGCAGTCGCCGAGGCACTGGCCATGCCCCACGGCAGCATCGGTCCGACCAGGGGACGGTGTCTGACTCTGCTGCGCAACTACCTGGAGACGGAAGGAGGATCGCGGTGAACGAGATCGACCCGCGCGACGACCGCAGGGGCCCCGAGGACACCGCAGTCCTCTCCGAACTGAACAGGCTGGTCGACGAACTGGACCCGCCGCCCGCCGACCTGGTGGACCGCGTGAAGTTCGCGATCGCCCTGGAGTCCCTGGACGTCGAGGTCGCCCGCTGGGAACGCGCCGGTTCGTTCGCCGGGGTCCGGGGCGGGCAGACCGGCACGATCACCTTCACCGTGGACAACCTGACGTTGATGGTGAACTTCACCTCGACCGGGTCACGGCACCGGATCGACGGGTGGCTGGTGCCGGCCGGGGAGCACGAGGTCGAGGTCCGGGTGGCCGATCACCAGTCGTCCTGCACACGGGCTGACGACGGTGGACGGTTCGTGTTGCCCGACGTGCCGGCTGGGACCACCCAGATTCTGGTGCATTTGGTGAATTCTCGCGGGGAGCCTGGGCGGACTGTTGTCACGCCCACGATCATGCTTTGAGTCTTCTGGTTTTCACGGCGGTTTACTGGGGTTCTGGGGTCATCGGCTGTTCCACGGTTGCCGTGGGGGCACTTTCCGAGAGGAGCGTTGGGCGGCCACTGCGGCTGTAGCCCCAGACGGCCGCCCGACGCCGTGATCGACCGTCAGAAACGGCCGGTCTTGGTCGCGTTCAGGAAGAAACTCAACGCGTTCTCTCCGAAGATCAGTACATCTCCTTCGGCGTTCTTGCTGTCGCGCGCGGCGGCGTACCCGCCGATCAGAGCCAGCTCGACGCACTGGCCTCCGTTGGGACCAGAGCGGCTCGACTTGCGCCAGGCCGCCGTGCTCAGGTCCGGGATCATGCCCGTACCTCCTCGTCTTGCCGTCACAGTTGCGTAGCAACAGTATCGAGCAGCTCAACGGACTTCTGCGGCGACAAAGCGCTGTTCAGCAACGACTGCCAGGTCAGTTCGTAGGACTCGATGCGACCGGCCTCGGACACGAAGAGCCCGTCGGTCAGGTTCTCGTTGTAGGCCACGACCTGCCCGTCAGGCCGGGTGAACAGGGTGAACGGCAACCCGCAAGCCGCATGAGCTCCCGCGGCGAACGGCACGACCTGCACGACCACCGGCCCCGAGTCCCCGCGCCGCTTGCCGCCTCCCCGCTTGCCCCCGCTCAGTTCGATCAAGTGGCACAACTGGTCCCTCATGGCCCCCGCACCACCCACTTCACGCCGGACGGCTCCCTCGCTGAGCAGGAGGTGGAGCCGTGGCGGATGTTCGCCAGTCAGACGTTTGTCCAGGAGGTGCTTCCGCGCCATACGTGCCTGCACGAGACGCGGAACGTCGCCGGGACGATGCAGCGGACTGGCCTCGATCATGCTCCGCATGTACGTCT
Organism: Lentzea kristufekii; assembly: GCF_033949925.1. Classification (NCBI taxonomy): domain Bacteria; kingdom Bacillati; phylum Actinomycetota; class Actinomycetes; order Pseudonocardiales; family Pseudonocardiaceae; genus Lentzea; species Lentzea kristufekii. The sequence continues at coordinate 92,330 of NZ_JAXAVV010000008.1, forward strand.
CGGTCTGCGCCAACCCGTTCACGGTTTCCGGGTCGTAAGCGCGGATCAAGCTGGCGCTCTCCTCGGTCCCGAAGTACTTGCGCAGGCTGTCCGGCACGGCACTGCCCCACGGCGTCGGCGGCCGGCGTTTCTTGGCCTCCTTGCCGAGAAGCTTGAGCTCTTCGCGTTCCTTGGCCTCGACACCGAGAAAGTCCAGGAGTCTGTCCAGTTCGGACGGATTGACGCCGACTCCACCGCTCACGATGCGGAACACCTTGGACACCGAGCAGTCGAGCATCTCGGCCACCTCGGACTTCTCCACTCCGGCGCGTTCCATCAGCTCGCCCAGCCGCTTGCCGAGGCTCTTCTTGAAGTCGGACGGACCCTGCGTCATCGCTGCTTCTCCTTCTAATCACGGACAGTCTGCCCGATCACCGCTGGTTCGCAGTTCGCTCGATCGGGCGTCTATCAAACCTGCAATCGCCACTTTATGGTCGTCTTGCTTGCAAATCCTGTTCGCAGGGTGCCGCGAGTGTCCGCCCTGGGCCTACTTCGTCACAGTTGCGGCCCAGGGCGGGCCCATACCAAGGAGGTGAGCGCGCATGACCGGGCCGAGGCGAACCGTTCGTGTGGTCGTGATGCTGACGCTCGCCGAGGCCTCCGTGCTCGCACGGGCCGCGGTGGTGGTCACTTCCTCCTTGGACTGCAAGGACGTGAACGCGGCGGAACAAGGACTTCGCACGTTTCGCGACGCGGTCGGCCAAGCACTGGCGAGCGACGTAAGTCGCGGAGGGAACGGCGATGAGCAACATGGTCTTGTTCGGCGAACTTCGTCAGCGTCTCGACGAGCATCTTGACCTGGTCTCGCGGGTAGCGGCCGAAGGCGACGCCGGGTCCGCTCTGTCGGTGATGAGACAGGACGTCCCAGGTCTGGTCGCCGCGCTGCGCGTGTTCGCCGACGAACATCGGCCTGACGAGAACGGTTGCTGCCGGAAGTGCCGCGGCGGGCCGTTCTGGCGCAGGGTGGCGGCGCCATGCCGGATGTTGCTCAACGCGCTTCTGGCGTCCGGCGCGGCCACGACGACGACACGGGAACACGGGTGGTTCCGTCCGCGCGGACACAGGTCATGCGAGTCGTGAACGCAGAAGCACGGCCCTCCGAGCTGGCCCGCATCGTCGCGCCGTACATCACGCAGTGGGGCTCCGAGCAGGATCTGACGCCCAAGCTGGTGACATGGCCTCGCGGCGGCACGGCTATGCGAACGAACTGGAAAGCGACCGCGACGACCACGGTGTTCTGTGGCAACAGGTGACCGCACGACACGGACTGGGCAGGCCCGAGTTCGGCAAGGTGCACCCCGGGCGGCAGCGGCGGGCGATGATCGAGCTTCTCTGTCAGGTGTGCGCCGGACCGGCGGATCGAACGCGTGACGGCGTCCTGTGGTTGCTGCGGGACCACCGAGGAGATTGGAAGGGTTGGCCGGACGGCATGGGTTCGGTCGATCCTCCCGTGTGCGCGCCCTGCGTGACTATTTCGTTGCGGCGGTGCCCAGCGCTTCAGCGAGGCGCCGTCGCGGTGCGAGCCCGCGAGTTCCCGATAGCCGGCGTGCGAGGCACGTTGTATCGACAAGGCCCGCTCGTGCCCGCCGTGGTCGGTATCGCGAACCTTCCGTATGAAGATCCGAAGGTCCGGTGGATGGTTGCGGCCTCCCAGATCCGTGAACTGCGGCGCTGCACTTTCGTCGCGACCGAAGAACTCCTGTGCCAGGTTTGAACCGGCAGCATTCGACGCGTTCGGCTTCAGCGGAACTGCCGGGAAGAGAGCACGGGTGGCATCGTTCGAAGAGGTCGCAGCTGCATTGGACCAGGTTCTGGGCACAGCCGACCGAGCGAGGGAGGCTCTGGCCCAAGCAGGGCGGTTGGTCGAAGAAGCAGCGGACCTGCTCGAGGATGTGGCGTACGGCGCGGGTCACCTCGAAGATGACTTCAACCAGACTGTTCAGGCCTGGCGGGATGTCGCTGCGGGCGCTGCTGAGCTGGCCCAGGTCATAACAGCCGGCTGCCGGGTGACCGAGCAGTACCGGAAGCCCCTTCAAGGGGACCTATCCGTGCGGTCACCGGAAGAGCCCGTTCTTCGAACGCACCTGCCGAAATCCACATCACAGGCCGTGTCGACGCCGGTGCCATCACTGGATGGCGCATGGATCGAAGAGCAGCGATCACAACTCCCGACCTACGTCACCAGCGGAATCTACCGGGACGAGGACGGCAACGCCGATCTGGTCCAGAGTGGACAGGAACCTGACGGGGAACACCTTGCAATCGGCGCTCATCTCCAGCCACTGGGGTTCCCAATGGGCGGCAAGGGACGTGTGGCAGCCACTGAACACGTCGAGGTCAAGGTGGCCTGGCGGCAACGCAACGCAGGGATCACACACACCGACGTGGTGATCAACAACGAATTGTGTGTCGGCCTGTACTCGTGCCGCAATGTGTTGCCGTATGTACTTCTACCGGGACAAACAATGACTGTTCATGGTCCGGTAGAATCCGAGACCTTCACCGGAAGGGTTCTGCCGTGAGAAATTCTCTCGACGCGTACTACTTCACTCCCGACAACCGCGGCCGGGAACCGGTGACGGTGGACTCCGAGTTGAAGCTGGAACAGATGCTCGCCGAGGTAGTGGCGAACAGGCAACCTCAACCGACTGTCGTGTACGTACAGGGCCGACCAAGGACCGGTCTTCTGCAACTGCCAGACCATCAACTCAAGTTCGACATCGACGAGTTGCACGGGGTTGCGGCCATCCATGCGATGGGACCACCCAGTTTCGTGACCCAGGACAGTGCAGCGGTGATGTCCGAGGAATCGCGTGACCGAACCGGGGAAGATGCCGAGAACGGCGAGATGCGTGCGTGGGTCACTCTCTGGAAGGGCTCGCACGCACCGGCCATGCCTGCTCCGCAAGTGGCCGAGGGCGACATCACCCTGTACGTGGACGTGGACACTCGTACCCGGTTCCCGGCTGATGCCGCCATTCCGTTGGAGAAGCTGCGAGAGGCACTCCAGGAGTTCGCAGAAACGGGCAAACGCCCCACCTGTGTGGACTGGCAGGAGTCGGACGTCTTCTGACCGATCGGCAGAGACCACCGCGGAAGTGGCAAGGCTGAGTACAGCGATGATCCGTGGGGTTCAGGATCGTCACCAGCCGTGCCGACAGGTTGATGAGGGGAGCTTTCATCAACGTCAGGACCGCGCAGCGCCTGGCCCCGCGTAGTACGCGCGAGCGGGGGGAGACGGTTCGCGCGTTGAATGCCGAAAGGCCCGGCTCGCCGAAGCGAACCGGGCCTTTCAGAGGTGAAGCGTTGCGGACGGACTCAGAAGTCCATGCCGCCGGCGTCCGGCGCGGCGGGCGCGGCGTTCTTCTCCGGCTTGTCCGCGACGACGGCTTCCGTCGTCAGGAACAGGGCGGCGATGGACGCGGCGTTCTGCAGCGCGGAGCGCGTGACCTTGGCCGGGTCGATGATGCCGGCCTTGATCAGGTCCTTGTACTCGCCGGTCGCGGCGTCCAGGCCCTCGCCCGAGGGGAGGGACTTGACGCGCTCGACCACGACGCCGCCTTCGAGGCCGGCGTTGACGGCGATCTGCTTCAGCGGCGCCTCGACGGCGACCTTGACGATGTTGGCACCAGTGGCCTCGTCGCCCGTGAGCTTCAGGCCGGCGAAGGCGACCTCGGCGGCCTGCAGCAGCGCGACGCCACCACCGGCGACGATGCCCTCCTCGACGGCGGCCTTGGCGTTGCGGACCGCGTCTTCGATGCGGTGCTTGCGCTCCTTGAGCTCGACCTCGGTGGCCGCGCCCGCCTTGATGACGGCGACGCCGCCGGCGAGCTTGGCGAGGCGCTCCTGGAGCTTCTCGCGGTCGTAGTCGGAGTCCGACTTCTCGATCTCGGCGCGGATCTGGTTGACGCGACCCTGGATCTGGTCGGCGTCACCGGCACCCTCGACGATGGTCGTCTCGTCCTTCGTGACGACGACCTTGCGGGCCTTGCCCAGCAGCGAGATGTCGGCGTTCTCCAGCTTCAGGCCGACGTCCTCGGTGATGACCTGGCCACCGGTGAGGGTGGCGATGTCCTGGAGGATGGCCTTGCGGCGGTCACCGAAGCCGGGCGCCTTGACGGCGACGGACTTGAAGGTGCCACGGATCTTGTTGACGACCAGGGTCGCCAGGGCCTCGCCCTCGACGTCCTCGGAGATGATCAGCAGCGGCTTGCCGCCCTGCATGACCTTCTCGAGGAGCGGGAGCAGGTCCTTGACCGTGGAGATCTTGGAGCCGAACAGCAGGATGTACGGGTCCTCGAGGGTCGCTTCCTGACGCTCGGGGTCGGTCACGAAGTAACCGGAGATGTAACCCTTGTCGAAGCGCATGCCCTCGGTGAGCTCGAGCTCGAGACCGAGGGTGTTGCTCTCCTCGACGGTGATGACGCCTTCCTTGCCGACCTTGTCCATCGCCTCGGCGATGAGCTCGCCGATCGTGGGGTCAGCGGCGGAGATGGACGCGGTAGCAGCGATCTGCTCCTTCGTCTCGATCTCCTGGGCGTTCTTCAGCAGCTGCTCGGCAATGGCCTCGACGGCCTGCTCGATGCCGCGCTTGAGGCCGAGCGGGTTCGCGCCCGCGGCCACGTTGCGCAGGCCCTCGCGGACCAGTGCCTGTGCCAGCACCGTCGCGGTGGTGGTGCCGTCACCAGCGACGTCGTCGGTCTTCTTCGCGACCTCCTTGACCAGCTCGGCCCCGATCTTCTCCCACGGGTCCTCGAGCTCGATCTCCTTCGCGATGGAGACGCCATCGTTGGTGATGGTCGGCGCGCCCCACTTCTTCTCGAGCACGACGTTGCGGCCCTTGGGGCCGAGCGTCACCTTGACGGCGTCAGCGAGGATGTTCATCCCGCGCTCGAGACCGCGACGGGCTTCCTCGTCGAACGCAATCATCTTGGCCATTGCGGTGTGTTCCTCCGCCTATGTGGATTCTGGGCCACTGCGGGCACACGCCCACAGCGGAACACGATTCGCGTGGCCAGGCTCGGTGCCCGCGACGGACGACTCCCCGTCAAGTGACGAGAGGCCTCACCAGTCCTAGCCTCACTTCTTGGCACTCGATGGTGCCGAGTGCTAGTTCGTGTTTAGCACTCGGGCACGACGAGTGCAAGCGGCTCCGGACGACTCCCAGGCGACTCTCAGCGTGATGTGCGCACCGGTACAGAGGTCGGCAGCGGCTTGTTCGAGGTCGTCTCGTCGCCGATGTTCAGCGACGGGGCCGAGCTCGTCTTGGGCTGCCTCGCGGGCTCGTCACCAGGCGAAAGGATGACCACCACGATGATGATCACCACGATCGCCACCGCGGCCGCGATGACCGGCGCGAACCACGCGGGACGTTCCTTCTTGCCGGACGACGTGAACGCGCTCACGCCCACCTGGTTCGGCGGGCGCAGCCGGACCGGGTCCTGCAACTGCTGCTGGTAGCCGCCCTGGTACTGCCCCTGCTGCACCGGCATCGGCCCGGAGACCGGCGGTTGAGCGGGGAACGAGCCGGACTGCGGCCCGAGTTGAGCGGGAGCCGAGCCCTGCGCGACCCCGGCGAGAGCGACGCGGGCGGCGTTGATGAGCTCGGCGCAGTTCGCGTACCGCTGCGCCGGGTCCTTCGAGGTGCCCTTGCGGATCACGTCGTCGATCGCCGGCGGCAGCGCCACGAGGTGCGACAACGCCGGGACGACGTTGCTGAGGTGGCCCGCGATGACCTCCTGCACGCCGCCCTGGAACGGGGGACGGCCGGAGAGGCAGGCGAAGAGCATGCAGGCGAGCGCGTACTGGTCGGTGCGGCCGTCGACGGGCTCGCCGCGCAGGTGTTCCGGCGCCGCGTAGGTCGGCGAGCCGAGGAAATCACCCGTTCGGGTGCGGTGGCCGGTGGCGCCGCGGCGGGTCAGGCCGAAGTCGGCGACGTAGACGTGCTCGCGCACGCCCTCCTTCTGGGTCACCAGCACGTTGGCCGGCTTCACGTCGAGGTGCACGAGGCCCTTGCCGTGCAGCATGTCGAGCGCTTCGGCCACCTGGGCGAGCAGCGACAACGTGCGCGCGGGGGTGAGCGGCCCCTCCTTGATGTGCCCGGACAGGTCCTGGCCGTCCACGAGCCGCATCGCGATGTAGAGCAGGCCGTCGACCTCGTCGAAGTCGTACAGCGGCACGATGTTCGCGTGGTCGATCGCGGAGGTGTTGCGCGCCTCGTCGACGAACCGCTCGCGGAACTCCGCGTCGGGCGCCAGGTGCTCACCGATGACCTTGAGCGCGACCTTCCGGCCCAGTCTCACGTCCGTGGCCCGGTACGTCACGCTCATGCCACCGCGACCCAGCACACCGTCGATCCGGTAATGGGCGATTCGCCGTCCGCTCAGGTCCTCCGACACGCGAGGCAGCCTAACGTCCGGCCGGATCGGCGTGCCGGGGGTTGGCCCAAGCTGTGATCAGGTCGGTTCTAACTGGCGCGGCGCACGTCCGAGGCCTGGCTGCGCCCGTCCCGTCCCGCCTGCACCTCGAACTCCACCCGATCGCCTTCTGAGAGCGTCCGGAAGCCCTCCATCTGGATCGCCGAGTAGTGCACGAACACGTCGGGCCCGCCATCGGTCGCGATGAAGCCGTATCCCTTTTCGGAGTTGAACCACTTGACGGTACCGAGAGCCAAGACGTCCTCCTTCAGATCACGCATCTCGCGCAAAGCGCAGAACGCAACGCTAAAAGAAGAAATCTCACGCGGATACCTCCTTACGGAGTCATGAACGAGGGCTGACTCCGTTGGCGCGCAACCAGGTGGTGAGTCGTCGAGGGCCACGAGCCTGGGTCAGCACGGCACCGGGTCCGGCGAAGTCGAACACCAGGCCCTCGCCTGTCTGAATGGATTGCACGCCATCCGGTGCGGAGGGCCGAAGACGGCATTGCACGGTGTCCGCGAACGCCACGACGTGATCGCTGCTGATGGTCACCGCTTCTCCCGCTTCCAGCGTCACGAGGTCGAGTGCGCCGTAGCAGGCGAGCACCACCGCGCCCTGGCCGTGCGCGTAGTTCATGAAGCCCTCGGCGCCCCCGAAGATCGCCTGCATCGGCGGCGCCTCGGGGTTCATCGCGACCGTGCTGCTCGACGCGATCCAGCTGTGCCGGGCGAGGCACCAGCCGTGCGTCCCGTCGAGTTCGATCTGGTGCAGGTCTCCCGGCAGCACGGGCGCCGCGTCGATCCAGCCGCCCTCCGCGCCCGCCGTGCACAGCGCGACGGCCTTGGCGCCCGCGCCCTTCACCTCGACGACGAGCCCGTAGCTGGTGGCCGCGATGGTCAGCGGGTCGGCCAGCACCGCCTCGCCGGGCGCGAGCACGAGTCTCGCCACGCCGAACGTCGGTGTGTGCCTGGTCCGGACCTGCACTGACAACACCTCCGGGAAGAAACGGGGCAAGTCGATCGTCACGATCACCGCGACGTTGGCAGTATGCAGTCGTGTCCCCCACCACTGTCGCCGAACACCGCCAGCGCGTCGCGGAGCTCGTCGGGTCGATGCCCGTGCTGCAGCTCCCGCTCGAGGAGTGCCTCGGGCTCGTGCTCGCCGCCGACGTCATCGCGCCGCTCGCCCTGCCGCCGTTCGACAACTCCGCGATGGACGGGTACGCGGTGCGCGCCGCCGACCTGAGCCGAGACGAGACGGTCCGTCTCGTCGTGGCCGACGACATCCCGGCGGGCCGCACCGAGCTGAACCCGCTGGAGCCCGGCACGGTGCAGCGGATCATGACCGGCGCCCCGATTCCGCCCGGCGCGGACGCGGTGGTCCAGGTCGAGTGGACCGACGGCGGCACCGAGACCGTGGCGATCCACCGGGCCGTGGAGCCCGGCCAGAACATCCGGATCGGCGGCGACGACGTGCAGAAGGGCGACGCGGTGCTGGCCGCGGGCACCGTGCTGCGCCCGTCCACGCTCGGCCTCGCCTCCGCGCTCGGCCTGCCCGAACTCCCGGTCCGCCGCCGCCCGCGCGTGCTGGTCCTGTCGACGGGCTCCGAGCTGGTCGAACCTGGCCGGCCGCTGGAGCTCGGCCAGATCTACGAGTCGAACGGCATGATGCTCGCCTCCTCGGTGCGGGACGCGGGCGGCGTCGCCGTCCAGCTGCGGTTCGTGCCGGACGACGTCGAGGCGTTCCACCAGGCACTGAAGCCGTACCTGGGCTCGGTGGACGTGATCATGACGTCCGGCGGGGTCAGCGCGGGCGCGTACGAGGTGGTCAAGGACGCCCTCGCGGACCACGACGTGCAGTTCACCAAGGTCGCGATGCAGCCGGGCGGGCCGCAGGGCTCCGGCCGCTACGAGGGCGTGCCGGTGCTGTCCCTGCCGGGCAACCCCGTGAGCGCGCAGGTGTCGTTCGAGGTGTTCGTGCGGCCGGCGCTGATGGCGTCCATGGGCCACAAGCAGACCGAACGCCGCACCGCGCAGGCGAGGATCACGACGGGGCTGACGTCTCCGGCGGGCAAGACGCAGTTCCGGCGGGGCCTGCACGACCCCACGTCCGGCCAGGTCGTGACGCCGGTCGGTGGCCCGGGGTCGCACCTGCTGTCAGCGCTCGCGCTGTCGAACTGCCTGATCGAGGTGCCCGAGGACGTGACCGAACTGGCTGCGGGGGCAGAGGTCACCGTGAGATACCTGCAGTAGCAGCAGAACGATCTCTGGGGGATGCAGGAATGAGAGCAGCGCTGGCACTGGTGATGCTCGCCGGGTTCTTCGTGCTCGGGACGGGCATCGTCACGGCGCTGGGTGTGCTCGCGGCCGTCCTCTTCGACCGGGGACAGACCGAGGGCGGCTGGTGGCTCGTGGCGCTGGCGATCCTGGTCGGCGCACCGATGCTGTACGCGGTCGTCGTGGCGGTCTGGGCGCGCCCGCGGGCGGAGGGCGTCCCGCTGACCCGCGCGACGCACCCGGAGCTGTGGCGGCACGTCGACGAGCTCGCGGCGATCGCGGGCACCCGCAGTCCGGACGAGCTCCGGCTCGTCGACAAGGCGAACGCGGGTGTGTGGGAACGCCGGGGCACCCGGTACATGGAGCTCGGCCTGCCGTGGCTGGCCGGGATGACGATCGGCGAGCTGAGGTCGGTGCTCGCGCACGAGCTCGGCCACTACGGCGGCGGGCACACGCGGGTCTCCGCGCTCACCTCCCGCGCGCAGACCGCCCTCGGGCTGGTGTCGAAGACGGACAACGCCTTCGTCGGCGTCCTCTACGCGTGGGCGAAGCTGTACGCGCTGGCCGCGGCCTCGGAGAGCCGCAAGCACGAGCGCTTCGCCGACGAGGTGTCCGTGGCGGCGGCCGGCCGCGAGGCGTCGATGCGGTCGTTGCTGCGCGGCGGCCCGCTGGGCGTCGCCTGGGAGGACTACAAGCGCTGGTACGTGTCGCTGGCCGTGCTGGCAGGGCGCACGCCTCCGTTGCTGGAGGGCTTCCGCGCTTACCTCGACCACCCGCGACGCGTGCACCAGCTGCGCGAGATCGAACCACTGCTGGCCGCGCAGGAACCGTCGTCGGTGTTCAACAGCCACCCGCCGATCCGGGAACGGGTGGCCACCATCGAGCGGCAGTACCCGCGGATCGGCGGCGTCGCCGAGGCGATGGACGAGCGCTCGTCGTGGCCGTTGCTCGGCGGCACGCCACCGGAGGAGGTCGCGGCGCTGGTCGGCGTGCAGGGGCCGCCGATCACCTGGGAGGAGCTCGCCCGGCTGGCCGGGCCGGTGCTGGTCCGCCGTCACGCCGACCTGTTGCGGCACGCGGGCCGGGTGAGCAAGGTCGGCGAGACGGTCGCCGACGTGCTCAGGGCGTTGGAGGGCGCGCAGCTGCACAAGCTGACCGGAGCACCGGTCGACGCGTCGCTGACCCGGGACGAGGTGCACGAGGCCGCCGTCGACGCCGTGACGGAACTCTTCGGGTGCATGGTCGCTGACATGCTCGTATCCACTGACCGCGCGACGCTGGAACTCAACTGGGGCGGGCTCTTCGTGCTGCGGATGCCGGACGGAGCTGCGGTCTACCCGGAGGACCTGGTCGCACCCGCCGTGCGGGACGCCAACCAGGTGCCTGACGTGCGGTTCAGGCTGCAAGCCCTGGGCATCGACGGACTGTGACGGAACGCTCACCCAACGACGTTGTTCACGCCATGTGACGGGGATTACACTGACCGCAGGTGCCGGTAGGCCCGCGCATTCGTCGGGGGATGCACGGGCCTACCGGCCACTTGTCTTTCCGGCAGTCCCGATGGGCGGTTTGGCGTGTTGCCGTAGCGTGATGCCGCCCGACAATCCACGGAAGCTACGGAACCCACAGACACGATGAGCAGCGAGAAGCCCGTCTCACACTTCCTCGAACTCGCGCGCGGCATGGTGCCGCCGATGCACCCGGCTGGGCGCCCGTTCGTCGCCGGTGCGGCGATCGCGACCCTCCTCGTCCGGCTGCGCTTCAAGCGCCTGGGCGTCGTCCTCGCGCTGGTCACGGCGTGGGTGGCGTGGTTCTTCCGCGAGCCGAAGCGCGTGACGCCGACCCGTCCGAACCTCGCCGTGGCCCCGGCCGACGGCACCGTCTCGCACGTGGTCGACGCCGTCCCGCCCGCCGAGCTCGGTCTCGGCTCCCAGCCGATGACGCGCGTGAGCGTGTTCCTCTCCGTCTTCGACGTGCACGTGCAGCGCGTGCCCGCCGACGGCGAGGTCGTCCAGGTCTCGTACCACCCCGGCAAGTTCCTCTCGGCCGACCTCGACAAGGCCTCCGAGGAGAACGAGCGCAACACCGTGTGGCTGCGCACCGTCGACGGCCACGACCTCGTCGTCGTGCAGATCGCCGGCCTGGTCGCGCGCCGCATCGTGTGCGAGGTCGCCGAGGGCGAGAAGGTCACCGCCGGCCAGACCTACGGCCTGATCCGCTTCGGTTCGCGCGTGGACCTCTACGTCCCGCGTGGCAGCCGTGTCCTGGTCGAGGCCGGCCAGCGCACGATCGGCGGCGAGACCGTTCTCGCCGAACTTCCGGAGGCCTGATGGCGCCCAGCGGGCCCGGCGTTCGCCTGCTGCCGAACGCGATCACGGTCCTGGCCATGTGCTCGGGCCTGTCCGCAGTGCACTTCGCGAACGTCGGCATGTGGGGCGCGGCCATCGCGTCGATCGCGGCGGCCGCCGTGTTCGACGGCCTGGACGGTCGCATCGCCCGCCTGCTGGACGCGACGTCGAAGATGGGCGCGGAGCTCGACTCGTTGGCCGACGCCATCTCGTTCGGTGTCGCGCCCGCACTCGCGATCTACCTCTGGAAGTTCGAGGGCAGCCGCGCGGGCTGGGTCATCGCGCTGATCTTCGCGGTCTGCATGGTGGTCCGCCTGGCCCGCTTCAACACGTTGCTGGAGAAGGAACAACCGCCGTTCGCGAAGGAGTTCTTCGTCGGCGTCCCCGCTCCGGCAGGCGGCCTGTTGCTGCTGCTCCCCCTCATCATCGAGGAGCAGGTGCGCACCGACGGCTGGTGGAACTCCCCCGTCGTCGTTGGTGTGTGGACCGTCGTGGTCGCGATGCTGCTGGTGTCGCGCATCCCGACGTTGTCCGTGAAGACCGTGAAGGTGCCGCCGCGCGCGGTCGCGCCTCTGCTGGTCCTCATCGGACTGCTGGCCGCCGCGATCATCACGTACCCGCTGGTGGCACTGATCATCGCGATGGTCGTGTACCTGGCGCACCTGCCGTACTCGGTGCGCCGGTACATGTGGTTGTCCAAGCACCCCGAGGCGTGGACCGTCACGGGCGCAGACCGCCGCGCCATCAAGCGCGCGCACGGTGTCGCCGCACGCCGTCTCGGCCTGCGTCAGCCGTTGCACGGTCGCGTCGCCGGTGCGGCCATGCGCGCGGTGCGCCGGCCACGGCGTGACGCTTCCACCGCTGCGGCGGCGGAAGGTGCGGCGCCCAGTGCCAACGGGCGCCGCCGTTCGTGGCGTCAGCTGGGACTCAGGCGCCAGCCGAAGCGCTGATCACCACCTGAACGAACTGCGGGCCGGACACTTTCCTCGTGTCCGGCCCGCTTTCTCGTTCCTGACTCAGGCGCGGACGGCCTGCGCCAGGATCTGCTCCTCCGACAGCACGCCGGCGTACACGCGGACGTCGTCGATCCCGCCCTTCCAGAAGGAGTCCGCGCCACCGGTGGACGCGCGGCGGCCGAGCTCCAGATCGGACTCGGTCTGCGCCGACCCGCCCGTGAACGAGGCCTTCGTGACGTAGATGCCGTTGAAGTACAGCCGGATCTCGGAGTTGAGCTTGTCGTGGACGGCCGTCAGGTACGTCCACTCCTGCAGTTCCGCACCGTAGGCGGTCTTCACGGTGGTGCCGTCGATCACGAACTCCCACGTCTTCGAGGCTCCGCCGTACCTGAGGTCGAGCAAGGAGGTGTTGTTGTGCACCAGGCTCACGAACGTGCGGTCGTCGCCCTCGCGCGCGTCGAGGTCCAGCCTCGCCCACGCGGAAACCGAGAAGGAGCGGTCCGTACGGATGCGCGGGCCGCGCAACGAGACGTACGAGTCACCGTTGAAGCGCAACGACCTGTCATCACCGTCCTCCTCCCAGTCGACACCGGGACCGATGGCCGAGGACGTGCCGGTGACCTCGTCCGGGGTGAAGCCGCCGCTTCCGTTGAGCTTGTAGTGGCTGCGCAGACCGGCGGCGCTCGCCACCCTCTTGACCTCCGCGTCGTTCAACGTCCGCTGGTGCACCCTGACATCGTCGATGGTGCGGGCGCCGTCGAGGTTCGCGCTGTTCCAGCCGTTCCCGCCGACGAGCAGCCGCGCTGCCTGCCAGCCCTCCACACCGGTGACCTCGGCCTGCTTGACGCCGTCCACGTGCAGCGCGAGGGTCGCGCTGGTGGACTCGTAGGTCCCGGTCAGGTGCGTCCAGACGCCGATCAGCGCCGCATCACGCGAGAGCGCCACGCGGGGAGCGGTCTTGTCCGCGGCCGCGGACATGCCGAACGCCCAGCGCCCAGCCGCGGAGTCGAAGTACAGGCCCGCACTGTCGTCGAGGGCGACGATGCCTCGGGCGCGGGCAGCGTCGTCCACCTTCGCCCACGCGGACACGGTGAAGTTCTTCGACGTGTCGATCGGCGCCGCACCGCTGAGGTAGTCCTGCCTCCCCGGGAACGCGACGGCCCGGTTCCCGTGCCCGAGCACGTGCCCGTCGACGAACCCGTTGGACGTCAACGGATTGCGCCCGTTGGTGTCGACCCACGTGTAGTCCAGCGCCCAGTGCGCCACCGCACCCGCACCCGGCAGCACGAAGAACTCGTACCGCTGCTGGGCGGAGTACTGCCCCGCGCTGTTCACCGACCGGGCGAACAGCTGCTGCACGCCCGAAGCACGCGGCGTCCACTGGATCGTCGCCTTGCCGTCGGCATCGGCGGCGACCTCGTTGTCGAGGGACTCACCGCTGTCGTGGCTGAACGAGTAGACGAACTTCACCACGTCGTTCGCCTGCAGCTCGAACGCCCCCGCGACACCGACACCACCACCGGGATGCGGTGCCGGCGGGTAGGTGAGGGAACTGACCTGCGGCGCCTCGGGCACCTCGGCGGCGTGGGCGACAGGCGTGGCGAAACCGGCCGAAACGGCCAGTGCGAGAACGAGCGCGGGCAGGCGAAAGCCGCGCGCCGGTTTGTGGCGCATCAAGATGACCCCCAGGTCTGTGACGACCGGGCCTGGCCCGGTTCAGGATCACCGTAGCGGTCGGGTCCGACAACTCCAGAAGAGTCCGTTCAGGTCAACTAGAGTCGGCGTCGTGATCACGCTGACGGCTCGCCTGTCCCCGTCCGCACTGGACACCCGGCGCGGCGTAGTCCGCCTCCACCCGGAGGTGCTCGACGCCCTGGGCCTGCGCGCCTGGGACGCGGTGAGGCTGACCGGCGCCCGCGTGAGCGCCGCCCTGGCCGCGGCCGGCGAACAACCACCCGGCGTGGTCCTGGTCGACGACGTCACGCTCACCAACCTGGGCGTGGTCGAGGGCTCCGAGATCGTCGTGGCCCCCGTCCAGGTCACGGCCGCGCGCTCGATCACCGTCGCAGGCTCTCGCCTGGCCACCACGGCCCTCACGCCGGAACACGTGCGCATGGCGCTGACCGGCAAGGTCCTCACCGTCGGCGACAACGTCTCGCTGCTCCCCCAAGACCTGGCACCGCCCCCCGGCGCCAACGTCTCCGAGACGCGCCGCAGGCTGTCCAACGCCATCGGCATGACGTGGACCAACGAACTCATCACCATCACCTCGACCGACCCGGCGGGCCCGGTGGCCGTGCAGCCGTCGAGCGTCGTGGGCTGGCGCTCGGCCCAGGCCCCCGCAGCCGAGGTGACCCCGGTCGTGGTTCAGGAGAAGCACGAGGCGCTCCCCGTCGCCGACCTGGTGGGTCAGCGAGACCAGGCCCGCCGCCTGACCGAGTGGCTGGAACTGATGTTCCGCCAGCCCGACCTCCTCACGAAGCTGGGCGCCTCCGCAAGGCTGGCCGCGATGGTCAGCGGCCCGGAAGGCGTCGGCAAGGCAACGCTCGTCCGCGCAGTGGCCCGTCAGCTGGACGCTTCGCTGGTGGAACTGGCCGCCCCGAGCATCGCCGTCCTGGAACCAGGCGCGATGGCCAAACAGCTGGGCGACGCGATCTCAGGCGTCCCAGAACAGCCCACGGTCCTGCTCCTGACCGACATCGACGCCCTGCTGCCCACCACCCCACCACCGGTGGCCACCGTCGTCCTGGACATCCTCCGCACGGCGATCTCCCGCCCGAACCTGGCCCTGGTGGTCACCTCGGCGAGGGCAGAGTCCGTGGACACCCGCCTACGAGCCCCGGACCTCGTAGACCGCGAACTGACACTCCCCCTCCCGGACGCAGCGGGCAGAACCGAACTGCTGCGCGTACTGCTCCGCGACGTCCCCCTGGAGTCCGATGTGGACTTCGGCGAGGTGGCGGCCCGCACCCCGGGCTTCGTGGCGGCAGACCTCTGCGCCCTGCGCCGAGAGGCAGCAGTCAGAGCAGCCCTGCGCCAACGCGAGGTGGCAGAACCCCGAGTGGGCCAAGAAGACCTGCTGGGGGCCCTGAACACGGTCCGCCCGATCTCCATGTCGGCCTCGGACACAGTGCAAACCGGCGGCCTGACGCTGGACGACGTGGGCGACATGAAGGAGGTCAAGCAGGCCCTCACCGAGGCAGCCCTCTGGCCCCTGCGCTACCCGGACTCCTTCGCCCGCCTGGGAGTAGAACCCCCACGAGGCGTCCTTCTCTACGGCCCACCGGGATGCGGCAAAACGTTCCTGGTCCGAGCCCTGGCAGGCTCAGGCCAGCTGAACGTCCTGACCGTCAAGGGCGCCGAACTGATGGACAAGTTCGTGGGCGAGTCAGAACGAGCGGTACGAGAACTCTTCCGCAGAGCAGCAGACGCAGCCCCGGCCCTGATCTTCCTGGACGAGGTGGACGCCCTGGCCCCACGCCGAGGCCAGTCGTCAGACTCAGGCGTAGCCGACCGAGTGGTAGCCGCCCTCCTGACAGAACTGGACGGCGTAGAACCCCTCCGCGACGTGGTGGTGATCGCCGCAACGAACCGCCCAGAGCTGATCGACCCGGCCCTGCTGCGCCCAGGCCGTCTGGAACGCCTCGTCTACGTGCCACCACCAGACGCAGAGGCCCGCACAGAAATCCTCAAGGCCTCATCCCGCAACACACCACTGTCCAACGACGTGGACCTGACCACCCTGGCAGGCGAACTGGACATGTACTCAGCAGCAGACTGCGCAGCCCTCGTACGAGAAGCAGCACTAACGGCAATGCGGGAATCCCTGGAAGCAGCAGAAGTAACACAAGCCCACCTGGCAAAAGCACGAACAGTAGTGCGCCCATCCCTGGACCCAGCACAACTGGTGTCACTAGCCGCATACGCAGCAAACAGAAGCAAGACCTGACAAAACGCGAGGCCGAAGGCGAGCCGTCCTACCACAAGGCAAGGGCGGTGGGGTCCCATCACGAGTCGCGCCATAGCTCTTGCTGCACCTGAAGAGGGGTGTCAAGCGGACACGCTTTTCGTCCGCTTGACACCCCTCTTCAGGTGTGGCCCGCTCCTGGTGCGGCTCGTGATGGGACCCCACCGCCAACGCACCCGGCAAAGCAACAGGCAGCCGCCCAAAGCAACAGGCGTGCCATCTACCTACGCACGGCGCGGGCCCCCTGATCAGATTGCCGGGGGTCTGGGGGCAGAGCCCCCAGGAAAGCACGCAACCGCAGCCCCGCCAACGCAACAGGGGAACGCAACCCAACCGACGCGACCCTACTTGTTCTTGGAAACACCCTGATAGTCATTGGTGACGATCAAAATGATCCCAGGCGCAGAAGACTGGATCCCGTCGAACCGAGGCTCAACCCGAGCCCGCAACACCGACGCCAACTCCTTGGCAGAAGCTTCCTCATCAGTCCCAGGCCGGAAGTAAACGGTGGTGGTGGGAATGGTCCCACCGGAGTAGTTCCCAGTCCCCTCAACCGTCCACCCGTTGGCCCGAACCTCATCAGAGGCCTTGGAAGCCAACCCGGTAATGGTCGAGTTGTTGTAAATCCGAACCGGAGCCTTGGCCGTCCCAGGTTGAGTGACAGGCGGAGGCGGCACAGCAGCAGAAGAGGTAGGCACAGTAGGCGAACCCGTAGTGGTGCCAGCAGCAGACGACGACGTAGAGGCAGGCGGCTGTTCAGAAGCGGCCTGCGAGGAAGTAGTAGCCACCGGAGGCGCTGTAGAAGACCCCTCGGCAACAGGGGGTGTCTCAGAACCCCCGCTGCTGAACAGGCTGACAACGCCGATCACCAACGCGACGGCGGCGACGCCGAGCAGGGCGAAGCCGGCGGCCTTGGCCGGACGGGACGGGCTTGCGGACTCGGGGGAGGTCATCAGTCCTCGGTGCTCCTGGCGCGGGCGCGAACCCTTTGGCGGCCTGTCCGGACACCGCGCAGCCGTTTGACGAGCATCGGATCGGCAGCCAGGGCGGCTTCGGATTCAACGAGCGCGTTGAGCAGCTGGTAGTAGCGGGTCGCGGACATGTCGAACAGTTCCCTGATGGCCTGTTCCTTGGATCCCGAGTACTTCCACCACTGACGCTCGAACGCGAGCATCGTGCGTTCGCGGCTGGTCAGCCCGTCAGCGGAGGTGAGCGTCTCGGCGTGATCCATCTGGCTCCCCACGGTAGCCACACCATCTCAGGTGCGGGCAATTCAATCACGTGATCGTTCCAACCTACCGCGCGACACCGACAGTTTTGGACGGCATAAAGTTCAGCCATGGCCGTCCACCGCATCCGCATCGCCGGCGACCCCGTGCTCCACAACCCGACGCGCGAGGTCACCGAGTTCGACACCGAGCTGAAGACCCTCGCCGACGACATGTTCGAGACGATGGCAGCGGCTCGCGGAGTGGGGCTCGCGGCCAACCAGATCGGCGTCGACCTGCGGATCTTCGTCTACGACTGCCCGGACGACGAGGGTGTCCAGCACCGCGGTGCGATCGTGAACCCCACGCTCGAGACCTCCGAGGTCCCGGAGACCATGCCGGACCCGGACGACGACTTCGAGGGCTGCCTGAGCGTGCCCGGCGAGGCGTACCCGACCGGACGCGCCCACTGGGCGAAGGTGACCGGCCAGGACCTCGACGGGCAGCCGTTCGAGGTCGAGGGCACCGGCTTCTTCGCACGTTGCCTGCAGCACGAGACCGACCACCTCAACGGCTACCTCTACACCGACCGCCTGATCGGCCGGTACCGGAAGGAGGCCAAGCGGATGCTGCGCGACAACGAGTGGAACAAGCCGGGCCTCTCCTGGGACCCGACCGATCCCGCGAACTTCGACGAGGACGACGAGGACTAGGACTCAGGACCGGGGCCGGAGCACCGACTCCACCTGCGCCAGCTCGTCCGCCGTCAGCGCACCGAACTCCAGCGCACCCGCGTTCTCCTCGACCTGAGCCACCGTCCGGACACCCGGGATCGGCACCAGGCGGGGAGACCGCGCCCAGAACCACGCCAGCGCACCCTGCACCAACGTCCGGCCACCCGACGTCAGCACGTCACGGACAGCCTCACGAGCCGCGAAGTACTCGGGCGACGGCCGACCGTCGACGAAGAACCGCAGCCAGGACGGGTTCGTGACGCGCACGTCGTCCGCGGGCAACTCCGGGAACGTCTCCCGGGCCAGCAGCCCCATCGCCAACGGCCTCCGGCACAGCACCGCGAAGTCCCCCGCGTACATCGCGGGGTTGTCGAACAGCAGGTTGATGTCGGCCTGCGCCGCGATCCCGTGCTCCCCCTCGCAGAAGAACCGCGCCCGCTCGACGTCGTCGGTGCTCCACCCGTAGGCGCGGATCTTGCCGGCCGCGACCAGCGCCTCGCACTCGTCGCGCAGCAGCGCCGCCTCCTCCATCCCCAGGTCGCCCACGTGCAGCTGGTAGAGGTCGATCCGGTCGGTGCCGAGCCGCCGCAGCGACCCCTCGACGGCGCGGCGCAGGTACTCGACCGACCCCTCGTTCCCGGTCATCCGCCTCGACGAGGCGTCGAACCCGCAACCCCACTTCGTGGCGATCAGCACCTGGTCACGCACGTCCGCAAGCGCTTGCCCCACCACCGTCTCCGCGTGCCCGCAGCCGTAGACGTCCGCCGTGTCGAACAGCGTCACGCCCAGCTCCACCGCCCGCCGCAACGCCTTGACCGACTCGCCGTCGTCAGCCGGTCCCCAGCCGACCGGCAGGCCGTCCGGGCCCGAGAACGGTCCACCCATGGCCCACGTGCCGAAACCCAACTTCCCCAGTTCCAAGGTCATGGGACTACCGAACATCCTGGAGTGCGCTCCAGGTCAAGAAACAAGTTGCGGCGACCAGCGACCATCAACGCATGCCCGTCGAAAACATCGTCGCCTTCATCGCGGCCTCGTTCCTCATCGCACTGTCGCCCGGACCTGGCACGGCCATGGTCCTGCGACAGTCGGTGCACGGGCGAAAAGCCGCGCTGGCGACGGTGTTCGGCATGGAGGTCGGCGTCGCCTGCTGGGCCGTCGCGGCCGCCCTGGGCCTGAGCGTGCTGCTCACGGCGTCCGAGATCGCCTTCCACGCGCTCCGGATCGCGGGGGCCGTCTTCCTGATCTACCTGGGCGTCAAGGCCCTGATCAGCAAGAGCCTGCCCGACGCGGCGCCGCCGCCCGCCAGCCACGCGTTCCGCAGCGGCCTGGTCGTGAACCTGGCCAACCCGAAGCTCGGCGTGTTCGCGATCTCGTTCCTACCGCAGTTCGTGCCTGCCGGGGAGGCCGGCCAGGGGGTTCTGCTCTTCCTCGCCGTCGGCTGGGTCCTGATCGACACCGTCTGGTACCTGATCATCGTGTCGATCCTGCACACGATCAGGGGCTGGCTCGGCCGGCCGCGCGTCCGTCCCGCGCTCGAGAAGCTGTCGGGCGGCGTGCTGCTGGCGCTCGGAATCCGGCTGGTACTCGACCCGCGTTGAGATCGGGTTGCCCCGGCGCCAGAAGAGCTCGGGCAACCCGGCCAGCTCGCCGAAGGTGTGGCAGGCCGCCATCGACGCATAACCGCCGGCCAGCACGTGCGCGCGGATCCGGTCCAGACGACCGAACTCGATCACCTCACCGGCGATCAGGAACGGCAGCACCAGCTGCCAGGCCTGCACGACGGCCGGACGACGCCGGTGGGGTGCGCGCAGGGCCGCGCGGGCGACGCGGAGCAGGTGCTCGTTCGCGCTCATCGTGTACGGGTGCGCCGCGTGGTCCCAGTTCCACCGGCGCTCCTCGGTGACGGCGCACCGGACGCACTCGACCGGCCCGGTGCCCAGTTCGGCACCGCAGCGGGAGCACGCCAGCAGCGTCATCGCCCAGTCGACGCAGGTCCAGGGGTACTGGCCGACGTCCGCGGAGGTGACCAGTTCGGCCAGCTCCCGGTCCGCCAGCTGGGACGACGTGCGCAGCGCCTCCCAGTCCGCGAGCCAGAACTGGTCGAGCAGCTCGGCGCAGAAGCCGCAGTCGGGGTAGCCCCTGCCTGCGAGTTCACCGCAGGAAGGGCATGCCGAGACCACGGCGGGACGCTGGCCGCGTCGCGCGCCGGGCGGGAACGGCTGGTGATCAGCCACGAGGAAGAGATTAGGGGCAAACGACGCCCTTGGCAGCTACGGCGCGCTCTGACTATGGTCGGTTCTCGACAACTCAACACAACGCGGGAGCTCGCGCCTGAGCGGGCTGAGAGGGTGACTGGCTGTGGAGCCGGTGTCACCGACCGCCTGAACCTGACCGGGTAATGCCGGCGTAGGGAGGAATGTCGTGACGGCACTTGACGACCGTTCGGTCAAGCCCAGTGTGACCACCGGCCCGATCTCGGGGTCTCGAAAGGTGTACCGCGATGGTGTGCCTTTCCGCAGGGTGGAACTGACCAACGGCGAACATGTCGATCTGTACGACACTTCCGGTCCGTATACCGACGACAACGCGACCATCGACGTCCACAGTGGACTCCCTGACCTGAGGTCGGGGTGGATCGCCGAACGGGAACCGATCAACGGAGCTGTCACCCAGCTCGCGTACGCGAAGGCCGGGATCATCACCCCGGAGATGCGCTACGTCGCGACGCGGGAGAACCTCGACGCGGAGTTCGTCCGCGAGGAGGTGGCCATCGGGCGTGCGGTCATCCCGTTGAACCGCAAGCACCCCGAGGCCGAGCCGATGATCATCGGCAAGAAGTTCCTCGTGAAGATCAACGCCAACATCGGCAACTCCGCGGTGTCGTCGTCGATCGAGGACGAGGTCGAGAAGATGGTGTGGGCCTCCCGCTGGGGCGCTGACACGATCATGGACCTGTCCACCGGCAAGCGGATCCACGAGACGCGCGAGTGGATCCTGCGCAACTCGCCGGTCCCGATCGGCACCGTGCCGATCTACCAGGCGCTGGAGAAGGTGAACGGCGATCCGGCGGCGCTGTCGTGGGAGGTCTACCGCGACACCGTGATCGAGCAGTGCGAGCAGGGCGTGGACTACATGACCGTGCACGCGGGCGTGCTGCTGCGGTACGTGCCGCTGACGGCCAAGCGCGTCACGGGCATCGTCTCGCGCGGCGGTTCGATCATGGCCGCGTGGTGCCTCGCGCACCACAAGGAGAGCTTCCTCTACACGCACTTCGAGGAGCTCTGCGACATCCTGCGCACCTACGACGTGACGTTCTCGCTGGGTGACGGCCTGCGGCCGGGTTCCATCGCGGACGCCAACGACGCGGCGCAGTTCGCCGAGCTGAAGACCCTCGGCGAGCTCACGCACATCGCGCGCGCTCGCGACGTCCAGGTCATGATCGAGGGCCCCGGCCACGTGCCGATGCACAAGATCGCCGAGAACGTCCGGCTCGAAGAGGAGTGGTGCGGCGAGGCGCCGTTCTACACCCTCGGGCCGCTGGCCACGGACATCGCGCCGGCGTACGACCACATCACGTCCGCGATCGGCGCCGCGCAGATCGGCTGGCTGGGCACCGCGATGCTCTGCTACGTCACGCCGAAGGAGCACCTCGGCCTGCCGAACCGCGACGACGTGAAGACCGGCGTGATCACGTACAAGATCGCGGCGCACAGCGCGGACCTCGCCAAGGGCCACCCCGGCGTCCAGGACTGGGACGACGCGCTGTCCAAGGCGCGTTTCGAGTTCCGCTGGGAGGACCAGTTCAACCTGTCGCTCGACCCGGACACCGCGCGCTCGTTCCACGACGAGACGCTCCCCGCGGAACCGGCGAAGACGGCGCACTTCTGCTCGATGTGCGGGCCGAAGTTCTGCTCCATGAAGATCACGCAGGACGTGCGGCGCTACGCCGAGGAACGCGGACTGTCCACTGTGGAGGCGATCGAGGCGGGCATGGCGGAGAAGTCCGACGAGTTCGCGGACACGGGCAAGAAGGTCTACCTCCCGGTCGTGGAGTCTTCGTGACCGAGTCACCACCCAGGGTCCTCACCATCGCCGGAAGCGATTCCGGCGGTGGTGCGGGCATCCAGGCCGACCTCCGCACGCTCTTCGCGTGCGGAGTGCACGGCTGCGTCGCGCTGACGGCCGTGACGGTCCAGAACTCGCTGGGCGTCACGGGAGTCTCGGAGATCCCGGCCGACACGGTCGCGGCGCAGATCATCTCGGTCGTCGAGGACATCGGCGTGCAGGCCGCGAAGACCGGCATGCTCGCATCGGCGGCGATCATCGAGGCCGTCGCCCCGGCCCTGGACCGCGTCGGCATCGGCTCGGGGAAGACCCCGTTCGTCGTCGACCCGGTCTCGGCGTCCATGCACGGCAACCAACTGCTCGCCGACAACGCCCTGGACGCGTTGCGCGGCCTGCTGTTCCCGCGCGCGACGCTGGTGACGCCGAACCTCGACGAGGTGCGGCTGATCACCGGCATCGAGGTGAAGGACCGCGTGGACCAGCGCGTGGCGGCGGAGGCTCTGCACGCCCTGGGCCCGGAGTGGGTGCTCGTGAAGGGCGGCCACATGTGGGACGACCCGGAGTGCCTCGACCTGCTCTACGACGGCCGTGAGTTCATCGAACTGCCCGGCCCGCGCTACGACACCCAGAACACGCACGGCAGTGGCGACACGCTCGCGTCGTCGATCAGCGCGGCGCTCTCTCGCGGTGCTTCGGTGCCCGAGGCCGTGCGGTTCGGCAAGGACTTCATCGTCCGTTCGGTGGCCGCGGCCTACCCGCTGGGTGCCGGGGTCGGTCCGGTGTCACCGTTCTGGAGCCTTGACAGGTAACGGGCGTACATCGCCCTCAGGTCGGTCGTCTCGGGATCGAGCAACCAGACCGCCGGCGCGCCTTCGAGGAACGCGATCAGCTCGGTCGCGGCCGCTTCGCCCTGTTCCGCGGCGAAGCGGCCGCGGAGCAGGCGATTCCTGGTGCGGAACCGGTGCATGATCTCGTCGTCGAGCAACGCTTGGACCAGGTCGCTGCCGGTGATTCTCGCTGCGGCCCGCGTGCCGGCGCAGACCCGCGAGGTGCTGATCGCGGAGTTCGACGCCTTCAACCAGGCGCTGCTGCGCCGCCTAGTACGCCAGCCGTAGATCACGATCTCGTTCGTTGACTCATTCCGCGTCTGACTCCCTCCGCCGGCGGAGGGAGTCCTTGATCTCGCTGAGCCTGGCCGCTGTGGCAGGGGTCCACTCCGCTTGTCGCCGGCTGGCACGAAGGGCGTCGTCGATCTCGCCGAGTTTGGCGGCGGACACCACGCCTGCCCGCTCCATCAGGTCTTCCCGGCGCAAGGTGGTCAGCCAGGTGCACGGGGTAGAGCCCGGCCACGGAAATCCGAACCGCAGCACGCCGTCGAAGGGCAGTCCGTCCTGGACGCCGACTGCGACTTCGACTCCCAGGCCGCAGATGTCGGTGTCCGCCGGGGCGACGACCTGCATCGCCCGGAGGCCGGATGGATCTTCCGCGGACAGCAGCACGACAGGCCGTCGCTCGTCGAACTCGGCCCACCAGACCTCGCCTCGCCGCATCTGTCCTCCAGCAGCCACCCAGCCATGAAGATCACGATCTACTGCTGGAGCACTGGCCGGGCACGCACCTCGTCGTGCCCGGCTCAGGCGACCTGCGGGAACACGCCTACTTCGGCTCTTCGCCGACCAGCGTCTCCAGCGCGTCGAGAGCGCCCACGAGGGCCGAGATGTGCTCCGGCGTGAGCTGTTCGATCCGCCGCTGCAGCTCGCGCACCCGCGCGGACCGCACGCCGGACACCATCGTCTCGCCCTCGGGCGTGGGGGTGGCGAGCCAGGCCCGGCCGTCCTGCGGGTCGGGTTCGCGCTTCACGTACCCGGCCTCGACCAGCGCGGCGACGATGCGGGACAACGTCGGGGGCGCCACGCCTTCCTTGTTCGCCAGATCGCCCAGGCGCATGGGGCCGCAGCGCGCGAGGGTGGCCAGCGCGGAGACCGCGCCGGGGCCGAGTCCGGGGGAACCGGTGCGTCGCAGCAACCGGGCCAGCCGGCCGATCGCCAGGTACAGGCGCGCGGTCGCGTCCTCGACCTCGGCGTCAATGGGGGCCGTCACGGCTAGTCGTCCTCCTCGGCGGATTTCAGGTAGTGCTCAATCATCCCCCAACACGTGAGTACCCAAGGTAGCGACTCAGAGACCCGGCGAAGACGCTTGGGCCCAAAAGCGCTGCGGAATCCTTCCGGCCAAGCGCGCCAGACGTCCGCCCTCGACCGCACAACGCATGGCGGCGCCCATCCGTTCCGGGTCCTGAGCTCGGGTGACCGCGGTCGCCAGCAACACCGCTGAGCAGCCGAGTTCCATCGCCAGGGCCGCGTCCGAGGCGGTGCCGATGCCCGCGTCGAGAACTACTGGAACAGAAGCACGGGAAGTGATCAGCTCGATGTTGTGCGGGTTGCGGATGCCGAGACCCGTACCGATGGGCGAGCCCAGCGGCATGACGGTCGCGCACCCGATGTCCTGGAGCTTCAACGCCAGCACCGGATCGTCGTTCGTGTAAGGCAGGACGACGAAGCCGTCGTTGACCAGCCGCTCGGCCGCGTCGAGCAGCTCGACCGGGTCCGGCAGCAGGGTCTCCTCGTCGTGCACCACCTCGAGCTTGACCCAGTTCGTCTCCAGCGCCTCGCGCGCCAGCTGGGCGGTCAGCACGGCCTCGGCGGACGTGCGGCAGCCCGCCGTGTTGGGCAGGACCTCGATTCCAAGGCGCCGCAACAACTCCAGCACACCGGTCTGACCTGCGGCGTCGACGCGGCGCATCGCCACGGTGGTGAGCTCGGTGCCGGACGCGACCAGTGCCCGTTCCAGCACCGAGAGGTTCGCGGCACCGCCGGTGCCGGTGATGAGCCTGGACCGGAACTCCCGGCCCGCGATGATCAGCGGATCGTCCACGTCATCCTCCCTGGACCGCGGTCAGCACCTCGACCACGCCGCCGTCCGGCACGATCGTCCTGACCCACAACGCCCTCGGCACCACGGCACCGTCGAGCGCCACGGCCACGCCCTTCTCGGGTGCTCCCACCAGCGTCACGACCGCGGCCACCGACGTGCCCTCTGCCAAGTCACGGGAAGTCCCGTTCACCTGTGCCTTCACGAACTTCCTCCCTGGATCAACTCGACCACTAGGCGAGCGGTGTGCGGGGCCAGCAGCAGGCCGTTGCGGTGGTGGCCGGTCGCGGCGATGACGCCGGGTTCGAGGAAACGCACGATCGGCACGTTGTCCGGGCTGCCCGCGCGGAACCCGACGGCGGCCTCGGTCAGCGCGTACTCGGCGATGCCGGGCAGCACGGTTTCCGCGTCCCGCAACAGGTCCCGCACGCCCGCGACGGACACGTCGGTGTCGAACCCCGCCTCGTACTGCGTCGCGCCGACGACCAGACCGTCGTCTCGCGGCACCAGGTAGACCGGGCGGCCCGAGACCAGCGCACGGATCGTGTGACGTGGGGGCGGCAACGCGCCGGGCCGGTGCGAAAGTCTCAGGATCTCGCCCTTGACCGGCCGGATCACGTCCTTCAGGGCGGGGTGCAACCGGCCACTCCACGCCCCGGCCGCGATCACCGTGACCCGTCCCTCCACTGAGGACACGACTCCGGCGTCCAGACAAGCCTTCCACAGTGCGGAAAGCAGCACCCTGTTGTCGACGGCGAGATCCCCCGCCGCGTACACGCCACCGCGCACCGCCGGGCCCAGGGAAGGTTCGAGCGCCCGGATCTCCCGCGAGGTCAGCAAGTCCCCCGCGTGCCGCAGGTCGGCGAGGTCGCCCGGCTGCGTCCCGACCGCCAGCGTCCCGGCCTCGAACAGCGGAACGCCGATCGACGCGGCGAACTCCGGCCACATCGCCAGGGCCTCGACACCCTGCGCCACCACGGCTTCCTCGCCCGGCCAGGCCTCCGTCAGCGGTGCGAGCATGCCGCCCGCGACCCGCGAGCCCGCGTGCGGCGAGCCGTCGTCGAACACGGAGACCGAGAACCCGGCCCGTGCCGCGGCCAAAGCCACGGACAGCCCGATGACACCGCCACCCCGGACGGCCACTTCCACACTGCTCAAGGCATTCACGCTCCCTGCGCCGGCATGACCCGGATCAGGTTCGACGGTCGGAGCGAACCACGCTCCCTCTCAGCCCGGTGTTCTCCAGGCTCCCGTGCGGACCGACTTCAACATAACGGTTAACGTGCGTACGTGCCAGGACTCGACGGAAACCTGATCAGGCAACGACTCGCCGACGCGACCCTCTACCTCTGCACGCCGAACCGGCCTGATCTGGCCGAGTTCGCGGACGCGGTGCTCGCGGGCGGCGTCGACATCATCCAGTTGCGGGACAAGTCACTGGAGGCGAAGCAGGAGATCGAGGCGATCGAGGTCCTCGCCGAGGCCACCGAACGCCACGGCCGGCTGCTCGCCGTCAACGACCGCGCGGACATCGCACACGCCGTGCGAGCCGACGTGCTGCACCTCGGCCAGGACGACCTGCCCGTCCCGTTCGCCCGCCGGATCATCGGCGACGAGGTGGTGATCGGCCGGTCCACGCACGACGTCGAGCAGATGACCGAGGCGGCCGCGGAACCCGGCGTGGACTACTTCTGCACTGGCCCGTGCTGGCCGACCCCGACCAAGCCGGGCCGTCCGGCACCGGGACTCGACCTCGTCCGCGCCACGAGGACCGACCGCCCGTGGTTCGCGATCGGCGGCATCGACCTCACGAACCTCCACGAGGTCAAGGCGGCCGGAGCCACCCGAGTGGTCGTCGTCCGGGCCATCACCGACGCCGAGGACCCCCGCAAGGCCGCCAAGTCGTTCAAAACTAAACTTAGTAGTTGAAATTTGAACTAACACGCGTACGCTCGGAGACGTGAGCGCACCTGTGCTGTACCTGAGCCACGGGGCTCCCCCGCTGGCTGACGACGAGACGTGGACCAGAGAGCTGAAGGACTGGTCCGCCACCCTCCCGCGCCCGGAGGCCGTGCTCATGGTCTCCGCGCACTGGGAGGAGGCGCCGACCACCATCGGCGCGACGACGACCGTGCCGCTGGTCTACGACTTCTGGGGCTTCCCGCAGCGCTACTACGAGGTGAAGTACGAGGCGCCGGGCGCACCCGAGCTCGCGAACGACGTGCGCAAGCTCCTCGGCGGCCACGTCGAGCAGGACGAGCAGCGCGGGCTCGACCACGGCGCCTACGTGCCGTTGAAGGAGATGTTCCCGGACGCCGACGTGCCGGTGCTGCAGATGTCGATGCCCACGCTCGACCCGCGTGAGCTGCACGAGATCGGCCGCAAGCTCGCGCCGCTGCGGGACCGCAACGTCCTGATCGTCGGCAGCGGGTTCATGACGCACAACCTGAGCTGCGTGAACTTCCCCGCCGGACCGGACTACGAGCCGCCGTCGTGGTCGAAGGAGTTCGACGACTGGGCGCACCAGCAGCTCGCGAACGGCGACGTCGACGCACTGCTCGACTTCCAGGTGAAGGCACCGGCCGCCGGCATCGCACATCCGAGGACTGAGCACTTCGCGCCGTTGTTCGTGGCGCTCGGCGCCGCAAGCGACGAGAAGGCCCGCACCAGCGTCGAAGGCTTCTGGTACGGGCTCTCGAAGCGGTCCGTCCAGTTCAGCTAGCGGCAGCGGTCCTGCACTGCGCGGGCACGGTGGCCGACCTGGTGGCGATCGCGGGCTCCCCCGATCGCGTCCTGACGATCGCCGACCTGTCCGGCGAGCACGGGGTTCCGGCTGTCCCACACGGCAGGTGGTCCTGGCTCGGACTCCCGAGCACTGCACGATCTTGCCGCCGCGGCGGCGCTCGCCGAGCAGGGCTCGTGCACCGTTCCGCTCGCCGGCGTCTTCCGCTCTCCCGCGGCGCCGACGCGCACAGGCTGAGCGCGGCTGAGAACGCGAAAGCGCTGCGACACCGGGGTGTCGCAGCGCTTCACGGTGTCACGAGCACTAGCCCCGCGTGAGGGTCAGGCCGTAGCGCGACAGGATCGGGTTGAGCGGCTGGAAGTACGTGGTGCCGCCGGACGAGCAGTTGCCCGAACCGCCGGAGGTCACGCCCTGGGCCTGACCGAAGCCGGAACCCGCCACCCACGAACCACCCGAGTCGCCACCCTCGGCACAGGCGTTGGTGCGGGTGAGACCCCGGACCGAGCCCTGCGGGTAGTTCACGGTCTGGTTCTTGGCCTGGACGGTGCCGCAGCGCCACCCGGTCGTCGAACCGGAACGGCAGATCTGGGCGCCGACGGCGGCCTCGGTGTTGCCGCGGACGATGACGTTCGCGCCGCCGTAGCGGTTGACCCACGGGCGCGGCGTCCAGTTCGCGTTCGTGCGGACGTGCGCGTAGTCGTTGCCCGGGAAGACCGAGCCCGCGAACGTGCCCTGGGCGACCCGGTTGAAGCCGGACACCGCGGTGCCGGCGCGGCCGCAGTGGCCTGCGGTGACGTAGCCACCGGTCACCGAGAAGCCGAGCGAGCAACGGCCGCCGCCCATGTAGATGGCGTCACCGCCGCGCAGGTCGTACAGCGGGGTCGGGCTCTCGGTCACCTCGGCGACCTTGACCGCACCGCTGATCGACTTGGCGGTCGCGATCCACTGGTCCGCGGCCGCGTCGCGCACGTTCTTGTTGACCTCGACGACGACGCTGTTCGACTGCTCGTCGACGCGCCAGCTCGTGATCGCCGCGGGGGCGTTCATGAGGTCGAGGACCGACTTGGTCCCGGTCAGCTGGGAGAGCGAGTTGGCGACGACCTTGGTGTCCGCACCGGTCACGGAGAGTCCCGACCTGGTCACCGCCACCGTCAGTCTGCCGGTCGCCTGGTCGATCCAGGCTCCGCCGAACGCGTCGCCCAGGGAGGACTTCGCGGACTCCGCAACTTGGCCTGACTGGGCGTCATTGGCCAACCGGACGCGTGCCTGGTCAGCGTTCAGGCCCAAATCACGCTGGACCGCTTGGAGCAATTCGGCCGGGTAGCTCTCCGTATCTGAACCGGATGGGGCGACCGGTGCGGCAGGGGCGCCAAACGCCGGTACGCTGAGAGCAGTGACGACTCCGGTGGCGAGCAACACGGCACCGGTTACACGGGCCGCACTCGTGCGGTTCATCAAGCGTCTCCCTCACTTTCGGGTGCAGGGGAACCCGAGAGATCGGTTGCAGGGACCTCTCTCGGGGGCTCTAGGGGGACGGGTGGTGGGGCGGCGGCAGGGGTCGCCCCACCCCTCCCGTCCTCAGTTGCCTCTCAAATTCGGTGCAGGCGCTGTGTCCTCCACGCAAGGCGCCGGGCTCAAGCGGACGTGCCACGAGCCTCATTGCGCCTCCTTCCGGTCTCTTTCGGACCGAATCCTTTCGCCCGTTCGAGTGAAGTTGCGGAACTCTTGGCTATGACGCCCCGCCTCGAACGTGAACGAAGTGTGTCACAGCTCACGACAGATCAACTGCGGCGCGTAGCAATTGACAGTTAACTATCGCTCAACGTAGTGACGTGATCACCGAATGGGGTCGGTGGTGGACGGCGGCGTCGAGCTGTCCGACGGCTGTCGGGATTCTGTCGAAGTCGACGAGGGCGCGGTCGTCGTCGTGCTCCCGGACGGGGACTGACCGGACGTGCCCGGAGGGACCGTCACGGTGATCGTCTCGGTCTTCGTCGTCTCGGTGTGCGTCTCGGTGTGGGTGCTTGTGGACGGTGTGCCCGGATCGGCCGTGACGGGTTTGCCGGTCACCAGCTGGACGCTCGTCGCGGTGAGGACGGTCACCACGAACACGAGCAGACCGCCGACAGCGATCACCTGCCAACGCTTCTCGCGTTCCATGGACCGCTGGTAGAACACGGCACCCACTGTGGTCACAACGCTCGCGAGAACCGCACCGACGATGGTGCCGACGAGGTTGAGGCGAAGGCTCAGCACGGCCGCGGTGGCGGCGGCGAGCACACTCGCGATGAGCTTGACGGGGGTGATCTTCTCCTTCTCAGACATGACACACGTAGGACGTTGGGCACAGTTCACCGGTTGTGCCCCGGTGACGTGCATCATCGACACATGCGCCTGGTGACTCTCGAAGACGTCCACGCGGCCGCCGCCGCGATCGCCCCGCATGTCGTCCACACCCCGTTGCTGTCCTTCGACTCCGGCCTGTGGATCAAGCCCGAGTCGCTGCAGCCGATCGGCGCGTTCAAGCAGCGCGGGGCGGTGAACGCGTTGTCCCGCATACCTTCCGAGGACCGGGAGCGCGGTGTCGTGGCGTATTCGAGCGGTAACCACGCGCAGGCGGTCGCCTACGCGGCCAAGATCCTCGGCATGCCGGCCGCGATCGTCGTGCCGGAGAACACGCCGCAGATCAAGATCGACGCGACGCGGGCGCACGGCGCCGAGGTGTTCGTCGTCGGCATCACCGAACGCGAGTCGCGCGCCCACGAGTTGGTCGAGGAGCGCAAGGCGACGCTCATCCCGCCGTTCGACCACCCGGACGTGATCGCCGGGCAGGGCACCATCGGCCTGGAGATCTGCGCCGACCTCCCCGACGTGGCGACGGTCCTGGTGCCGGTGAGTGGCGGCGGGCTGATCTCCGGCGTCGCGGCGGCGGTGAAGTCGTTGCGCCCCAACGTCCGCGTGATCGGTGTCGAGCCCGAACTGGCCGGTGACACCGCCGCGTCGTTCGCCGCCGGCGCTCTCGTCCGCTGGGACGCGCACGATCGCGCCCGGACCGTCGCGGACGGACTGCGCGCCGAGCCCTCCGAACTGACCTGGGCGCACATCCGCGAGTACGTGGACGACGTCGTGACCGTCTCCGAGGACGAGATCCGGGACGCGGTGAGGCAGATCTCCCGCCGCACGCGGGTCGTGTCCGAGACGAGCGGCGCCGTGGCCGTCGCGGCGTACCTGAACCGCGAGCTGCCGGCCGGTCCGGCCGTCGCGGTGGTCTCCGGCGGCAACATCGAACCCAAGTCGCTCGCGTCGATCCTCGGATGATCGCGCTCCCAGACATCCGTTCGGCGGCGGCGGTCATCGCACCGCACGTGGTGCGCACACCGCTGCTGCCGTTCGGCCCGGGCTGGCTCAAACCGGAGAACCTGCAGCCCGTCGGCGCGTTCAAGCTCCGGGGCGCGCTGAACGCGCTGGCACGCCTGGAGAACCGTGCCAACGGAGTAGTCGCCTACTCCAGCGGCAACCACGCCCAGGCCGTGGCGTTCGCCGCCCGCCTGCACGGCGTGCCGGCCGCGATCGTGATGCCGGACAACACCCCGGCGGTCAAGATCGAGGCCACGAAGGCTCTGGGAGCCGAGGTCTTCATCGTCGGCATCACCGAACGCGTCGAGCGCGCAGAGGCCCTGGTGGCCGAACGCGGCGCGGCGCTGATCCCGCCGTTCGACCACCCCGACGTCATCGCCGGCCAGGGCACCATCGGCCTGGAGATCCTCGCCGACCTGCCGGACGTCGAGGCCGTCGTGGTGCCGATGTCCGGCGGCGGGCTGATCTCCGGCGTGGCCACGGCGATCAAGTCGCTGCGCCCGGACGTCCGCGTGATCGGCGCGGAGCCCGAACTGGCCGCGGACATCGCGGAATCGCTCAGAACGGGCGAACTGGTGCGCTGGGATCCCCTGAAACGGGCTCAGACGGCCGCTGACGCTCTGCGGGACGAACCCTCGGCTCTCACCTGGGCGCACATCAGCGAGTACGTGGACGACGTGATCACGGTGTCGGAGGACGAGATCCTCGCGGCGGTGACCGGCCTGGTCCGGCGGGCACGGCTGATCGCCGAGCCGAGCGGGGCCGTCGCGGTGGCGGCGCAGGCGAAGATCGGCGGGGGTGGCGTCGCCGTCGTGTCCGGCGGCAACGTCGACCCGGCGCTACTGGCGCGCCTTCTCGCCGCCTGACCGGATGTGCGTCGGCGGGCCCTCCACGCCGCAGTGCAGGCACTCGCCGGGGTGCGGAGCCTCCTGCTGCTCCGGCGCCGCGGCGAGCACCCGGTTGTCCACGCCGACGGCCAGCAGGCCGCCGATGATCGCGGCGACCGAGCACAGCACGAGGGCCATCTGCCAGCCGTCCGTCATCACGGCGGGGTTCGTGTAGTCCTCACCCATCAGCCCGACGGCCGCGGGCAGCACGGCCATCGCGAGCAGGCTGCCGGTGCGGGCCACGGCGTTGTTCACGCCGGACGCGACACCCGCGTGGTGGTCGGGCGCCGAGGCCAGCACCGTCGCCGTCACCGGGGCGACGACGATCGCGAGACCGATGCCGAACAGCACCACACCGGGCAGCACGCCGGTCACGTACGAGGCGCCGGGAACGGCGTTGCGCAGCAGCAACATGCCCAGGCCGACCAGGATCGGACCGATGATCAGCTGCAGTCGCGGGCCGTGGCGCTGGGCGATCCGCCCGGACGTGGAGGACGCCAGCAGCATGATGATCGTGAGCGGCACGCTGGCCAGGCCGGACGCCGTCGGCGAGTACCCGAGCGAGATCTGCAGCTGCAGCACGAGCAGCACCATCACGCCGCCGAGTGCCGCGTAGACCAGGAACGTCAGGACGTTGGAGACCAGGAACGTCCGGTTGCGGAACAGCTCCGGCGGCACCAACGGGTCGGCGGAGCTCTTCTGGACCACTCCGAACGCGATCATCGCGGCCACGCCCGCCGCCGCCAGCACGTACGACTGCTCGACGAGCCCGCCTGTCAGCAGGGCCAGGCCCAGCGCGCCGACCAGCGCGGACAGGTAGTTCGGGTGCCCTGCCGCGTCGTCCTCCGACTCCGGCACGAACCGCAGGGCGAGGTACACGCACAGCGCGGCCACCGGCAGGTTCACCAGGAACGCGAGCCGCCACGACCAGGCCTGCACCAGCAGCCCGCCGACCAGCGGCCCGACCGCCGTGGCCACACCGGACAGTCCGGACCACGCGCCGATGGCGCGCGACCGGTCCTCCCGGTTGAACGACGACTGCAGGATCGCCAGCGCGCCCGGCGTCAGCAACGCCGCGCCCACGCCCTGCAGCACACGGGCCGCCACCAGCACCGGAACGTTCCACGCGGCGCCGCACAGCAGCGAGGCCACGCCGAACCAGATCACGCCGACCACGTAGACCCGCCGCCGGCCGAACCTGTCGCCGAGCGAACCGGCGATCAGGATCAGCGAGGCCAGCGCGAGCAGGTACCCGTTGAGGATCCACTGCAGGTCAGTCACCGACGCGGAGAACTCCGCGCCGATCCGGGGCAGCGCCACGTTGACGATCGTCCCGTCGAGCATGGCCATGCCCGATCCGAGGATCGTCGTCGTCAGCACCCAACGTGCACGTGGCGTGCCCCAGGCGATCAAGACGGCCGGTTCAGCGTGGCGACGAACTTGTACCGATCACCCCGGTAGACCGACCGGACCCACTCGATCGGATTGCCCTCGGTGTCGAACGAGTGCCGCGACAGGAGCAGCATCGGCAGGCCGATGTCGGCGCCGAGCAGCTCCGCCTCCTCCGGCGAGGCGAGTGCCGTCTCGATCGTCTCCTCGGCGTGTCCCATCTCGACACCGAACCGCTCGGACAGCACCTGGTACAGCGAGGCGCCGGGCGCCAGGTACCGGCGCAGCCCGCGGAAGCGGCCCAGCGCGAGGTGCGTCGTCTCGATGGCCATCGGCTCGTTGTCGGCGAGCCGCAGGCGGTGCAGTCGCAGGACCTTGGCACCGGGACGCACGCCCAGGTACCGGGCGAGCTCGGCCTCCGCCGGCATCTCCGAAGCCTCGATCAGCTTCGACGACGGCACGCGGCCCTGTGCCCTCATGTCCTCTGTGTACGAAGACAGCTGCAACCTCTGGGCGACCTTCGGTTCCGCCGCGAAGGTGCCCTTGCCCTGCACGCGGAGCAGCCGTCCTTCGACCGTCAGCTCGGCAAGCGCCTGGCGAACGGTCGTCCTGGAGACGTCGAACTCCGCGGCCAGCGACCGTTCCGTGGGGATCGGCGAACCGGGCGGCAACGCCCTCAACAGGTCGAGCAGGTGCCGCTTGAGACCCCAGTACTTGGGTTCGCGTTGCGCCCGCGTCCTGGCGTCCACGCCTGATGCAGGCGTCGTCTCCAGCATGGCCTCCTCCTCGCACTCCATGTCACGCATCACAAGGATGCCTTGTCCGTGTCGATTCGTGCGTTCGAACCCCCGACATCCGTCTCGAAATTCGTCCGATGACTTCGCAACGTCTTGGCAACGCGCTTGACAGACGCGGTGACGCAGCACACGCTGTTCCGCATTGGTCTACACCACTTGGACGTTCCGGCCGGTGTGCCGGGCTTGGTGAAAGGGCGCGAACTGTGAAGGGCTGGAGAGGACTCGCTGCTGGTGCCGCCGCACTGGCAGTGGCCGTGTCAGGCTGTGGCACGAGCACGAACAGCGGTAGCAACACGGAGACCAAAGAGATCACCGT
The DNA here is from genome assembly GCF_033949925.1 of Lentzea kristufekii. Classification (NCBI taxonomy): domain Bacteria; kingdom Bacillati; phylum Actinomycetota; class Actinomycetes; order Pseudonocardiales; family Pseudonocardiaceae; genus Lentzea; species Lentzea kristufekii. Next base: position 126,762 of record NZ_JAXAVV010000008.1, read on the forward strand.
GTGGCTCATGGACGGCTCCGCGCCGACGACCCTGACCGACGCCTTGAACAAGGAGTTCGAGTCGGCGAACGGGATCAAGGTGAAGTACGAGGTCCAGAAGTGGACCGGCATCCAGGAGAAGCTGACGACCGCGCTGGCGAGCAGCACGCCGCCGGACGTCATTGAACTCGGCAACACCCAGATCGCGGGCTTCGCCGACCAGGGCACCCTGGCCGACCTGACCGCGGACGCGAGCCAGTTCAACAGCGGTGAGTGGCTGGGCGGTCTGAAGGACTCGCTGACGCTCAACGGCAAGCAGTTCGGCGTTCCGTTCTACGCCGCGAACCGCACCGTGATCTACCGCACGGACCTGTTCCAGGCGGCCGGCATCACGACGCCGCCGACCTCGCGTGCCGAGTGGATCGACGCGATCAACAAGCTCAAGGCCGCGAACGCGTCCAACCCGGACTTCCAGGCCCTGTACCTGCCTGGTCAGTCCTGGTACTTCCTGCTGTCCATGATCTGGGACGAGGGCGGCGACATCGCCAAGCAGGACAACGGCAAGTGGACGAGCACGCTGGACAGCGCGCAGTCCAAGGCCGGCTTCGAGGCCTACAAGGCCCTCTACGACGCGTCGGCCACCAAGAAGGCGCCGGCTGACACCGACGAGGCGAAGCCGCAGCAGTACGAGGTCTTCCAGACCGGCAACGTCGGCATGATGATCGGTCTCCCGTGGGAGCTCGGCAGCGCCGTGAAGGACAAGCCGGAGCTCAAGGACAAGACCGCGGCGTTCCCGATCCCGTCCAAGAAGGCCGGCTCGTTCGCCCCCGTGTTCCTCGGTGGCTCGAACCTCGCCATCCCGACGGCCAGCAAGAACGCCGCCGCGGCCAAGAAGTGGCTGTCGCTGCTGTCGTCCAAGAAGTACCAGGACATGCTCGCCGAGGGTGGCGCGGTTCCCGGTACCTCGAAGGACACCTCGAAGCTCGAGACCAACGCGGTCGGCAAGGCGCTCGCCGCCTCCGCGCCGAACGGCAAGGTCACCCCGAGCTCGCCGAAGTGGGGAGCCGTCGAGGCGGGTCAGAACCCGCTGAAGGACGCGCTCACCGCGTACCTGTCCGGCGCGAAGCCGCTGGACCAGGCGACGAAGGACGCGAGCGACGCCATCACCAAGGCCTTTGGCTAGCCCAGCTGAGATGACGGCCGTCAAGACGACCGAAACGGCAGCGCCGGCAGGGGACATCCCGCCGGCGCTGCCGCCTGCCGTGACGGGTGGGGCGCGCAAGCGCCGCCGCCGGGGCGGCGCCTTCGACCGGGCGCTGCCCTACCTGCTGCTCGCTCCCGCACTGATCGCGATCCTCTGGCTGATCGGCTGGCCGGTCGTCTCGGTGTTCGTGACGAGCTTCCGCCAGCTGAACCTCGGCGAACTGGTCCGCGGCGAGATCGTGTGGACCGGCTTCGACAACTACGTGACGGTGTTGCAGGACGAGCGCTTCTGGGACGTCTCGGTGCGCACCCTCGTGTTCACCGTCTCCGTCGTCGTCGCCTCGGTGGGCATGGGCCTCGGGATCGCTCTGCTGATGCGCGTGCTCACACCGTGGGTGCGAGTCGCTCTGCAGATCGCGATGCTCTGCGCCTGGGCCATGCCGATCCTCGCGTCGACCACGGTCTACCAGTGGATGTTCGACCAGAACTACGGCATCTTGAACAAGACGCTGGTGCAGCTGGGATTCGACTCCTTCGCCGGCTACTCGTGGTTCTCCTCCGGCACGTCGACGCTGTCCGTCGTCGGCCTGCTGATCGTGTGGCAGGCGATCCCCTTCCTCGCCTTCTCGCTCTACGCCGGTCTCGTCGGCATCCCCCGCGACCTCTACGAGGCGGCGGGCATCGACGGCGCGACGGGCTGGCAGACGTTCCGCGCGGTGACGTGGCCGGAGATCCGGTCGCTGCTGATGATGGTGACGTTCCTGTCGACGCTGTGGGACTTCAAGGTCTTCGCCCAGATCTGGGTGTTCCGCGAGGGCGGTCCCAGCGGTGAGAGCACGACGCTGCCGGTGCTGCAGTACCTGGAAGGCATCGCGAAGAGCCACTTCGGCGTCGCGGCCGCGATCTCCGTGCTGATGATGGTCATCCTCGGCCTGATCACGTTCCAGTACCTGCGCAAGCTGCTGCAGACCGAGGAGGGCAAGATCTGATGCTCAAGAAGTCTGCGGCGAACGTCGTGGGCCTCGCGCTCGCGTTGTTCTTCCTCTTCCCGACGTACTGGATGATCACGTCGGCGCTGAAGCCCAAGGGCTCGACGATCACGTCGGACTACGACCTGATCCCGTTCTCGGTGACGTTCACGAACTTCGTGACGGCGTGGACGAAGCCCGGCTTCCTGTCCTCGCTCGGCAACAGCCTCCTGGTGACGCTGACCGCGGTCGTCGCCGCGATCGTCATCGGCATCACCGCCGCGGTCGCCATGTCGCGCTTCGCGTTCCGCGGCCGCAAGAGCTTCGTGCTGCTGATGCTGGTGGCGCAGATGGCGCCGTTCGAGGCGTTGCTGATCCCGATGTTCCTGATGATGCGGGACCTCCAGCTCTACGAACACCTCTCGTCGCTGATCCTCGTGTACTTCGCGGTGACGCTGCCGTTCTGCGCGTGGACGTTGCGCGGGTTCGTCAACGGCATCCCGATCGAGCTCGAAGAGGCCGCGATGGTCGACGGCTGCGGCCGTTGGGGTGCGTTCCAGAAGGTGACCCTGCCCCTGCTGGGGCCGGGTCTCGTGGCCACGTCGGTGTTCGCGTTCATCACGGCGTGGAACGAGTTCCTCTTCGCCAAGGTGCTGATCCGCAGCCAGGACAGCGAGACGCTGCCGGTGTGGCTGTCCGGGTTCCAGACCGCCTTCGGCACCGACTGGGGTGGCGCGATGGCCGCCTCGGCGCTGTTCACGGTGCCGGCACTGGTGTTCTTCCTGATCGTGCAACGCAAGATGGTCGCCGGCGTCACCGCCGGTGCAGTGAAGGGATGACGCGTGGATCAGTTGGCCGCAGCCGTTCTGCTTCCCGGCTTCACCGGAACGACCGCCCCCGACTGGTTGCTGCGGCGGGTCGCTGACGGTCTCGGCGGTGTTGTGCTCTTCGGGCGCAACGTCGTCGACGACGCCCAGGTGACCGAGTTGTGCACCGCACTGCGTTCGGTGCGCCCGGACGTGGTGATCGGCATCGACGAGGAGGGCGGCGACGTCACGCGTCTCGACGCGGGCCGCGGCTCCGAGGTGCCGGGCAACCACGCCCTGGGCGCGGCGGACGACCTGGACCTCACGCGCTCGGTGGCCGCGTCCATCGGCGCGCGGCTGGCGAAGTGCGGGATCTCGCTGAACCTCGCGCCGTCCGCCGACCTGGTGCTGACGCTGGACGACCCGATCATCGGCGTCCGCGCGTTCGGCTCCGACCCGGTGCTCGCCGCCCGGCACGTCGCCGCGTGGGTCGAGGGTCTGCAGGCCGTGGGCGTCGCCGCCTGCGCCAAGCACTTCCCCGGCCACGGAGCGTCCACTGAGGACTCCCACGAGCAGCTCCCGGTGCTTCCCCGCACCGAGGAACAGCTGCGCGCCGTGGAGCTCGTCCCGTTCCAGGCTGCCGTGAACGCGGGCGTCCGCTCGATCATGACCGGCCACCTCGTGATCCCCGAGTGGGGTCCGGCGCCGGTGACGCTGAACAAGCACGCCATCGACCTGCTGCGCACCGAGCTGGGCTTCACCGGCGCGGTGATCACCGACGGACTGGACATGAAGGCGGTGGGCGGCGACCTGGCCGTCGGCGCCGTCCGGGCGCTGGCCGCCGGTGTGGACTCGTTGTGCCTGGGCGGCATGGCCCTGGACGACGACGACCTGCAGTGGCTGATCGACTCGATCGTCGCGGCCGTGAAGTCCGGCGAGCTGTCCGAGGAACGCCTGACCCAGGCAGCCGCCCGCTCCCTGGCGCTGGGCCTCCCGCCGTCCACCGTCGACGCCCACGACGCCGAGATCGGTCTCACAGCCGCTCGACGCGCTGTCTCCGCACGGGGCCGGGTTAGTGTCGGTGCGGACCCGGTCGTGGTGGACCTGGTGGTGGACTCCTCGATCGCGGTCGGCGACGTCCCGTGGGGCCTCGGCCCGTACCTCCAGGAGGTGCTTCCGGGCACCGAGGTGATCGCGGCACGCGACATCTCGGCGGAAGAAGTTGCGAAAGTCGCAGGTGACCGCACGATTGTGGTCGTCACGCGCGACGCCCACCGCCATTCCGGCGCTCGACAACTGGTAACAAACTTAACTAATCTGCAGCTGGACGTGGTGCACGTCGAAACGGGCGTGCCCGGTCCGGACCTGGGCAGCGTCGCCCGCATCGACACCCACGGCGGTTCTCGGGTGAGCCTCCGAGCCGCGGCCGAGCTGATCCTGAAAGGCACGACATGACCACGCCCCAGCCAGGCCGGCACATGGCAGCGGAGATCGCCGCGCAGCCGTCGATCTTCTCCGACCTCTACGCCTCGCGGTCCGCGATCGCCGAGGTGGCCGCCGTCATCCGCGAGCGTGCCCCGCGCTTCGTGCTCTTCGCGGCCCGCGGCTCCAGCGACCACGCCGCGATCTACGCGAAGTACCTGACCGAGATCCTGCTCCAGCTCCCCGCCGGCCTGGTCTCCGCGTCCACCACGACGCTGTACGGCGCGGAGCCCGACCTGCGCGACGTCCTGCTCGTCACGGTCTCCCAGTCGGGCGGCTCGCCCGACCTGCTGGAGGTGACCGCCTCCTACCGCAGGCGCGGCGCCCTGACCGTGGCCGTGACCAACACGTCGGACTCCCCGCTGAACGCGGCCGCCGAACTCTCGGTGGACGTCTCGGCGGGCGTCGAGCACGCGGTGGCCGCCACCAAGACCTACTCGGCCACGCTGCTGGCCCTCTACCTGCTGATCGACGCGGTGCGCGGCGGCAACGGCGAGGCGGCGGCGTCGCTGGGCGAGCTCGCCCAGGTGACCCTCGACCAGTCGGCGCCGACCGTCGACGAGGCCGTGCGCCGCTACCGGTTCGTGGACCGCGTCCTCACCACGGGCCGCGGTTACTCCTACGCCACGGCGCTGGAGGCGTCCCTCAAGCTCGCGGAGACGTCCTACCTGGCGGCTCGCGCCTACAGCGGCGCCGACCTGCTGCACGGCCCGGTGGCCGCGGTGGACGGCGAGACCGCGGTCCTGGCCATCACCTCGCTGGGCAAGGGCGGCGACTCGCTGCGCGACGCCCTGGACGTGGTGCACCAGCGCGGTGCCGACGTCGTGGCGGTCGGCTCCGCCTCGGAGAAGGTGGGGGCGACGCTCGCCATCGCCATCCCCGAGACCGCCGAGGAAGTGGCACCGGTGCTGGAGATTCTGCCCGTGCAGCGCCTGGCCCACGGCCTGGCACTGGCACGCGGCGGCGACCCGGACAGCCCGCGCGGCCTGAACAAGGTCACGCGCACCCTGTAGTTCCCGCAGGACGAGAGCCCGCCTGGTCCCCCCGGGCGGGCTCTTTCTTCTGCCCCGCAACAGCAGAAAGCCCGCTCGGTGACGACCGAGCGGGCTTTTGCCTTGCTGCGCTTACTGTCCTGCGGTGGCGTACCCGGCCGCGACGGACGCCACGGGCACCGCGGCGTCGAACACGACCCGCCCGTCGACCCAGACCTTCTTGGGCCGCAGGTCGTCGTCCCACCACACCAGGTCCGCGACGGCCCCCGGCGCGAGCCGGCCGAGTCCGGACTCGCCGATGACCTCGGCCGGCACGATCGTCGCCGACGCCAGCGCGTCGGCAACCGGAACACCCACGGACACGATGTTCCGCACCGCGCGGTCGAGCGTGAGCGCGGAACCCGCGATCGTGCCCTCCGGCGACCGGGGCACCCCGTCCTCGGTGAGCAGCACGTCCGCTCCTCCGAGGTGGTAGCGCCCAGGCGGCATCCCGGCCGCGGCGACGGCGTCCGTCACCAGTGCGACCCGCGCCCCGGCGGCGTTGAACACGAGGCGGCACACGTCCGGGCCGACGTGGGCCAGGTCCGCGATGAGCCCGAGCGTGAACCGCTCGTCCACCAGCGCCACCCCGGGAACCCCGGGTTCCCGGTGCCCCAGCGGGCGCTGGGCGTTGAACAGGTGCGTCACCATGCGGGCACCCGCGTCGGCGGCGGCGCGGGTCTGCTCACCCGTGGCGTCGGAGTGGCCCACCGCGACGAGCACGCCGGCCTCGACGAGACGGCGGACCGCCTCCATGCCACCGGGCTGTTCGGGAGCCATCGTCACCATCCGCAGGGCGCGGCGGATCAGCTCGTCGTCGAGCAGTGCCGAGATCTGGTCAGGACCAGGCTCGACCATGAACGACGGGTCGTGCACCCCTGCCCGTTTGGGCGACAGGAAGGGGCCTTCGAGGTGCACGCCGAGGGGGCGGGCACCCACTCCGCCCGGCAGAGCGGCGGAGGCGGCCAGAACCGCCCGCGTCTGCCTCAGGATCACGTCGACCGGTGCGGTGATCAACGTGGGCAAGAACCGGGTCACACCGGTGGACGGCAGAGCTTCGGCCACGGACCGCATTCCGGCTGCGTCCACCTCGGCGAAGTCGACGCCGACGGCGCCGTTCACCTGCACGTCGACCAGGCCCGGTGTCAGCAGGCCGTCGGATAGGACCTCCGCGCCGGGTGGTGCTTCACCGGTGGTCACCTCGACGATGCGGCCGTCCCTGATCCGCACCGAGGCAGGACCGACGATCGTGCGACCGAGCAATGCGCGCGGTGCTGCGACAACGGCGTCCAAGATCCCTCCTTGAATGGTCCAGACCATTATGGCCACAACAGGGGTCCGCGTCACCCTTCGTTAGGAGATAACCATCTTACATAACACTTGGTGAATCAGGTCCGAAATGACCGGGATGCCACGAAGATGACCATCCGTGGCGCATACTGGTCCCCAGACATCCGAGGTCTACGACGAGTTGAGGGTGCCGTGGCAGTCACTGACGATGCGATCCTGCGCGTCAAGGAGATGATCGTTTCGGGCGAGCTCAAGCCCGGCGACCGTCTCCCGCGTGAGGCTGACCTGGCAGAACGTCTTGGCCTGTCGCGCAACTCGCTGCGCGAGGCCGTGAAGGCACTGTCACTCGTCCGTGTACTGGACGTCCGCCAGGGCGACGGCACGTACGTGTCCTCGCTCAGGGCCGACGACCTGCTCGGCGCGCTTTCCTTCGTGCTCGACCTGCACCGGGGCGAGGATTCGGTGCTGGAAGTCCTCCAGGTCCGCCGGATTCTCGAGCCCGCGGCCGCCGCGATGGCCGCCCAGCGCGTCGACGCGGAGGAGATCGTCAAGCTCCGCGCCCTCTGCGACGCCGCCGAAAGCGCGAAGTCCGTGGAGGAACTGGTCGAGCACGACCTCGAGTTCCACCGCGCCATCGCCCAGTGCTCGGGCAACGCCTACCTGGCCCAGCTCCTCGACACGCTGGCCGGTCCGACGGTCCGCGTCCGCATCTGGCGCGGCATCACCCAGTCGAACGCCGTGGACCGCACGGTCGCCGAGCACCGCGCCATCGTCGACGCACTGGCCGCGCACCAGCCGGAACTCGCGCGCAGCTGGTCCACTGTGCACGTGGCCGGCGTCGAGCAGTGGCTGTCAGACCTGGCGTAGCTGCTCCAGCACCGCACGCACCGCAGGCTGTCCATCAGCCCGGTTCCGCACCACGGCCGAGACCGTCCGGAACACCTGCTGCTTCAACGGCCGCAACGCCACCCCGGGTCGCCGCGCCACGGACGGCACCAGCGCAACCCCCAGCCCGGCCTCGACCAGCCCGCACATCACCCCGAAGTCGTCGCAGTAGGCCTGCGCCCGAGGCACGAACCCGGCGGCGCCGCACGCCCGCTGGGTCAGTTCGTGGCACGACGCGTCGGTGCGCGGCATGATCCACGGCCGGTCGGCCAGCACGGAGAGATCCACCGAATCCTGCTGCACCAACGGATCGCTCAACGGCAGTGCCACGTTCACCGGCTCCACGAACAACTCGAACGACTCGCAGGACTCGGGCAGCGAGCGCGGCATGATGTTGTACGAGTGGATCACCGCGATGTCGATGTCCCCGCGCCGCAACGCGGGCAGTGACGCCTCGGGCTCCATCTCGTGCACGAACAGGTCCACATCGGACCCGTGCGCCGACCGCAGCACCTGGATCACGCGCGGCAGCAACGCGGCGACCGACACGAACGCCCCGACGCGCACGACGCCGGACACGGACGTGCGCAGCGAGGCCAGGTCCGCCTCCGCCGCGGCCAGCTGATCGAGAACCAGCTGCGTGTGCGCCGCCAGCACGTGCCCGGCGCGGGTCAGCGCCAGGCGGCGCCCCTCCCGTTCGACCAGGGCGACACCGGCCTCGCGTTCCAGGGCGGCCAGCTGCTGGGAGACGGCCGGGGAGGTCACGTGCAGGGCCTCCGCGGCGGCGGTGACCGTGCCGTGGACCGACAGGGCGTGGAGCAATCGGAGCCTTCGCACATCCAACACAAAGCTCAGCTTAACGTTCCGGGCAGAACTTCTAACTGGAACTTTGCGAAGACTAGAGCCACGCTGGAGTCATGTTCGGACGAGTGCTGGTAGCGATGGTCACCCCGTTCACCCCCGACGGTGACCTGGACCTCAAGGGTGCGCAGGAGCTGGCGGCGCACCTCGTCGACAAGGGTGGCGCGGACGGGTTGGTCGTCAACGGCACGACCGGCGAGGCGCCCACCACCACGGACGCCGAGAAGGCGCAGATCATCAGGGCCGTGAAGGAGGCCGTCGGCGACCGCACGCAGATCCTCGCGGGCGTCGGCACCAACTCCACGCGCCACACCATCGAGCTCTCCCGCCAGGCCGAGGAGAACGGCGCCGACGGCCTGCTCGTCGTCACGCCGTACTACAGCAAGCCCACGCAGGAAGGCGTCGAGAACCACTTCCGGCAGGTGGCGAACGCCTCCGGCCTCCCGGCGCTGCTCTACGACATCCCCGGCCGCACCGGCACGGCGATCGACACCGAGACGCTGCTCCGGCTCGCCGAGCACCCGCGGATCGTCGGTGTGAAGGACTGCAAGGTCGACCTGCTGGCAACCGCCCGCGTGATCGCCGAGACCGGCCTCGACTTCTACTCCGGCAACGACGAGCTGATCCTGCCGCTGTACTCGATCGGCGGCGTCGGCACGGTCAGCACCGTCGGCCACGTCGTCGGCAACGAGATCAAGGCGATGCTCGACGCCTACGACGAGGGCGACAACAAGGAGGCCCTGCGCCGCCACCAGGCGTTGCTGCCGGTGATCACCGCGATCATGACCCGCGAGCCCGGTGCCGTCGCCGTCAAGGCCGCGCTCAACCTGCTCGGCCTGCCGTCGGGCCCGGTCCGCGAACCGCTCGTCGGAGCGACCCCCGAGCTGATCAACGAGCTGAAGGCGCTGTTCGGCTAAAGGCCGTAGACCCGGCGAGCAGTGCCCGAGAAGATCGCGGCCTGCTCGTCGGGCGACAGCTCGGAGACCAGTTCCCGAGCGGCGTCCAGCCATTCGTCGTAGGTCGCCGCCAGCAGGCACACGGGCCAGTCCGAGCCGAACATCAGCCGCTCAGGCCCGAACGCGTCCAGCACGACCTCGAAGTACGGCCGGAGCGCCGCCACGTCCCACGACTTCCAGTCGGCCTCGGTGACCAGCCCGGACAGCTTGCACGTCACGTTCTCGTGCGCCGCCAGCGCCCGGATCAGCTCGGCCCACTCCCCCGGATCCGCACCGATCGCGGGCTTCGAGCAGTGGTCCACCACGAACTGGACCTGGGGCAACGCGGCCACGGTCCGGCGCGCGGCCGGCATCTGGTGCGGCAGCGTGAGCAGCTCGTAGACCAGCCCGGCAGCGCCGACGGCCGCCAGCCCGTTCCAGACGTCCTTGCGGCACAACCACTCCGGGTCCGGCTCACTCTGCACCTGGTGCCGGATCCCGCGCAGCCACGAGCCGTTGGGGCCGTCCACCAGCTCCGACAACGCATCAACGACTCCGGCGGACGTCAGGTCGGTCCAGCCCACCACCGCGCCGACGACGCCCGAAGAGGCCGCGACGGCCAGGAACTCCGGCGTCTCCTCCGGCACGCACACCGTCTGCACCAGCACGGATGCCGAGACCTCGGGTGCGGCGGCGACGAAGTCCGGTTCCAGGAACGACCGCCGGATCGCCCCCATCGGCGGGTCGGTGATCCAGTCCTGGTCGCGGACCGACAGATCCCACAGGTGGTGGTGAGCGTCGACGATCACGGTGTGGGCACCTCCGGATCGATGAGGTTCAGCGCCTTCAGCTCGTTCCACAGGTCCTCGGGAATCGAGGCGGAGAAGTACGCGGCGTTGGCGGTCATCTGCTCCGCCGTCCGTGCGCCGACCACCACCGACACCACCGCGGGGTGACCCAGCGCGAACTGGATGGCCACCTCGGGCAACGTCACCCCGTGCCTCTCACAGACCGAAGCGATGTCCCGAGCCCGTGCCACCAGAGCAGCAGGAGCCTCCTCGTAGTCGTACTTCGCGTCGGCGGCCACGACGGGCTTCGACAGCAGCCCGGAGTTGAAGACCCCGCAAGCCACCACGGAAACACCCCGGTCGACGCAGGCGGGCAGGAACGAGACCAGCGAAGGCTGCTCGAGCAACGTGTACCGGCCGGCCAGCATCACCACGTCGATGTCGGTCTCGCGGACGAACCGCTCCGGCATCTCCCACTGGTTCATGCCGACGCCGATGGCGCCCACGACACCCTGCGACCGCAGGTCCTCCAGCGCCGGGTAGGCCTCACCGAAAGCGGAAGCCCAGTGGTCGTCCGGGTCGTGGATGTAGACGATCTCCACCCGGTCGGTGCCGAGACGCTCCAAAGAGGACTCGATCGACCGCTTCACACCGTCCGCCGAGTAGTCCCGGATCCGCCGGAAGTGGCGCGGCACCGCGAAACCCTCGTCGTCGAGGCCTTCGCCGTCGAACGGCTCCAGCAACCGCCCGACCTTCGTGGAGATCACGTACTCGTCGCGCGGCCGCCCGGCCAGAGCAACCCCGAGACGACGTTCCGACAGCCCGAGCCCGTAGTGCGGCGCGGTGTCGAAGTAGCGGACGCCGCTCTGCCACGCGGCTTCCACCGCACCGAACGCCACCTCGTCGGACACCTCCCGGTAGAGGTTGCCGATCGGCGCACCACCGAAGCCAAGACGAGAAACAGCGACCTTCACGGCAGCTCCCACACGAGTCGCACAGCAGGTTCGGCGCCGGAGTAGTCGTCCTCGACCTCCAGCAGTTCGGCCATCTGAGCCTGCCACGGAACGTTGGCGGGGTGCTCGGCCAAACAGGCGCGCATCGCGCGGTAGTCATCCACCTCGACGAGGTGGAACAGCTCGCGCCCAGAACGCCAGATCCGCCACGACCACACCCCGGCCTCGCGCAGCGCCTCGTCCAGCTCGGCCGGAATCGTCGCGTGGATGCGGTCGTAGTCGGCCTCGCGTCCCTCGCGAAGCCGGGTGTGCAGCGCAACGGTCTCCAACGCTCACTCCTGTTTCTGCCCGGTGGCGAACCGCGTCACGATCAGCGCGAGGATGATCACCGCACCGTACGAGGCCTTGATGTAGAAGCCGGAAACGCCCTGCAACCGCAGGATCTGCTCCACGAGCCCCAGCATGAGCACACCGGACAGCGCGCCGAACAACGTGCCCTTGCCGCCCTGCAGCGAGATTCCGCCGATCACCGCGGCCGCGAAGACCTGGAAGATCATGCCCTCACCCTGCGTGGCGGCCACCGAACCGAGCCGCCCGGTCATCAGGATGCCCGCGATCACGGCCAGCACCGATCCGATGATCAGCACGGTCCACACCACGCGGTCGACCCGGATGCCGGCGGCCCGCGCCGCCTCCGAGTTGCCGCCGATCGCGTACAACGAACGGCCCGCGCGCAGGTACTTCAGCACGAAGATGCCCGCCGCGTAACAGACGATGCAGATCCACACCGCCGCCGGCAGCCCGAGCCACGTCGTGGAACCCAGGTACAGGAACGACTCCGGCACGTCGATCAGCGACTTGCCCTCGGTGATCGCGAGCTGCAGACCGCGCAGCATCGTCAGCATGCCCAGGGTCACCATGAACCCGGACAGCCCGACCTTGAGGATCAGGAACCCGTTCAGGCCACCGATCGCCACACCGATCAGCAGGCACAGCGGCAACGCCAGCCACGCCGCGAGCCCGACGTCCAGCCCACCGGCCGACGACGGGATGATCAGCGCGACCGCCAGCGCGGGCGCGAGACCGACCGTCGACTCCAGCGACAGGTCCATCTTGCCGACGATCAGGATCATCGCCTGGCCCAGCACCAGCAACGACAGCTCGCTCTGCTGGGTCAGCACGGCGATCAGGTTGTTCGGCGTCAGGAAGATCGGCGACAGGATCGCCCCGATGATCAGCAGAAGAATGATCACCGGGACCAGTGCGAGGTCCTGGTACCGCGCCAGCCGGAACCTCTGCTTCTCCGGCGCGGGTGCCGCGACCGGCGGAGTCATGGCCTTGGTCATACCGAGCTCAATCCTTCGATCGCAGAGATGAGTTCCTGATCGCGCCAGCCGCGTGCGAACTCCCGCACGACCTGGCCGTGGAACAGCACCAGAACGCGGTCGCAGACCCGCAGGTCGTCGAGCTCGTCGGAGACGACGATCGCGGCCTTGCCCCGGCGCGCCTGCGCGTCGACGACCCCGAGCAGCGACTCCTTGGACTTCACGTCGACGCCCGCGGTCGGGTTGATCAGCACCAGCACCGACGGGTCGCCGGCGAGGGCACGCGCCATCACGACCTTCTGCTGGTTGCCGCCGGACAGGTCCGAGACCGGCTGGTCCGGCCCGGCAGCCTTCACGTCGTACGACGCGATCGCCTTGCTGCCGGCCGAACGTTGAGCCGACGGCCACACGAACGCACCGGCCGTGCTCATCGTCGCGTTCTCCGCGATCGACAGGTCCAGCACGAGCCCCTGGTGATGCCGATCCCGTGGCACACAGCCGATTCCGGCCTTCAAGGCGGCCGGAACATCGCCGCCGCGCACCGCCGAACCGTCCACGGAGATCGACCCGGCAGACGGCTTGCGCAGTCCGTAGACCGTCTCCGCGAACTCGTGCTTGCCGGACGACGCGCTGCCCGCGAGGCCGATGACCTCACCGCGGGTCGCCGACAGCGAGATGTCCGAGAAGTGGTCCCCGCTCAACGCCGACACGGTCAGCACTTCCTCAGCAGAAGACGGCCTGTCGTCGCCGCTGGGCACGTTGAGGCCACCCACTTCGCCGGTCATCGCCTCGATCAGGTCGGGCTTCGACATCTCGGCCACCGGAGCGGTGACGATGTGCCGCGCGTCGCGGTAGACCGTCACCGTCTGGCAGACCTCGTAGACCTCCTGCAGGTGGTGGGAGATGAACAGGAACGTCACCCCCTTGTCCTGCAACGACCTCATCCGGTCGAACAGCCGCTCGATCGCCGGGCCGTCGAGCTGCGCGGTCGGTTCGTCGAGGATCACGAACCGCGAGCCGATCGACAGCGCCCGCGCGATCTCGACCAGCTGACGCTGCTCGACGGTCAGCGTGGACACCAACGAGTCCGGGTCGACCGCCACGTCGTAGGTCTCGAGCAGCTCGGCGGCCTGCTGCCGGAGCTTCTTCCACCTGATCAGGCCGCCGCCGAGGTCCTGCCGGTTGATGAACAGGTTCTCGGCGACCGACAGCTCCGGCACGACCGTCGACTTCTGGTACACGCACGCGACATGCCGGCGCCAGGCCGCGCTGTCGGCGACGGGCGGCGCGGGTTCGCCGAAGAAGCTGACCTCGCCCGCGTCCGGCGACTGCATGCCGGTGAGGACCGAGACCAACGTCGACTTGCCCGCGCCGTTGCGACCGACGAGCGCGTGCGACTCACCGGCCCGGATCTCGATGCCCACGTCGTCCAACGCGAGCGTCTGCCCGAACCTCTTCGTCACGCCACGCGCGACAGCAGCGAAGTCGTTCATCAGATCTGATTGCCCCAGAACGCCTTGTCGTCGACGTTCTCCTTGGTGATCAACGGTGCCGGGAGCTGGTCCTCCAGCCGGCCGCCGCCGGTGTCCACGATGGTGGAGTCGTGGTCGGTCTTGCCGGGGGAGAACGTCTTCCCCTCCACGGCGGCCTTCGCGTAGAAGAGCGCCCACTGCGCGTAGAGGTCGGCCGGCTGCGAGACGGTCGCGTCGATCTCGCCCTTGCGGATCGCCTCCAGCTCCTGCGGGATGCCGTCGTTGGAGACGATGAAGATGTGCTTCGGGTCGGTCGGCGGGACGATCAGGTTCTTCTGCCGCAACACCTGCAGCGTCGGCGTGAGGAACGCGCCACCGGCCTGCATGTAGATGCCGTTGATGTCCGGGTGCTGGTTCAGCCTGGTCTGCAGGGCCGCGGACGCCTTCGGGCCCTCCCAGTCGGTCGGCTCCTCGAACACCGTGATGCCGGGGTAGTTCTGCTTCATGCAGGCGGCGAACGCCTCGGAGCGGTCGCGGCCGTTGACCGACGCCAGCGCTCCCTGGAACTCGACGACCTTGCCCTTGCCGCCCAGCTTGTCGCCGAGGAACTTGCAGGCCTTCTCGCCGTACGCCTTGTTGTCCGCGCGCACGACCATGTAGGTCTTGCCCTTGTCCGGACGGGTGTCGACGGTGACGACGGGGATGTTCGCCTTCTCCAGCCGGTCCAGGGTGGACGCGATGGCGCCGGTGTCCTGCGGCGCCATGATGATCGCCTTGGCGCCCTGCGACTGCAGCGACTGGGCGTTGGCGACCAGGTTCTCGACCTTGTTCTGCGAGTTGGTGGGGTTCAGCAGGTTGATGCCGAGGTCCTTGGCCTTCTCCGGGAAGTACTTGATGTAGGAGTTCCAGAAGTCGGTGTCGGCCCGCGGGTGGTCGGCGCCGATCGGGCCGACTCCGCCGGCACCGGTGCCGGTCGTCCCGCCGCCGCACGCGGACAGTGTCAGGGCACCGGCGAGCGCGAGGCACACCGCGGCGGTGAGGTTGCGACGCTTCATCGTTGAATCGCCTTTCATGACTGCTGGGGACGCAAGCGCAGGCCGTGCATGCCACCGTCGACGGCGAGGATCGTGCCGGCGGTGGAACCCGAAAGCGGGCTCGCCAGGTAGGCGATGGCTCCCGCGACCTCATCTGCGGAGACGAGCCGGCCGTGCGGCTGGCGTGCCTCCAACGCGGCTCGTTCGGCTGCCGGGTCCGGTGCCGAGTCGAGCAGACGGCCCACCCACGGGGTGTCCGCCGTGCCGGGGGCGACCGCGTTGACGCGAATGCCTTCGCGGACGTGGTCGGCGGCCATCGCGAGCGTCAGCGAGTACACCGCGCCCTTGCTGGCCGAGTAGAGAGCGCGCTGCGGGAGCCCGGCCCAGGCAGCGATGGAGCAGGTGTTGACGATCGCCGCGGACGGCGAGTTCCGCAGGTGCGGCAGCGCGGCCCGCGAGACGCGGACCATGCCCAGCACGTTGACGTCGAGCACCTTCGCCCACTGGGCGTCGTCGTTGGCCGTGACGTCGCCCTGTGCGCCGATGCCGGCGTTGTTCACCACGACGTCGAGCCGTCCGAACCGCGCGATGACCTCGTCGATCGCGGCCTTCACGCTCTCGTCGTCCGACACGTCGGCGCGGATCCCGACGAGCGGGTCCTTCACGTCCGGGTTGAGATCAAGCGCGACGACCGCGGCTCCCCTGCTGCTCAGCAGCTCGGCCGTGGCGAGCCCGATGCCGGACGCACCGCCCGTGACGACGGCGACGAGTCCTTCGAAGTCAGTCATCCTCGCCCTCCAGACCAGTCCACACAGGACCGTCGGGGTAGACGTAGTCGGCCAGCGTCTCGTCCTTGAGCTGTGCGGAGAACCCCGGCGCGGCGGGTGCCAGGTAGCGGCCGTTCTCGACGACGGCCGGGTCCAGGAAGTGCTCGTGCAGGTGGTCGACCCACTCGATCACGCGCTCCCCGATCTCACCGGAGACGGCGACGTAGTCGAAGAACGACAGGTGCCTGACCAGTTCGCACAGGCCGACGCCGCCGGCGTGCGGGCACACCGGGATGTCGAACTTCCTGGCCAGCAGCAGGATCGCGATGTTCTCGTTCACGCCCGCGACCCGGCAGGCGTCGAGCTGCAGCACGTCGATCGCACCGGCCTGCAGCAGCTGCTTGAAGATCACGCGGTTCTGCACGTGCTCGCCGGTCGCGACCCGGATCGGGGCCAGCGCGTCGGCGATCGCGCGGTGTGCCAGCACGTCGTCCGGGGAGGTCGGCTCCTCGATCCAGTACGGGTCGTACGGCGCCAGCTCGCGCATCCAGCGCACGGCCGTGTCGACGTCCCAGCGCTGGTTCGCGTCGACCGCCACGCGGGTGTCCTCGCCGACGACCTCGCGGGCGAGCTTCATCCGGCGGACGTCGTCGTCGAGGCTGCCACCGACCTTGAGCTTGATCATGTCGAAGCCGTCGGCG
The DNA here is from genome assembly GCF_033949925.1 of Lentzea kristufekii. Lineage (NCBI taxonomy): Bacteria > Bacillati > Actinomycetota > Actinomycetes > Pseudonocardiales > Pseudonocardiaceae > Lentzea > Lentzea kristufekii. The sequence goes on from NZ_JAXAVV010000008.1 coordinate 143,242, forward strand.
AGTGCCTGGCGGGCGAGTCCGGCGAGCTTCTCGTCGGAGTAGCCGAGCCAGCCCGGTGACGTCGTGTAGGCCGGGTACCCGTCGCGGGTGATGGTGTCCGTGCGCTCGGCCTTGCCGTGCTCGGCCTTGCGCAGGACCTGCAGCGCCTCGTCGGGCGTCAGGGCGTCGCTCAGGTACCGGAAGTCGACGAGGCTGACGATCTCCTCGGGCGACATCCGGGCGAGGAACCGCCAGACCGGCAACCCCGCGCGGCGGGCGGCGAGGTCCCAGGCCGCGTTGACGACGGCCCCGATCGCCATGTGCGCGACGCCCTTCTCGGGGCCGAGCCAGCGGATCTGCGAGTCGCCGATCAGCTCGAAGTACAGCTCCGCCAGCGCCTTCGCGTCCTCCGGCACGTCCTTGCCGACGACGTGCGGTGCGAGGGCCTTGATGCCGGCGGCCTGCACGTCGTTGCCGCGGCCGATGGTGAACGCGAGCCCGTGCCCCTCGGGTCCGTCGTCGGTCCGCAGCACCACGTACGCGGCGCTGTAGTCCGGGTCCGGGTTCATCGCGTCGGAGCCGTCGAGCTCGCGCGAGGTCGGGAACCGGATGTCGAGGACGTCCAGTGCGGTGATCTTCGGCATGGGTTCAGGCCTGCCCGAGGGTCTGACGCTGTTTGCCGAGGCCTTCGATCTCCAGCTCGACCACGTCACCGGCGCGCAGGTACGGCTTGGGCTCCGGCTGGCCGAGCGCCACCCCAGCGGGTGTACCTGTGTTGATGACGTCACCCGGACGAAGGACAAGGAACTGGCTGAGGTAGCGCACGATCTCGCCGACCGGGAAGATCATGTTCTTGGTGGACGAGTTCTGCTTGATCTCGCCGTTCACCCAGAGCCGCATCTCCAGACTCTGTGGGTCGGCGATCTCGTCGGCGGGCACGAGGAAGGGGCCGAGAGGGTTGAACGTCTCGCAGTTCTTGCCCTTGTCCCACGTCCCGCCGCGCTCGATCTGGAACTCGCGCTCGGAGACGTCGTGCGAGAGCACGTACGCGCCGACGCAGGCCAGAGCATCCTCTTCGGACTCCAGGTAGCGGGCGGTGCGCCCGATGACGACGCCGAGCTCGACCTCCCAGTCGGTCTTCACGGACCGGCGCGGGACGAGCACCTCGTCGTACGGGCCCACGATCGTGTCGGGCGTCTTGAGGAACATCACCGGCTCGCCCGGGATGTCCGCGCCGGTCTCCTCCGCGTGGTCGCGGTAGTTGAGGCCGATGCAGATGATCTTGCCCGGACGCGCGAGCGGCGGCCCGACGCGCACGCCCTCCGTGCTCAGTGCCCCGAGCTCACCGCTGTCGAGAGCGGCGCGCACGCGGTTGACGCCGTCGTTCGCGAGGAACGCCCCGTCGATGTCCGGGGTGATCGGCAGGAGGTCGTATGTGGTCCCGTCGTCGGTCCTGACTGCAGGACGCTCGTCACCGACCGGCCCCAGGCGCAAGAACTGCACGGCCGTTCCTCCTCTGCTCACCCCTACGAAATACATCGGATGTATAGCCCTGCGATACCGCCTGCGTCTAGGGCCCGGCGTGAAGTCGTCCGATGAATAGGAGGAGTTGATCGTGAATCTGGTGACCGCAGCACTTCTGACGGGCGCACTGCTCGCGCCGGTCGGACCGGTCGACACTGTAACCGTTTTCGTCGAGCTGACCTCGGCCGCAGCCGTCGACTCGGGCACCGCCGCGCAGGCGCGTTCAGCACGGGATCGCACCTCGGAGCACGCGTCCCGGGTGGTGTCCCGGTCCGGCGGCCGGGAAGTCGCCCGAACGACCAACGCGGTGCCCGGCGTCGTGCTGTCGGCGGACAGGTCGCGCCTGGCGGCGCTGGCGCGCATGCCCGAGGTGCGGGCGGTCCACCGGATGGTCCCCAAGAAGCTCTCGAACGCGCACGCCGTCCGGCTCACCCGGACGTCCGACGTGTGGAAGTCGCTGGGCAGGCTCGGCGACGGCGTGCGGATCGGCGTGATCGACACCGGCATCGACTACCGGCACGCGGACTTCGGCGGCGGCACGTTCCCCAACGCCAAGGTCGTCGGCGGGTACGACTTCGCGGGCGACGCCTACACCGGCACGTCCGGGTCCCTGCCGGAGCCCGACGCCGACCCGGTGGACTGCGACGGCCACGGCACGCACGTCGCCGGCACCGCAGCCGGGTACGGGGTCAACGCCGACGGCACGACCTACCGCGGTTCGTACTCCTCGATCGACCTGGACGCGATGAGGATCGGCCCTGGCACGGCCCCGAAAGCGCTGCTCTACGCGTTGAAGGTGTTCGGCTGCGAGGGCGGCACGAACCTGACCGCGCAGGCGCTGGACTGGGCGCTCGACCCCAACGGCGACGGCGACTTCTCCGACAAGCTCGACGTGGTCAACCTGTCGCTGGGCAGCGACTTCGGTGCGCCCGACGACCCCGACTCGTTGTTCGTGCGCAAGCTCGTCGAGCACGGCGTGGTGGTGGTCGCGGCGGCCGGCAACGGCGGCGACTTCTACGACGTGTCCGGCTCGCCGGGCAACACCCCCGAGGCGATCTCCGTCGCGAACAGCCGCGACTCGTTCTCGATGCTGGACGGGCTGGAGGTCGCCGGCAAGCGGTGGGCCGGCCAGTACAGCCAGAACTTCAAGGAGCCCTTCGACCTCACCCTGCCCGTTGTGCGGCTTTCGTCCAACGTGGACGGGTGTCAGCCGATTTCGGAGCCGTTGGCCGGGAAGATCGTCTGGCTGGAGTGGGACGACAGCGACGCCACCCGCGCCTGCGGTTCGGGTGCCCGCACCGACAACGCCTGGAAGGCCGGGGCGGCCGGAGTGCTGCTGCCGACGACGTTGCCCGTGTTCGCGGCCGGGATCGCCGGAAACGCGCACATCCCGGCCTTCCAGCTGACGGCGCCGGCCTCGTCCGCGCTGCGACCGGCCCTGGAGGCCGGGACGCTGACCGCGCACCTGACCTCGGCGTTGAAGGTCGCGGTGCCCTCCGTGGAGCCGTCGATCGCGGACACGATCACGCCGTCGTCGTCGCGCTCGCGTTCGTCGATCGCGGTGGCCGCTCCGGGCGACACGGTCTTCTCCGCCGCCTCCGGGACGGCCGCGGACGGCGTGTCGATGGGCGGCACGTCGATGGCGTCGCCGCACGTGGCGGGCATCGCCGCACTGCTGCGCGAGGTTCATCCGGAGTGGACGGTCGCGGAGGTCAAGGCCGCGCTGATGAACACCGCCTCCGGCGTGATCAAGGATTCGAAGGGCGTGCGCGAGGCACCGATGCGGGTCGGTGCGGGCCGGGTGGACGGGCTCGGTGCCCTGTCGGCGGACGTGCTGGTGCTGGGCGACGCGTCGTTCGGCACGGTCGAGGTGGGCGGTCCGGTGCTGACGAGCCGCACCCTCAAGCTGGTCAACAAGGGCTCCCAGACCGTCCGGCTGCGCGCCGGCTACGAGCCGATCACCAGCGTGCCCGGCGTGTCCTTCCTGGTCAGCGCGCCCTACGTCGTGCTGCGGCCGGGCGGTTCGGCCTCGGTGCCGGTGCAGCTGCGGATCTCGAACCCGGCCGCGCTGCGCAAGACGCCCGACCCCACGGTCTCGCTCGACGAGGGCCGTCAGTTCCTGGCGGAGGCGTCCGGCCTGGTGACGTTCACCGGTGACCGCTCTCTCCGCGTGCCGGTCTACGCGGCGCCGAAGCCGGTGTCGCGCCTGAGCGTGGCCGGTGGCCGCGTCGCCGGCCGCGGCCTCGACCAGCCCGATTACCAGTCGCGGATGACCGTGCTCCAGCTCGGAGCGCGTTCTGACCGCCTGCCCGACTGCGGCCCCGGTGTGCAGGACGACTGCGCCGTGAACCGCACCGCGCGCGGCGGCGACCTGCGGTACGTGGGCGCGACGGCCACCCCGGACCTGCTCGCGTTCGGCGTCGCGACCTGGAGCACCTGGGCGAACATCGGCAGCAACACCAAGCCGGAGGTGCGGTTCTCGGTGGGTGGCAAGGACTTCGTGACCACCGCCGAGAAGCCGACGAACTCCGACGGCGACGTGACGGCCGACGTCTGGCTCGCCCGCACGGTGGTGGCCGGCACCGAGGACGTGGTGGACGAGCAGCCGCTGAACGGCTTCGACGGCTCGTCCGACACGAACCTGTTCGACAGCGACGTCGTGGTGCTGCCGGTCGCGCGGTCGGCTCTGCCGGCCGGCCCGGTGACCTACACCGCCGGCGTGCGGAGCCGGTACACCGCGCCCGCCGACACCGACGACCTGGTCGACGTCGCCCCCGCGGCCACGTTCGACTACAGCCTGACCGTTCCCTCACTGTCCACAGTGGTCCGTCCGGGTGATCTTGCTCCGGCCGGCTCGCTGGTGCTCTTCCACCACAACGCAAGCGGTAACCGGGCTTTCGTGAGGTGACACCCGGTTGGGCGTGCCTCAGCTGAGCGTCTCTCGGCATACTCGGTCGTTATGGATCTGGTCGTGGGACTCGACGCTGGCGGCACGTCCACCAGGGCTTTGGTGCTCGGACTCGACGGCGCCCGCCTGGGTCAGGGCCTGGCGGGTGGCGCGAACCCGAACTCGCACCCGCCCGACGTGGCCGCCGCCCACATCGGCGAGGCGCTGGCGGAGGCGTTGGACGGCCTCGACTCCCGCAAGGTCCGCTCCGGCGTCCTCGGCATGGCGGGCGCCTCCCGCATGACCGACCCCGCGGTCTTGGACCTCTTCCAAGGAGCTTGGGAACGCGCGGGCCTGCACTGCCCGATGCGCGTGATCACCGACTGCGAGGCCGCCTTCGCCACCGGCACCTCGTCAGCCGACGGCACGGTTCTGGTGGCGGGCACCGGTTCCATCGCGGGCCGCATCGCCGGCCACCGCATGGTCGGCCAGTCCGGCGGCTACGGCTGGCTCATCGGTGACGACGGCTCGGCGTTCTGGCTGGGCCGCGAAGCCGTCCGCGCCACGTTGAAGCTGCTCGACCTGGACGCACCGCTGGAAGGCCTGGCCACCGCCGTCCTGACCGCCGCAGGCGCTCGCAACCGAGGCCAGCTGATCACCGCCGTCAACGCGGCGGCGCCCATCAAACTCGCCCAGTTCGCGCCTCTGGTGAGTTCCGCCTACCACCACGGCGATCCCGAGGCGCTCGCGATCGTGGCGTCCGCCGCCCGCCTGCTCGCCGACACCGCCACGGCCGTCCGCGAGCCGTCCGACACCTCACCGATCGTGCTGGTCGGCAGCCTGATCAAGACCCCGGTCGGCACGCACCTGAAGCAGGAACTCCTCACCCGCTGCAACGCTCCGGTGATCATGGCGACGGAGGGTGCGGCGGGAGCGGCCTGGCTGGCGGCCGTGGACGTGCTGGGACCGGACGCGCCGAGGCCCAGCAGGTCATGACGCCAGCAGCCGGCCTGAATGCGGTGTCCGCTCGTGGTAGGCGCGCAGCAGGCCGGCATGCACGTCGTCCACGTGTTCGGCGGCGTCGGCGTTCCACACCAGCGTGATCCGCCGGTGCAGCGGGTTGCCGATGATCGGCTTGAGCAGCACGCCCGGCAGGTCGTGACCGGGGAAGAACCCCGCCACGGCACCGGTCGACCGCACCAGGTCCGCGGCGACGACGGGGTCGATGCCGAAGTGCGCGCACCGCGGCGTGAACCCGACCGCTTCGCAGGCCAGTTCCAGGTTCAGCCGGCCGCCGTGGTTCTCGTCCGGGACGACCCACTCCTCGCCGGCGAGCTCCGACAGCAGCACCTCGCTGCGGCCGGACAGCCGATGGCCCACCGGGACGCCGATCAGCATGCGTTCCGTGACGACACCGCGCAGGCCGACCGCTTCCGGGAACCGCAACGGACTGCGCGGGAACTCCACCACCAGGGCCAGATCGAGGCCGCCGGTGCGCACGAGCTCCAGCACGGCGTCGGCGCCGCGTTCGACGTGCGTGGTCTGCGGCAGGCTCGGCAGCACCTCCCTGACCACCCCGACCAGCAGCGCGGTCGGCGAGCCCACCACACCACCGAGCCGGATGCCGGAGTCGCCGCGTTCGGCCAGTTTGCGCGAGGTGACGAGCAGGTCGTCGAACCGTTCGACCAGGTCCTGGGCCCGCAGCACGACGTGGCGGCCCAGCTCGGTCAGCTCGACGCCGTCGTTGCGGCGCAGGAACAACGGCCCGCCGAGACTCGCCTCGATCCGTCGGACCTGAGCGGTCAGCCCGGCCTGGGCGATCTTCATCTGGGAGGCGGCCCGGCTGATGCTGCCCGCCCGCGCCACGGTCAGCACCACGTGCAGATGTCTCAGCTCCATTCGCACTGAGGAAGCCTAGGACAGTTGCTCATCAACGAACACGGCCACGCGGGTGTCACCAGATGACGCTCCGTCGCCGTCGTAAGGGCGGTTGGTCTGTCAGGCCGATAACTCGGGAATTATCGGCACCTCACACCTGCCGCTGCGCGCGCGGACTGCTCCACGCTGCTGTTGACACCAAACGACCGCAGAGGGTGTGAGCGCCATGAGGAAAGCGTTGCGGCTGCGACGCCTTTCCCGTCCGCACGACGACAGGTACCTGTTCGTACCGTTGGACCACAGCGTTTCGGACGGTCCGGTGGTGCCGCAGGACCGGTGGCAGGACCTGATCCGCGCCGTTGTGCAGGGCGGTGCCGACGCCATCATCGTCCACAAAGGACGGGTACGTACCATCGATCCCGCCGTGCTGGGCGGATGCGCGCTGATCGTCCACCTGAGCGCGGGCACCGCGCACATGGCCGACGCCAACGCCAAGGTGCTCGTCGGCGAGGTCGACGAGGCGTTGCGGCTCGGTGCCGACGCGGTGAGCGTGCACGTCAACATCGGCTCCGACACGGAAGCCCGCCAGCTCGCCGACCTCGGTACGGTCGCGGCCGCGTGCGACTCGTGGAACGTTCCGCTGGTGGCGATGGCCTATGCCCGCGGCCCGCGCATCGGCGATCCCAGGGACCCCGCTCTGCTGGCGCACGTCGTCAACATCGCGGCGGACCTCGGCGCGGACATCGTCAAGACCAACCTGGCCGACGACATGACCGAAGTCGTTGCCGGCTGCCCGATTCCGGTGATCGTCGCGGGCGGCCCCGCCTCGGCGAACAGCCTCGCGGGCCACGCCCGCGTGGCGATGGCGGCGGGCTGCGCGGGCCTCGCCGTCGGACGGCGGGTGTTCACCTCGCCGACGCCGATGCACCTGGTCGCGGAGCTGGCGTCGATCGTGCACGCGCCCACCGACGCAAGTCTCATCCACGCCCTGACCGCCACCTTGGAGAACCGGTGAAGTTCGCCTGGATCGACCTCAGAACCGTCCCGGAAGCGCACCGGACCGCCGTCATCGACGCGGCCGTGCACAGCCGGATCGCCGGAGTCGTCGCGGACGACCCGTCGTTGCTGGACGACCTGCCGCCCACGATCACCCGCGTGCTGCTCGCCGACGACCCGGCCGACAGCCCGCACCTGGTCACCGTGACGGTGCACGACCAGGACCAGCTGGACCGGCTGCACTCGGGTTCCGCGTTCGTGACGGTCAGCGACGACCGCACGCTCAAACTCGCCTGTGCCGCGGCGGAACGGCTCGACCACACCGTCGTCGCGTTCACCGACCCGACGAAGATCCCGCTGGAGATCGTGATCGCCGCCGCCGACGGCGCACCCGGCAAGCTGATCACCGTCGTGGCCGACCTCGTAGAGGCCGCGATCGTCCTCGAATGCCTGGAACACGGCTCGGACGGCGTGCTGATGGCCCCGCGGGACGCGACCGACGTGTTCAAACTGGCCCGGCTGCTGGAAGTCACGTCCCCGCCGCTGACCCTGACCACGCTCACCGTGGAGGCGTTGACCCACAACGGCCTCGGCGACCGCGTCTGCGTCGACACCGCCTCGCACTTCCGGGAGGACGAGGGCATCCTCGTCGGCTCGTTCTCGTCGGGTTTCATCCTCTGCTGCAGCGAGACGCATCCGTTGCCGTACATGCCGACGCGGCCGTTCCGGGTCAACGCGGGCGCGCTGCACTCGTACGTCCTGGGCCCGGCGAACCGCACGAACTACCTGTCCGAACTGCGTTCCGGCAGCAAGGTCCTCGCCGTCGACGCCGACGGCCGCACCCGCGAGCTCACCGTCGGCCGGGCCAAGCTCGAGTCCCGCCCGATGCTCACCATCACCGCGCGGTCGCCGGAGAACGTCGTGGTCGACCTGATGGTGCAGGACGACTGGCACGTCCGCGTCCTCGCGCCCGGCGGCAAGGTCCGCAACGTGACCGAACTCCAGCCCGGCGACGAGTTGCTCGGCTACATCGCTTCCGAGCAACGGCACGTGGGCCTCCCCATCGGCGAGTTCTGCAAGGAGTCATGAAGTGCGTGAGTTCATCACCGACCTGCTGCACCGCCACGGTGACGAGGTCCCGATCTTCAGTCACCGCAACACAGTCACGCACGGCCTGCTGCGCGCCGACGTCACCGCTCACGCTCTTCGTTTCGCCGCCGTCGGCATCCGTGACGGCAGCACGGTCGCCGTCCAAGTACCGCCGAGCTTCAGCCAACTGGAGGCCGTGCTCGCGCTGTGGAGCATCGGTGCGCAGGTGATCTCGATCGACCACCGCCTGCGCCCGGCCGAAGCCCACGTCCTGCACGAACTCACGCGCCCCGAGTTCCTCGTCCACCCCGGCGGCGCTCCTGTCCAGGGTTTCCAGGAGCGGTACGGACTCGTGGCCGAGCGGGTCGACGGCGTCCCCGCTGCTTCTCCGCACCGACTCGTCCAGTTCAGCTCCGGCTCGACCGGCCGCCCGAAGGTGATCGGCCGCAGCACGCCGTCACTCGTCGACGAGGTGGCGCGCTTCTCCGCCTCCGACGGCATGGTGCGACGCGGCGAACGCCTGCTGCTGCTCAACTCCCCCGCGCACAGCTTCGGCCTGATCGGTGGCCTGCTGCACTCTCTCGCGGCAGGAGTGCACCTCGTGTTCGCCGCAAGCCCGACCGCAGAAGACATTCTTTCCTCTGCACGGACTCATGAGGTCGATTTCGTCACCGGCCTGCCCTTCCACTTCGACCTGCTGGCCTCCTCACCCGACCGCGACGCGTTGCGCACGGTCCGCGGCGCGTTCGCCGGCGGCGAGATGATGCCGCAGGACGTGGCCGACAGATTCCTTGCCGCCTATGGCTTCCCGGTGGGCGAATGCTTCGGCACCACCGAAACCGGCGCACTGACCATTGCCGTTTCCGGCACGGTCCGCCCGTCCGTCGGCAAGCCGATGCCCGGCATCACAGCACGAGTGCGCAACGGCCTGGTGGAAGTGGCCTTGCCGGAAACGCCCTACCTGGCCGAGAACGACCCGGCACGCTTCTCCGGCGGCTGGTTCCGCACCGGCGACCGAGGCGAGTTCACCCCCGACGGCGAACTGCGCCTGCGCGGTCGCGCCGACTCGCTGGTCGTGGTGCGCGGCAACAAGGTCGACCTGACCGAGGTCGAACAGGTCCTACGTGGACACCCGCAGGTGACCGAGGCCGTCGCGGTGGGACGGACGGAAATCCGCGCGTACGTGGGCACCACGAGCGACACGCTCACCGCGCAGGCGTTGTCGGATTGGTGCACGGAAAGACTCGCTGAATTCAAGCTCCCCCAGCACATCCACGTGATGGACACGCTGCCCAGGACGTCCAGCGGCAAGATCATCCGAAACATGGAGCCGCTCCATGCGTCCTACCTTCAGGCACATTTGGCAGGAAACAATGGCACGAAATGACTTACCAGGCCTAGCTTTTCCGGCATGCCCAAAAGATCGTCCAGCGTGGTGGGCCGGGAGTTCGGTGGCACTGTTCGCGCCATCATCGCGAGGACCGGCCTCACCCATCGCAAACTCGCTGAACTCCTCGGCTGGCAGGAAGCCAAGATCTCCGACATGACCCTCGGCAAAGGCGGTGTGACCGAGGCGGACGTCCTGCTGCTGCTCGGGTACTGCCGGGCCACGGTCGAGGAACGTGAACACCTGCTGGCGCTGTTCCACGAGTCGGGCAACGCCTGGCTTCAGATCCCGAAGGACGGCGTGCCGGACCAGGTCCGCACGCTGATCGACCACGAGCAGGACGCCGAGGAGATCATCACCTGGTCGATGATCCTCGTGCCCGGCCTGGTGCAAACGCCGGACTACGGCTACATCGTCACCGAACGTTCGCCCGTGATCGAGGCCGAGGACGTCCCGGCAGTCGCCGCTGCCAGGGCGGCTCGCGCGCACATCCTCGAACCTGGCCGCAAGTTCGTGTTCTTGGTGCACGAACAGGCGCTGGAGCTTCCGGTCGGCAGCGTCGAGGTGTGGCGAGAACAGCTGGCCCACCTGCTCAGGATGTCGGTGCGGAAGTACATCAGCATCCGGATCGTTCCTCGGTCAGCAGGCGTGCACGCGGGTACCTGCGGTGACTTCTGCCTGATGAAGTTCCCGAAGTACCCGCCGGTCGTCTACGCGGACAGCGTCAACTACTGCCTGTTCTTCGACGACCCGGAGACCATCAAGATCCACGAGGACATCCTGACGGCTCTCGCGGCCGTCGCTCTGTCTGAGGAAGAATCGAGGGCGGTGATCGACAACATCTTGGAGGGCCTCCAATGACCGCCTGGCGCAAGAGCAGCTACAGCGGCAGCAGCAACAACTGCGTCGAGGTGGGCCACGGAATCGGCATCCGCGACAGCAAGGCGCCGAGCACCCACCTCCCGATCTCCCCCGAAGCCTGGTCCGCGTTCCTGCGCTTGACCCGTTTCGCCAGCAAGACGCAGTAACCCTCGGTAACGTCCCCCTCACGCACGTGCAAGGGGGACCGCATGACCGATCCGAACCAGCTCATCGAGGACTACGAGCAGCGCACCGCCGCCTTGCTTGACCAGGCAGAAGAAGCCAAGTCCCAAATCGCAAACCTGACCGGCGCCGCCACCAGCACAGACGGCGCCGTGACGGTGAGCGTCAGCGCAGGGGGAGCGCTGCTGAACCTGTCGTTCGGCACAAAGGCCGACGACATGCCCAAAGACCGCCTGGCCGCCCTGGTGATGTCCACGGCCAAACGCGCCCAGGCCCAGGCCGTGGGCCAGATCGCCACGATCATGGCCCCGCTCATCGGCGACAACAGCGAGGCCATGCAGTTCGTCCAGTCCCAGATCCCACCGATCGACGTCCCGGACGAGCCCGAGCCCGCAGCACCTCCGCAGTTCGTCGTGAACGAGGAACAACAGGACGCGGCCACGACCCAGCCGCCCGCACCTCGCCCGGCCCGCCGCCCTGTCGAGGACGACGACACCGACTACGACCAGCGCAGCCTCTTCAAGAAGGAAGGTGGCTGGTGATGTCGGGCTTCCAAGCCGACCTGAAGGCCCTGGAGGCCCACGAGCGAGAGCTCAAGGCCCTCCTGGCAGGCCTGCCCTCCGCTGCCGACGCCGGCGCTGACTACGTCGGCAATCCGCAGGCCTGGGGTCTGATCGGTCAGTTCTTCGCCATCGGCATGGAGCTATGGACGAACGATGCCAGGGCGTACGTCGACGCGGTGAAAGCCGCGGGAGAGGGAGTGGTGGAGCGGTTCGCGGACATGCGGCAGGCCTACGAAGACCAGGAAGCGTCGATGGCGGCCACGTTCAAGAAGCTCCGCGAGAACCTGGACGGGGTGCAGCCGTGAGCGGTGAGGACAAGCCGAAGTCGGCCGAGGAGCTGAATCCTCTCAACGCGACGGAGGACTTCGACCCGATGAGCTTGGCTCAGAGGTCGAACTTCGACAGCCCGACCCAGGGCTGGGACGCGGCAGGCATCTTCAGCAGCTCGGCGAACCTGATCTACGACGGCATCAAGGGCGACTGGGGCGCGATGGCCGGCGACCTGGCCGCGTTCGGCATGGACCTGCTCGGTTTCGTCACGAACCCGATGGGCAGCCTGCTGTCCGCGGGTATCGGGTGGCTGATCGAGCACATCGGGTTCCTCAAAGAGGGCCTCGACCTCCTGCCGGCGACCCGGACGCGGTCAACGCGATGGCGCTGACATGGACCAACATCGCCAAGCGCATGCAGGAGTCAGCGGACAAGTACGCGAACGCCCTCAACGCTCTCGGTGAAGCCCGAGGCCCCGCGATCGACAACTACCGCCGAGCGGTGCACGACTTCTCGAAAGTGGTCGCCGGGGGCGGCAGCCATGCGACATCCGCCGCGTCAGCGATGACGGTCGCCGCGTCCGCTGTGGGTGTCGTTCGCGGTGCCGTCAGGGACGCGATCGCGACCTTCGTCTCCAACGCGATCATCAAGTTCGCCGCAGCGAGCGCGCTCACACCGATCACGTTCGGCGCTTCCCAGGCCGCCTTCATCGCGGACACGGTCGTGCAGGGCACCATCACCGCGGGCAAGAACGCCAAGAAGATCAGCAAGGTCGTCAAGCAGTTGGAGAAAGTGGCCGACGACGCCAAACGTTCCAGAGACGTGATCAAGGGAACGACCCGCAACCTCGACGACAAGGTGAAGTCGTACAACCAGAACGCGGTCAAGCACCACCAACAAGCGTTGCACCTGACAAAGAAGGCGCAGACGGGCAAGCTCGACGCGGACGACGCCGAGAAGCTGAAGGAACTCGGAGAGCAGGGCAAGCAGCTGCGCAAGGAGTACAGCGAGGTCAAGCGAGCGTTGGGAGAGAACGCCAACACCAACCTCCGCGACGACCTGAACCTGGGCAGCCAGCGCCTCGACGACGCGGCCAAGAAGCTCGACGCGGAAGTGAGGCCGAAGCCGTTCGGCTACGAGATCCCCGGCTTCACCGTGCCGAAGCCGGGCAAGATACTCGGCAACGCGGTGGTCCAGGAGCTGAGCGACCAGACGCACCGCGAGGCCGACGCCCAGGTGAAGCAGAACGAGCGGGACCAGGACTGGCGCGAGTACTGGGAGCAGCAGCGGATGGCGGGCGAGCTGTGATCGAGCTGTTCCTCCGCCGGACAGCAGGGCTCGTCCTGGTCGCGTTCGCAGCCGGTCTCTCGCTCGTCGCCGCGGAACAGCTCGGCGTTTGGGAGAACACGCTGGCCGGACGAACGTCCGTCCAGCCCCTGGGCGTCGAGGACATCATGGCCGGAGCGATCGCCTTCTGGATCATCACCGTCTGTGGGCTGTGCTGGCACCGCAGACGGATGCCGATGTGGCGGGTCTGGACCCGTTGGGCCGCGTTCCCTGGCGTGTACATCGCGCTGCTCAAGACCTTCGCGCTCGTAGCCGACCGCGACCGGCCGATCGCCCTGCTCATCATGGCGGGCCTGCTGGTCGTGTGCTGGGCGCTGGGTGAACTGGTCGTGCTGGTCACCACCAGGCCGGTGACGCCGGCGTTGACGGTGTCAGGGTGGGAGATCCCGTTTCTCACCAGAGGTCTCAAGGCGAGGCTCTGCATCCGCGCGGACCGACTGGTGCTGGACAGCCTGGTGTCACGAAGGAAGCGGTCACGGGACGTGGTCGCGGTTCCGTGGACGGCTATGCGGTCGATCGACCTGGTCGAGGTCGAGCAGGAGATGACCTGCCAGGTGATCATCTATGCCGACGGTGACGTGGGCAGACCTCGCACGTTCGACGTCAAACCCGGTCCTGCGTTGCACGTCGTAGGCACAGCACGCGAACTCCTCATCCCGGTGACGGAAGAAGTCGGCAGGACTGCGCTGGCGGTGGTGCAAGCACGTTCCGCCGGTGTCGAGGTGGTCGAAAGGCGGGTCTGGTCGACCCGTCGCAGGAGGAAGCGCGATTTCCGTCCGGCGAATTGGGAGTACCGGACCGACAGCCGCCCGTACATCCTCCTGCTCGTCGGCGCTTTCCTGCTCATGCCGCTCTACATACTGACGATGATGACGCTGTCGATCGTGACGGGCTCACCTGAGCTGCAGAAGGATTGGGGCACGGTCGGCGGGCTGGACAAGGAGTCCCAGGTGATCGTCGCAGGTCTCGGACTCGTCGCGGTGGCGTTCATCTATCTCGCCTACCGGTTCTGCTACAAGGCTTTCCTGGAGTCCATGGAGGGTCAGGACTCGCTTGAAGCCTTCCCTGAGCCTCCGCCCCTGCCGCCCAAGACCGGGACGGTGCCCGGCTCCGGCAAGAAGCGGAAGAAGCGCTGACCTACCTCAGCAACGCCTCGCGCAGCTCTGGCTTCCGCAGGAGCGCGAGCAGATCCAGAGAGTCGCCGAACACGACATCAGCGCCTGGACTGAACGCCTGCCGCAACATGGACTGGCACACGTCCGCGAACGGCTGTTCTCGTACCGTGTGAATGTGTTCCAGCATCTCGTCTGAGCGGTTGCCCTCACACGCCTCGTTCCACGCGCGCAGTGCGAGCCCGACCACTCTGCGAGCCTGCATTCGCCCCCTTGGCAGCCCCCGACCGTTGAGTCCGCACACCTCGATGGTCGCCTTGCCCTTCGGAGTCAAGGGACTGTAGATGCCCAGAGACAGCGTCAGCAGCAGGTGGTCGAACGGATCTTCGGCCGTGGGGTCGACCAGCAGCGGGTTACCGTGCTCGTCGACCGGAAACTGGTCGCGCTTCTGGTGGCTGTTGCAGGTCGAGCAGGCCAGAAGGTGGTTGAGCCAGTCGAAGGCGCGCAACGGGTTGCGGGCGATGGGATCGAAGTGATCGATGTCCGTGCCACGGCTCTCGCCGCAGTACATGCACGTCTCAAGCCCTGCCGCCATGTCGCCCAGCGCTGCTCTGATCGGCTTCCGAACCGTCGAACTGCCGCGCGCGACTCTAGTAGAGCGTCGCGGCTAAGTTGTGCTCCGTTGAGCAGGGCAGAGGGCTGGGCGGTGTGGTCGCTCGTTACCGAAAGCCCCGGATGGTCGCGCTCTCATGCGCATTTGCCGCCGAGTTGGCGGTAGAAAACTGCCGGCGCAATCGTTTGCTGATCACCTCAAGTACCGCCAACCGTGCAGGTGACAGCTATGAGAGCGCGATCTTCATGATCGAAGCCCGGCCACCTGCCGGCGCCCCTCCCACTCCTCACTAATCCAAGAGATAGCTGCGACACGCTACTAGTAGGCCTCGGACCATGCCCGCGACCTCGCCACATCCACAAGAGGAAGCGGAACTGACCTAAGAGGCGGACTCCGGCACCCGCGGATGCCGGAACCCGGGGTGGTCCGCAGGCAGGGCCTTACGCAGCATCCACCCCGACACCAGGATGCAGACGATCTGCAACGGCCAGGACAGACCGAGCCGAAGAGTGGCCAGCCAGTAGACCTGCGCGTCCAGCCATAGCGGAGTGAACACGGCGACACGCAGCGCGTACTGCCCGACCCACGGCCACGAGGCGATGGAGTAGGCGCGCAAAAGGGCAGGATCTCGACGCCACCGCGCCTTCTGGCCGAGGAGCGTTCCCACCACCACGCCGAGCAACGGCCAGCGCACGGCGATGGAGCCTGCCCAGACCAGGGCGGAAGCCATGTTGGACAGCAGCTGGATGAGGAAGAAGTCCTCAACACGGCCCGTGTAGAGCGCTACCAGCGATGCCGCCACCACGGCCAGGACCGAGAACACGACGGCACGGGGTTTCTCGCCTCGTACGAAGCGGAAGATGCCGATCGCGACACCGCACAGGACGGCCACCACGGCACCGGCGCCGATCGAGTGGTTCCAGATCAGCCAGCCCGCGACGAACGCCAGCGGCGGCAGGGAGGCGTCGAGGGCGCCGCCTCGGCCTCCTAGCAGTGATGCGAGCGACTCGTGGCGCACGTCGGTCATGGTTCCAGGGTGCCTTAGGCGAACCTAACTCAGGTAACGGACCCATATCGGGGATTGACCCCGGTGAACCAGGTCACTACCGTCTGGCGAAATCGTCTGGAAAGTTAACAGACAGGAGCGGACCTAATGCGTGCCGGAAGCCCACGACTGTTGCGGGAGATCAACGACCGCGCAGCCATCGAGGCTTTGCTGCGCAACGGGCCGCTGACCAGGTCGGAGTTGGAAGGCCTGATCGGCCTTTCCAAGCCGGCGACCGCACAGTTGCTCACTCGGCTGGAAGCCGGCGACTCCGTGGTCCGCAACGGACTGCGGGGTGGTGGCCGTGGGCCGCGTGCCCAGCTGTGGTCGGTCAACGGGGCGCTTGCGCACATCGCCGCTGTCGATCTCACCCCCGAGACGGTCGACATCGCGATCGCGGACATCTCCGGTGCCGTGCTCACCGAGCACAAGGCACCGATGCCCGCGAAGCACGACGTGCTGGAGGCGTTCGTGAGCGCGGTCGGCAAGGCCTGCTGGCAAGCAGGTCTGAGCGCCGACCAGTTGCTGCACGTCGTGGTGGGCTGTCCGGGAGCGGTGAACCCCGCGAACGGTGAGCTCGCCTACGCACCACATCTGCCCGGCTGGAGCGGTTTCGACATGCCCGGCCGGTTGCGGGCGCAGCTCGCGACGTCGGTGAGCGTCGAGAACGACGTCAACCTCGTCGCGCTGGAGGAGATGGTCGCCGGACGGGCCACCGAGGTGAGCGACTTCGTCGTCATCTGGCCCGCGGATCTCGTCGGTGCCGCCGTCGTCGTCAACGGATCGCTGCTGCGCGGCGCTTCCGGCGGCGCGGGCGAGATCGACGGACTGATGATCCCGGACCGCGCGGCGGCCGACACCGACACGGACCGCTCCGGCGGCACGTTCGGTGAACTGCTCAGCAACACGTCGATCTGCAAGCTCGCACGCGCTCACGGGCTCACCGCGCGCAACGGCCACAGTGCCGTGCGCAAGGCGCTGGCCGCGGGTCCTGCGGGCCGTGAGTTCATGGTCGATCTCGCCAAGCGCATCGCCACGGGCGTGGCTAGCGTCGTCGCGGTGCTCGACCCGGAACTCATCCTCCTGTCCGGCGACATCGCGCAGGCAGGCGGAACCACGCTGAACGACCTCGTTGCCGCGGAACTGCGGCAACTGGTGGTGCCGCGAACACCGATCCAGCTGGCCTTGGTGACCGGGAAACCAGTGCGCAGCGGCGCACTGCACTCGGCGCTCGCCGTTGCCCGCGAACAGGTGTTCGGCCTCCCGGCAGCCACCACGGCTCCATTCCGCGGCCCAGTGGTCGCCGGGTCCCCACGTTGATCGAGAAGGAGTGCACATGCGCAAGCACACCCGTGCTGCCTTGCTCTGTGTCGCCGCAGCGCTGACCCTCACCGCATGTGCGGCGGGCAAGGGTGGTGGCGCGAATTCCGACGCCGCAGCTGCTCCTGGCAAGGACGACAAGCTGACGCTCACGGTCTGGAGCAACTACTCCGACCGCGAGTACGAGGAAGTCACGAAGGCCCTCAAGACGTTCAACAAGAAGTTCCCGAACATCGAGATCAAGCACGAGGGCTCGCAGGACGACGACAAGATCACCGCGGGCATCCGTTCGGGCAACACGCCGGACGTCGCGCTGTCGTTCACGACCGACAACATCGGCCAGTTCTGCTCCTCGGGCGCGTTCCAGCCGCTGAAGGCCTACATCGACCGCGACAAGGTCGACCTGAACCAGCTCACCCCTGCCGTGCAGCAGTACACCGAGTACAAGGGCAACCGCTGTGCGATGCCCATGCTCACCGACGTGTACGCCATGTACTACAACAAGGACCTGCTCTCGACGGCCGGCATCACGACCCCGCCGAAGACGCTGGACGAGCTGTACGACGCGGCCGTGAAGGCGACCAAGAAGGCGCCGAACGGTGACATCGAGGTCGCGGGCTACCTGCCCACGATGGGCTTCTACGCCAACCGCCCGACCATCCTCGCGCCGACGTTCGGTGCGGAGTGGGAGAAGGACGGCAAGTCCGGTCTCGCCGGCTCCCCCGGCTTCACCGAGATGATGACGTTCCAGAAGAAGCTCGTCGACTTCTACGGCTACGACGCTCTCGAGCGGTTCCGCGCGGGCCTCGGCCAGGAGTACTCGGCCGACCACGCGTTCCACCAGGGCAAGATCGCGATCATGGTCGACGGTGAGTACCGCACCGCCTTCCTCAAGGCGCAGGCGCCGCAGATCAAGTTCGGCACGGCCCCGTTCCCGACCTGGAAGCCCGCCGACTACGGCACCGCGTTCACCACGGGCACGATCATGGGCATCCCGAAGGGCGCCAAGAACCCCGGCGCCGCGTGGGAGCTGATCAAGCACCTGACGTTCGACACCGACACGATCGTCGGCCTGTCCAACGCCATCAAGAACGTCCCGAGCACCAAGGCCGCCATGGAGAGCCCGCAGCTCGAGGTGGACGAGCAGTTCAAGACGTTCATCGACCTGGCCAAGAGCGACAAGCTCAAGGGCAACCCGGTCACCCCCATCGGTGACGCGCACATCAAGGCCGTCACCGACTTCTCGGTCTCCTACCAGTCCGGCAAGGTCCCGGACCTGGCGGCAGGCCTCAAGGAAGTCGACAAGAACATCGACGACCAGATCGCCAAGAGCGGCAAGTAGGGGATTCGCAAGATGACCGCCACGCTCGGCGCGCGGCCCGCCCCCGGCAAGGGGCGGGCACGTGCCCGCCACCGTCTCGCCGTGCTCGGGTTCATGGCCCCGGCACTCATCGGCTTCGTCCTGTTCTTCGGTTATCCACTGGTCGCCACGGTCATCTTCAGCTTCACGAAGTACGACCTGATCAACCCGCCGGAGTTCAACGGACTCGCCAACTACGAGTTCATGTTCAAAGATCCCTTGCTCACCAAGGCGATCGCGAACACCTTGTGGTTCGTCGTCGTGCTCACGATCGCGCGGACGGTGTTCGCGCTGGGCGTGGCATCGGTCATCGCACGTCTCAAGTCGGGCGTCGGGTTGATCCGGACGCTCTGCTACCTGCCGTCACTGGCGCCGCCGGTGGCCGCGACACTCGTGTTCTTCATGGTGTTGCGCCCCAACGGCGGCCCGGTCGACAGCGTCCTCGGCTGGTTCGGGGTCGACTCGCCGCTGTGGTTCTCGGACCCGGCGTGGGCCAAGCCCGGCATCACCGCGATCATGCTGTGGATCTCCGGCGACCTGATGATCATCATCCTCGCCGCGATCCTCGACGTGCCGCAGGAACAGTACGAGGCCGCCGAACTCGACGGCGCCGGCCCGATCCGGCGCTGGTGGCACGTCACGCTTCCGACGATCTCCCCGGTGCTGCTCTTCGGCATCGTGAACTCGGTGATCCTCGCGTTGCAGCTCTTCACGCAGGCGGTCGTCGCGGGGTCGGCCGGCTCGGGAGCGGCGGACGCGACGGGATCGACCAAATATCTCGGTTTCCCGGACAACTCCACGCTGACGTTCCCGGTTTACCTGTACACGCAGGGCTTCCGCTACTTCGACATGGGCTACGCGGCCGCCATGGCCACGGTCCTGTTCATCATCTCGTTCGCCGTGACCATCGTGCTGGTCCAGCGGATGCGCAAGAACTCCACGGCTGAGGAAGGGGGTCCGGGAGCATGACCGCCACGCTGACCAAACCACCGGTCGACGTCCCCGCGGAACCGGAGCAGCCGCGCAGGAAGCGCAACGTCGCCGGTTTCCTGAACTGGGTCGCGACGCACTCGATCGGCCTCGCGCTCGGCCTGATGTTCGCCACGCCCGTCGTGTTCGTGTTCCTGACCGCGGTGATGTCGGACAACCAGGCCTTCACGTCGAACCTCTGGCCCACGGAATGGCACTGGGAGAACTTCGTCGAGGTCTTCGACAAGGCCCCGCTGTTCCAGTACCTGATCAACAGCCTCACGTACTCGCTGCTCGCGACCCTGGGCATGCTGATCTCGTCGATCCCCGCCGCCTACGCGCTCGCGAAGCTCAAGTGGCGCGGCCGCAACGTGGCCTTCATCCTCGTCATCGGCGCGATGATGCTGCCTCCGCAGGTCGTCGCCGTACCGCTGTACGACACGTGGTCCTCGCTCGGCCTGACAGGCACGCTGATCCCGTTGATCGCGCCGTACTTCCTCTTCGACGCGTTCAGCATCTTCCTGCTGCGCCAGTTCATGCTGACCATCCCGCAGTCCTACGTGGACGCCGCGCGGGTGGACGGCTGCTCGGAGTTCCAGGCGCTGGTCCGGATCATCGTGCCGATGGCGAAGCCCGGCATCGCGGCCACCGCGCTGTTCTGCTTCCTCTTCACCTGGAACGACTACTTCGGCCCGTTGCTCTACACCGGCGAGGTCAAGGACCAGTGGACGTTGTCGCTGGCACTGGCGACGTTCAAGGGCATGCACATCGTCCAGTGGAACTCCTCGATGGCGGTCACGTTCCTGACGATGATCCCGGCCGTCGTCCTCTTCGTCTTCGCCCAGAAGTCGTTCGTCAAGGGCATCACTTTTACGGGAGTCAAAGGATGAAACTCACCGTCGTCGGTGGCGGGTCCACCTACACACCGGAGCTGATCGACGGCATCGCCGGCCGTCGCACCAGCCTGGCGGTGGACGAGATCGTCCTCGTCGACCCGGACGAGCACCGCCTCTCACTGATCGGCCCGTTCAGCCAGCGGCTGCTGGAGCACGCGGGCCACTCGGCGAAGGTGCGCACCACCACGTCGCTCGAAGAAGGCATCGAGGGCGCGTCCGCGGTTCTGCTGCAGCTGCGCGTCGGCGGGCAGAAGGCGCGTGCCTCGGACGAGACGTTCCCGCTCACGTGCGGGTGCGTCGGCCAGGAGACCACCGGCGCGGGAGGCCTCGCCAAGGCCCTGCGGACCGTGCCGGTGGTCCTGGACATCGCGGACAAGGTGCGCCGCATCGCCGGGCCTGACACGTGGATCGTGAACTTCACGAACCCGGTCGGCATCGTGACGCGGGCGCTGCTGCAGGAGGGTCACAAGGCGATCGGCCTGTGCAACGTGGCGATCACGTTCCAGCGCTGGACGTCCGCACTGCTCGGCGTCGATCCGTCCACTGTGGAGCTCGAGCACGTCGGTCTGAACCACCTCACGTGGGAACGCGGTGTGTACGTCGACGGCGTCGACCGCCTGCCGGAGCTCCTCGCCGACCACGTCGAGGGCCTGGCGGAGCACATCGGCATCGACGGCGGGCTGATGCGGCGCCTGAACATGGTGCCGTCGTACTACCTGAACTACTTCTACAACCACGACGCCGTCGTGAAGAAGCAGCTCACCGAACCGCCGCGCGCCGAGGTCGTGGCCGCGGTCGAGAAGGAGCTGCTCGACATCTACGGCGACCCGTCGGTCGTGACGAAGCCGGAGCAGCTGTCGCAACGCGGCGGCGCGTACTACTCCGAGGCGGCCGTACAGCTGGTGCACGCGCTGACCGGTGGCGAAGGCGCTGAGAAGCACGTGGTGAACGTGCAGAACAACGGCTCGCTGCCCTTCCTGCCCGACGACGCCGTGATCGAGGTGTCGTCCACTGTGGACGCGAACGGCGGCAAAGCGCTGCCGGTGCGTCCCGTGGAACCGTCCATCTCCGGCCTGATCTCGCACGTCACCGCGTACGAGTACCTGGCACTGGAAGCGGCCAGGCACGGTGGCCGCGACCGAGTGGCGAACGCGCTGCTCGCGCACCCGCTGATCGGCCAGCACGCCATCGCGGACCAGCTGGCCGACGAGCTGATCGCGCAGAACCGCGACCTGCTGCCGTGGGTGAAGGGAAACTGACAACGATGACCGACCGGGTGCTCGCCATCGACGGTGGGAACAGCAAGACCGCTGTGCTGCTGGTCGACGCGGACGGCAAGGTGCTCGCGCAGGTGCGCGGCCCTGGTGCCCCGCCTCAGACCGTGGGCATGAAGCGCGGACTCGACGTGTTCGAGGGACTGGCACGCGAGGCCGCGGCTCAGGCGGGACTGTCCCCCGACGAGCCGATCGCCGCGCACACGTCCGCCTACCTCGCGGGAGCAGACCTGCCCCGCGAGGAGGAGGCCCTGACGCGGGCGATCACCGAGCGGGGCTGGTCGAGGACGACGTTCGTCGGCAACGACACCTTCGCGCTTCTGAGGGCGGGCACCGCGGCCGCCGGCGGCGTGGCTGTCGTCTGCGGCGCGGGCATCAACGCGGTGGGCGTGGCCAGGGACGGCCGGACCCACCGGTTCCCCGCCCTGGGCGCCATCTCCGGTGACTGGGGAGGCGGCGGCCAGCTCGGCAACGACGCCCTCTGGCACGCCGTGCGCGCGGAGGACGGCCGGGGCAAGCCGACCCTGCTGCTGGACGCGCTCCTCGCGCACTACGGCGAGAAGTCGATCTCCACGGTGGTCGAGAAGATCCACTTCGAGGAGATCGAACTGGACCCGCACGCCCTCTGCCCGTTGGTGTTCGAGGTGGCCGCGCAGGGTGATTCCGTTGCCCTGGAACAGATCGACCGTCTGATCGAGGAGATCGTCCTGCTGGCCACGGTCTCCATGCGCAAGCTCGACCTGATGAACGAGCCCGTGGACGTGGTGCTGGGCGGCGGAGTGCTGACGCACACCGGCGACACGGTGGTCGGCCCGGTTCGTCAGCAGATCCTGGAAGCCGCCCCGCTCGCCCAGGTCCGCCTGGTCGACGTGCCACCCGTCGTGGGTGCGGCGCTCCTCGGCCTCGACCACATCGGGGCCTCGCCGAGCGCGGAGCTGAGGCTGCGCTCGGCCTACAACGACCACGTCCCGACGGCCGCCCTCGACGTGGCGGCGAGCGGCTAGCCCACAGACCCCGTCTCAGGGGGTTTTCGGCGGCGGTGCCCCCTGAGACGGTCCCAACCCCACTGCTCGGGGCTTATCGGCGGCGGCGCCCCGAGCAGTGGTCCCAACACCTTTCCGGGGAGCAAGTCCGGCGGCGGCGCTCCTCGGAAAGGCCCAACGACCCCCGCAGCGACCTCACGCGCCGAGGTCGTTGCGGGGGTTTTCGGCGTTCGGGACCTCGGACGAAACATCGGTGGGCAACACTGCGGGCGCCACCGCGGACACCGCACCGGAAGGCGCCACGGTCGTCGCGGCGACGCTCTTCTGGGGCGACCCGGCCTCCGGAGTGACCACCGGATTGGAATGGGGAGGCGGCGTGACCACGCCACGCCCGTCGGCTCCGGGCAGGGCCGGACCGCTCAGAGCGACCCCGGTCAGCAGAGCGCCTGTGACGAGCGCGACACCAAGGGAAAGGAACGGAAGCGGCAAACCAGAACGCACCCGGCAGAAGGTAGCGACAGAATGAGACGAATCCGTCGGATCACCCTCTAGCTTCCCTCGATCGAGTGGTAAAAGAATCGTCACCGACAGCGACAAAACCTACGATGCCGTAACCGACGGTGGCGTAACCAAGGGTTCTTTGTGCATGCTAACTAGTCGCCTTCGGACGGGAGCCCGCCGGCGACTGGCAGGACGAGGTCGTACGAGCAAGGGGGATGTAGTGCTGCTGCGATGGAACAGTCTCGTGTCCCTGGGGGACAGCTTCACCGAGGGCATGGACGACCCGGGCCCCGGCGACAGCTACGTGGGCTGGGCGGACCGCCTGGCGGGCATGATCGCCCAGCGGGCACCTGAGTTCAGGTACGCCAACCTCGCGGTCAGAGGCAAGATGCTGCAGGAGATCATCGACGACCAGGTGCCGCTCGCGATGTCGCTCAAGCCGGACCTGGTGACGTTCTGCGGCGGCGGCAACGACATCATGCTGCCCAACAGCGACCCGGACGCGCTGGCCGAGGTCTACGAGGTGGCCGTGGCCGAGCTCAGGTCCACCGGCTGCGACGTCGTGATCTTCACCGGGTTCGACACGCGATCGACGCCGCTGCTCAGGAGCATCCGCGGCAAGGTGGCCATCTACAACACGCACCTGTGGTCGATCGCCGAGCGCTACCACTGCCGGATGGTCGACCTGTGGGCCATGCACCCGTTGCACGACCGTCGCGCGTGGAGCGAGGACCGGCTGCACCTCTCGCCGGAGGGGCACCAGCGCGTCGCGCTCAAGGCCGCCGAGGTGCTCGGGCTGATCGACGACCAGTCCTGGAACGAGCCGTGGCCCGCGCTGCAGCAGACCGACTGGGTCACCCAGCGCAAGGCGGACCTCAAGTGGGCACGCGAACACGTCGTGCCGTGGATCGGCCGCACGCTCAGGGGCGAGTCGATGGGTGACGGTCTTGCACCCAAGCGACCGGAGCTGCTGCCCATGGCGCGCTGCAGCGACGAAAGCCACGTCGTCAACTGAATCAAAAGCGGAAGGCCCGACCGGCACTCTCCCCCGAATGCCGGTCGGGCCCTCCAGACGCAGGCGCCTTACCCCCTCGGTAATCCCCCACTCGGCGGCCTGCTGCTCCAACATCCCATGCTTTGGGACCAGACGACTAAACGTCCGCTAAACCTCGGACGAGAGGGAGTCCAGCAGGGTCCGGACCTCCACCGCACGAGCCGAATTGACCTGCGCGTACAGGCGCAGTGCCTCCGTCAGTTCCGCAGCCGCGGCAGCCCATTCCGCCCGCCGGAGCAACACGCCGCCGAGCACGTGCCGGCCGAAGCCTTCGAGGTAGGTCACCTCGGCGACGGCGGCCTGGTCGACGACCTGACGGGCCAGCATCTCGGCCTGGTCCAGCGCGCCGGCTTCCAGGTGCAGCTCGGCCAGGTTGGCGAGACCGCGGATCAGCGCGACGTTGTCCCCCGAGCGCCGGTACACCTCGACGGCGTGAGCCTGGTGCCGCAGAGCGACTTCCACGTGACCACGGGCCTGTTCGACCTGTGCCACGTTGTTCAGGCCGTGCGCCTCGCCGACGACGTCACCGGCCTGCTGGGCGAGCTGCACGGACTCCCAGAAGTGCAGCAGCGCCTCGTCGTGCTGCTCCAGCCGGAACAGGACGTCGGCGAGCTGGGCGAGCGTCAGCACCAGGTACTGCCGCTCACCCAGCTCCGTCGCGAGCCGGTGCGCGCGGCGAGCGTCCGGCAGCAGGACGGGACGTCCCAGCCGGGCGTTCGTCGTGTAGGTCGTGTCCAGCATGAGGATCTGGCCGAGGCGGCTCCCCGTCACCTCGGCCGCGGCCAGGCCGAACCCGACCAACGCCACCCACTCCCCGGTGAGTGCGCGCACGGTCGCGTAGTGGTGCAGCAGCCGAA
The DNA here is from genome assembly GCF_033949925.1 of Lentzea kristufekii. Classification (NCBI taxonomy): domain Bacteria; kingdom Bacillati; phylum Actinomycetota; class Actinomycetes; order Pseudonocardiales; family Pseudonocardiaceae; genus Lentzea; species Lentzea kristufekii. The sequence continues at coordinate 168,190 of NZ_JAXAVV010000008.1, forward strand.
CCAGCTGCCACACCTGGTCGTGCAGGCCCTTTTCGGCGGACGCGTGCACGACCGCGACGATGTTGGGCCATTCCCGGTCGAACCAGTCGATCGGGTCGTCGAACGCCGGCAGGGCCGTGCATCCGTTGTCCGCCAACGCGAAGTCCAGGCCGTCACGGGCCGGCCGGATGGCCCGGCGCACGTGGTCGCACGCCACGAGGTAGTAGCTCACCAGGCGCCGCAACGAGTCCAGGTCGGCATGGCCGGCTCCCCGCACGTACAGGCGCACCAGTTCGTGCATCGTGAAGCCGTCCGGCCACGGTTCGACCAGCAGGTTCACCCCGACGAGCTGGGCCAGCCTGGACCGGGCCGACTCGACCTGGATGCGGGTCAGCGCGGCGACGGCGTGCGACGACATCCACCGGCCGGGCGCCAGGCCGACGGACTGGAAGACCTCACCCAGTTCGGACGGCAGATCACGGGTCGAGAGGTCCAGCGCCCGCGACACCCCCATCCCCGCCTCCGGCAGGTCGAGGCCGCGCATCCGGTGCCCGTCGTCGGCCAGTTCCCCCACCAGCTCCTCGACCGTCCACTCCGGACTGATCACGAGCTTCGCGGCGGCCACCCGCAGCGCGAGCGGCAACCCTCCGCAGAGTTCGGCGAGCTTCTGCGAGGCCACCGGATCCTGCCGGGACAAAGGCCTGCCCAGCACGTCGTCCACGAGCGCACGCGCCGCGGAGTCGTCCAACGGGCCGAGCTTGCGCACGCGGGCGCTGTTGGTGACGACGAGTCGTTCCATCTGGGACCGCGACGTCACCAGCACCACCGAGCCCGACCCCGGCGGCAGCAGCGGCTGGACCTGGTCGAACGCCGTCGCGTCGTCCAGCACCACCAGCACGCGGCGGCGGTTGAGCAGTGAGCGGTACAGCCCGACGCGGTCCTGGACGCCGACCGGCACGCCGTCCGCCGGCACGCCCAACGCCACCAGGAACCGGGTCAGCACCTCACCCGGCTCGGTGTCCCCCAGCGAAGCGAACAGCACGCCGTGCGGGAACATCTCGGAGTTCTCGTGCCCCCACGTGATCGCGAGGGCGCTCTTGCCGACACCGGGCGCACCGGTCAGCACGGCGACCGACGTCGCCAGCAGGTTCCGCGCCCCCACCACGGTGTCCAGCCACGACATGTCGTCGTCCCGGCCGAACAACCGCGACGCGGAAGCGGGCAGCAACGCCGGTGCCACGATCCCCGCGCGCGGCGCGACGGGACGCGACTCGACCGGGCCGACCACGCTCAACGACGGGTCGTCGCGCAGCACCTGCTCGTGCAGCGCGCGCAGCTGCGGGCCGGGGTCGATGCCCAGCTCGTCCACGGCACGGCGCTGGAACCGCTGGTAGGCCTCCAGTGCGTCGGCGCGCTGCCCGGACCGGTACAGCGCCCGCATGCTGTGGGCGACCAGGCGTTCCCGGAACGGGTACTCGGTGCACAGCCCGCGCAACTCGCCCACCAGCTCCAGGTGGCGGCCGAGTTCGAGCTCGGCGTCGATGCGCTCTTCCAACGCGGACAGCCGCAGCTCTTCCAGGTCGGACGTCATCGGGTCGCCCGGCACGTCCGCGAGCACCGGCCCGCGCCACAACCCCAGCGCCTCGCGCAGCAGGCCCGCCCTGATGGCGGCGGGCTTGCCGCGGGCCGACGCCACGAGCTGCCGGGCGCGGTGCAGGTCGAGACGCCACGGATCGACGGCCAGCTGGTAGCCCGTCGGCGTGGTGCGGATGGTCGCGGAGCCCGCGGGATCGGACTCCTCCAGCACCTTGCGCAGCCGCGAGACGTACCCGTGCACGATCGTCCGCGCCGTGGCCGGAGGCGTGTCCGTCCACAGCGCGTCGACGATCTGGTCGATCGAGACGGGTCGGTTCGCCTCGACGACCAGCATGGCCAGCAACCCGCGCATGCCACGACGGCCCAGCTGGACGAGCCGTCCGTCCGCGAGCACCTGGAGTGGACCGAGCACGCCGAACTCGAGTCCGGTTTTGCTCCGCATGTCCCTCCTCAGGTGCGCTGACCTCGTCACTTCAACAGGTGCGCAACCCCGAGTCTCAGATACAAGTACGACCCAGATTCGCGGGACGCTACTGTTCACACGTGCCGCGAGACAGGAATTCCGTGGTTGACCGCGGCGCCGGGTGCCTTCTCGGCGGCGCTCTCGGTGATGCGCTCGGTGCGCCCGTGCAGTACCTCGGCCTGGCCGACATCCAGCGCGAACACGGCCCCGAGGGCGTCATGGGGCCGCCGAAGCCCGCGCTGTTCACCGACGACACCCAGCTGACGTTGTTCACCGCCGACGGCTACCTGCGCGCATGGGTGCGCGGCAAGCGCACCGGTGAGTGGGAACCGTCCCAGATGGTCTGGCACAGCTATCGGCGCTGGCTGATCACCCAGCAGCAACCGGCCCCCGAACGCGGGGCGACCGGGCTGCTCGCCGACGAACGGCTGTACGAGAGCCGCTCGCCGGGCCTCACGTGCCTGCGCGCGCTGGCCGCCGAGACACCGTCCACTCCGGAGAACCCGCACAACGAGTCGTCCGGCTGCAACGGCGTCACCCGCACCGCACCCGCGGGCTTCGCACCGTCCGCCGCGATCGCCTACGACCTCGGCTGCCGCTTCGCCGCTCTCACGCACGGCGGCACAGGCGGCTGGGTGTCCGGCGGCGCCCTGGCGTTGCTGGTCCACCTGCTGGCCGTGAAGGCCAGGCCGCTGCGCGAGGCGATCGACCAGGTGATCGGCCGCGTCCTGCGCGACGACACGTACACAGCAACAGTCCTCACGCGCGCCGTAGTACTGGCCGACGAACACGACGGCACCTCACCCGTGCGCGTAGACCGCCTGGGCAGCGGCTGGACCGGCCCAGAAGCACTGGCAATCGCCGTCTACACAGTGCTGACCCACCCAAAGCCGTCCCAGTTCGTAGACGCCATGCGAGCCGCCGCGAACCACTCAGGCGGCAGCGACGCCACAGCAGCCCTGACAGGCAACGTCCTAGGCGCACTACACGGCACAGAAGCACTACCCCGAGACTGGCTGATGGGCCTCGAAATGGTCGACGTCCTAGACGCAATGGGCCGCGACCTGGGCATGTCAGCAGTAAACCTGGACTTCAACGAAGACCGCTACGCCTAACCCACGCCACCAGCCCACGACCCAAGCTCGCCACCCGACCCACTTCGGCTGCAAGGTCACCTCTCGGGCACCCGCCGTCAGCCAAGCGCGCGATGTTGCGAGTTCGCGTCGGTCGTCCGGCCGCCGCTTCAGGTCAACCGCCGAAGGCGATTCGGCCCGAAGCGGCGGCCGGACGGCCGACTTCCCGGCGAACTCGCCGCCGCTGCGGAGCAGCGGCCAATAAACACAGCGGCCAATAAACACAGAAAGAGCCCACCGCAGCGCGCTCCCGAATTCGCACCGCAGCAGGCTCTTCCGCACGAGTAGTTGGTCGACAGCAGGCCGGGTCTTGCCCCGAGCGCGAGCTCCGATCCAGCTCTTGATCAACGAAATCATGCCCCGGAGTCAAGGCTCCGTTGGGCGAGCATGTTAACAGATGTGTACAGGAAGTCCAGGACTCGAGTAGACCCGACGATCTTCGTCGACGATGAAGACCTCGCAGTCCTCCTGCCCAGCTGCCCACTCGATCCCGTCCCTGCCCAGCGCAAACGCTGCTGTGGCAGTGGTATCCGCGATCGCGAGGTCCTCACAGAACACCGTGACCGAAACAATCCCGGAGACCGGCCGACCGGTACGCCCGTCCAGGATGTGCTGCCCGCGTTCGTACAACGCTGACGTGGCAACGGCTCCGTCCCTCACGCCGAGCACGACGCTGAGCTGGTCGGCGAGGTCGGGATGCCGAACGCCGACGCGCCAAGGCTTTCCGGGTTCGGGCTCGCCGGCCGTCACGACGTCGCCGCCGGCGTTGACGCAGAACGACGTGGCTCCGCCCTCGCGCAGCACGTCCGCCGCCCGTTGCACGGCCCAGCCCTTCACGACCGCGCACGGGTCGAGTCCGCGTCCCGGCACCCGTGCCGTGAACGCGCCGCCCGTCGACTGCTCGTACCAGTCGCACAGCGAGAGGACCTCGACGAGATCCGGGGTGAGCTCTTCCCTGGTGAGCTCACCCCGGTCGAGCCGGGACACCTCGCTGTCGGGCTTGAACGGCGAGAACCGGGCGTCTGCCTCGCGCAGCCAGGCGAACGCCCTCTCGGCCAGCTCGGCGTCGCCGTCACGCAGGTCCACCGAGATCGGCAGCCCCATGATGTGCTCGACGCGCCGCACGGCCACCGCTACTGCGCCCCGTCGATCGCGGCCTGCAGCGACTGCTTGTAGCCCTCGGAGGTCGCGGTCGCGCCGGACACCGTGTCGATGTCCGCGCTCTGCGCCTTCAGGGCAGACTCCCGCAGCAGCGGCAGCGCCATCCTGGTCGGGTTGCTGTTGGGCGCCCGCAACGCCTTCACGTCGACGATCTTGGTGCCCTGCAACGTCACCTGCACCTGCACGGTGCCCTCGGACGTGTTCACCGCGGGCCCGGGCACGGTGCGGTTCTGGGCCTGTTGCTGCGTGGTCTGCTGCTGCTGGGTCGTCTTGGGCGCGGCCCCGGTCGCCTTCGGCGCGGAGCCGGTGGTCTGCGGTGCCGTCGTCCGCGGTGCCGTCGTCTGCTGCTGGGTCTGGGCCGGTGGTGCGGCGGCGGCCTCGTTGATCTCGCCCTCGTGCGCGGCACCCGGCGAGTAGATCCAGACCGGAACCAGGCCGGCCACGCTCAGCGCCAGAACGGGAATTGCCCTTTTCACGTCGTCGGACCCTCTCAGTTGGCCAGCGCGAAGCGCTCGGCGTGGATCTGGTTGCTGGGCACTCCCAGTTCGTCGAGGCTGGTGATCACCGTGTCGGTCATGCCGCCGGGGCCGCAGATGAACACGTCGCGGTCCTGCACGTCCGGCACGAGCGCGACGATGTTCTCCGGGCCGAGCAGCGGACCGTTCGCGGTGATGGTCTTCGAGGAACCGGTGACCAGGCGCAGCACCGCACCCTTCGTGCGTGCGAGGCCTTCGAGCTCACGCAGCAGCACGGCTTCGCGCGGGTCGCTGACCCGGTAGAGCACCACGACGTGGCCCTTGATCTCCTCCAGCAGCGCTCGGACCGGCGTGACGCCGACGCCGCCCGCGACGAGCAGCGCGTTGGGCTTGATCTGGTGCATGGTCGTGAAGGCGCCGTACGGGCCCTCGGCGAACACGCGGGTGCCGACCTCGACGTTGCGGATGTCCGCGCTGCCGGTGCCCAGGGCCTTCGCGGTGAGGCGCAGGTACTTGCCGTTCGGCGCCGCGGACAGCGAGAACGGGTTGGCCTGCCACCAGCGGTCCTTGGTCAGGAAGCGCCAGAGGAAGAACTGGCCTGCCTTGGCACCGAGCTGGTCGAGGTCCTTGCCCTCGATGTAGACCGAGACGACGTTGTGCGCCTCGGGCACCACTGCGGCGACGCGGAACTGGTGCTTCCAGTTGCGGTAGAGCGGGAGCGCCACGCGTCCGATGAGGACGGAGCCGAGCGCGAACGCCCAGAGGCCCCACCAGTAGCCGGTCGCGAGCGCGGACTTGCGGAACGTGCTGCCGACGGCGACCTGGTGCGAGAACGCCAGGAAGATCGCGATGTAGGTGTACAGGTGGATGAAGTGCCAGGTCTCGTAGGCCATCCGGCGCCGCGCGAAGCGGGCCGAGACGATGCCGACGACCATGATGATCGCCCACGCCACCAGCGCGCGGAGGATGCCCTCCAGCTCGGTCGCCTGCCGGATGACCTCGGCGATCGGACCGTCGGGGCCCGCGTTGCCGAACGCGATGAAGACCAGGTGACCGACCAGCGTGAAGAAGATCGTGAAGCCGACCCAGCGGTGCCACGAGGTGAGCTTGTCCATGCCCAGGCGCCGGTCGAGCCACGGCAGCCGCGCCACCAGGAGCAGCTGGAACGCCATGGCGAGCGCGCCGTACAGACCCGCGAGCCGCCCGAAGTTGATCAGCTTGTTCGAGCCGACGCCCGCCGCGTTGAACAGGTACGTCACGAAGGCCGCGTTGGCGAGGAGGAACACGTACAGGCCGGCTTTGGCCAGCACCTTGTGCGGCGTCGCGCGGCCGGCCGAAGCCGGTCGCACGGGAGGCTGCAGGGTGGTCGTCACGGCGGGCTCCTCGGTCAGGCGGTCTCTGTCGGTCGGTCTCGATCCTCAGCGTTCGAGCTGTGGCTCTGCTTTGCCCGCGCTGTCGAGTTCCTGTCGATCGAGCGGGAGAGCCATCAGGTGACGCACCATGAGCACGTGGACAAGGGGAATTCGGTTCGATTGCTCGTCGTGGACGACGAGCCGCACATCGCTGACCTGGTCGCGACGGTCGCCCGCTACGAGGGCTGGCAGGCCGCGACCGCGCTCAGCGGCGAAGAGGCCCTCAGAGAGGCCGCCGAGTTCCAACCCGACATCGTCGTGCTCGACCTCATGCTGCCTGACCTGGACGGATTCACCGTTCTGGATCGGATGCGAGCGGCCGGCGCGATGGTGCCGGTGGTCTTCCTGACGGCCCGTGACGGCACCGCGGACCGGGTGGCGGGGCTCACCCGAGGCGGCGACGACTACCTCGTGAAACCTTTTTCGGTCGAGGAGCTGATGGCACGGCTCCGGGCCGTGCTGCGCCGCTCGACGGGTCCGTCGTGGAAGCGATCGGTGCTGAAGGTGTCCGATCTGGTGATGGACGAGGACACCCGCGAGGTCCGTCGCGGCGGCAAGCTCGTGACGCTGACGCCCACCGAGTACGAGCTGCTGCGGTACCTGATGCGGCGCTCACCGGCCGTGCTGACCAAGGCGCAGATCCTCGACCACGTCTGGGAGTACGACTTCGGCGGCCGTTCGAACGTGGTCGAGCTCGTCATCTCCCACCTGCGCCGCAAGCTCGACGACGGCCGCGAGCCGTTGATCCACACGGTGCGCGGTGTGGGGTACGTGCTCCGCCGAGCAGCTGAGTGAGCCCGCCGATGCAGTTCCGGCTGAAGCCCGTCCGCGACTGGCGGCTCGGCACCCGCCTCGCCCTGGGCCTGGGCGCGCTCGCGCTGACGGTGTTCGTGATCGTCGGCTGGGTCATGGTCACGTCGATGAAGGACTTCCTCGACCGCCGGCTCGACGACCAGATGGTGCTCAGCCAGACGGGCGCGGTCAAGGAGATCGAGTACTACGGCAAGGTCACCAAGCTCCCGCCCGACTGGTTCGCCGTCCTCTACAAGATCGAGAACGGGGAGCCGAAGGCCCAGCCGGGTGAGCAGCAGCCGCAGGACCGCGAGGAGTTCGACGCCCTCGCCAGGAAGGCGCTGACCACCGACGAGTTCCAGACCGAGTACCTGCGCGACGAGGGCAAGTTCCGCCTGCGGGCGTGCCAGGTCGTCAAGGACGAGTGGATCCTGGTCAGCGCCGCCCCGATGCAGGACCGGGACGGCACGATCTCGCAGCTGGTCACGGTCGGCGTGATCGCGTTCCTGGCCGCACTGGTCGCGTTGGTGGTGGGCGGCCAGGCACTGATCCGCAAGGGCATGCAGCCGCTGTCGGACATGGCCGACACCGCGCACGACATCTCGTCGCACGACCTGACCGACTCGGGCGACCTCGCCGTGCGCGTGGACGGGCGGGGCGGCGGCGTCGAGGTCGAGGAGCTGCGCGAGGCGTTCAACAAGATGCTCGCGCACATCGACACTTCTCTGGTCGCACGCACGGCCGCAGAGCAACGCCTGCGCCGGTTCATCGCCGACGCCTCGCACGAACTGAGGACGCCTCTCACCTCGTTGCGCGGATACGCGGACCTCTTCAAGTACGCGGCGGCCAACGAGCCGGGCGAACGTGAGAAGCACCTGGAGAAGCTGCGGTCGGAGGCGGCACGCATGAGCGTGCTGCTCGACGACCTGTTGTTGCTGGCACGCCTGGACTCCGCGGCGACCGAACCGCCGTTGCGCCCGGAGGAGCTGGATCTCTCGGTGATCGCGGAAGCGGCGGCGGACGCGTTCCGCGCGGGCAGGCCGTCGCACGTGCTGGACGTCGACGCCGACACGGTGACGATGACCGCGGACCCGACGCGGTTGCGGCAGGTGCTCGACAACCTGCTGACCAACGCGGCCGTGCACACGCCCGCGGGCACGTCGGTGGCGTTGAAGGTGACGGCCGAGAACGGCTGGGCGGTGATCAGGGTGAGCGACAGCGGGCCCGGCATCCCGGCGGCGGACCAGGCGCGGATCTTCGACAGGTTCTACCGCGTGGACGACTCGCGGACCCGTCAGCGCGGCGGCAGCGGCCTGGGGCTCGCCGTGGTCCAGTCACTGGTGGAGGCGCACGGCGGCACGATCGAGCTGGCGAGCCGGCCGGGGTCGACGGTCTTCACGATCCGCCTCCCCCGGCACGCCTAGCTGTTGGGGCGTCTGCAAGTACCACCAACTCCGAGTTGGCGGTACTTGCAGGCGCCTCGACTCACTCCGCCTGGGACGACGGGGCCCACAGGTCGATGCCCGACTCGACGGCGTGCTTGTCGATCTCGGCGAGCTCGTCGTCGGTCAGCGGCGGCGCCTGCAGGGCCGCGAGGTTCTGCTCCAGCTGCCCCACCGAGGACGCGCCGATCAACGCCGACGTGACGCGCGGGTCGCGGATCGTCCAGGTCAGCGCGAGCTGCGCGAGCGACTGGCCACGCGACTTCGCGATCTCGTTGAGGGACCTGATGCGGTTGAGGTTCTCGTCGGTGAGCAGGTCCGTCGACAGCGACTTGCCCTGCGAGGCGCGCGAGCCCTCGGGAACACCGTTGAGGTAGCGGTCGGTCAGCATGCCCTGCGCGAGCGGCGAGAACGCGATGCAGCCCGCGCCGACCTCCTCCAGCGTGTCCAGCAGCTCCGGCTCGATCCAGCGGTTGAGCATCGAGTACGACGGCTGGTGGATGAGCAGCGGCACGCCGGCGGACCGGAGCAGTTCGGCGGCCTCGCGGGTCTTGGCGGGCGAGTACGACGAGATGCCGGCGTAGAGCGCCTTGCCCTGCTGGACCGCGGAGACGAGCGCGCCCATGGTCTCTTCCAGCGGCGTCTCCGGGTCGAACCGGTGGGAGTAGAAGATGTCGACGTAGTCGAGGCCCATCCGGGTCAGCGACTGGTCGAGCGAGCTGAGCAGGTACTTGCGGCTGCCCCACTCCCCGTACGGGCCGTCCCACATGTCGTAGCCGGCCTTCGTGGAAATGACGAGCTCGTCGCGGTACGGCCTGAGATCATCCTTCAGGATCTGCCCGAAGGTGATCTCCGCCGAGCCGTAGGGCGGACCGTAGTTGTTGGCGAGGTCGAAGTGCGTGACACCGAGGTCGAACGCCCTCCGCGCGATTCCGCGGCCCAGCTCGTAGGGCCGGTCACCGCCGAAGTTGTGCCAAAGCCCGAGCGAGATGGCGGGCAGCTTGAGGCCGCTGCGTCCCGTCCGCCGGTAGGTCATCTGGTCGTAGCGCGCGCTATCCGCGAGGTAGGACATGGGTCCCAGAATGTCACGTCCCAGTAGGACAGAGCAGGACATGATCCGCGCCGCGGAGGCCGGCGAGGTGCTTGACCTCTCACGCCGTGGGAACAACGTGGTGCGCGCCGAAGCGATCCGCGACCTCCTGCGTTCGGGCGACGCCGACCCGCGCGGGATCCTGGTCGTCGGCGCGCGCGTGACCGGCGAGCTCAACCTCGACTTCATCCGCACGTCGACGGCGTTGCAGCTGGACAGGTGCGTCTTCGAGGAAGCGCTCTCGCTGAACGACACCGAACTGCCGGCGCTGTCGCTCGACGGGTCCACGTTCCCGGCGCTGTACGCGGAGAACCTGCGCACCCGCTACCTCACCATGGAGGACACGCGCTGCGTCGGAGCAGCCGACCTGCGGAACGCGCACGTCGACGGCTCTCTGTTGTTGTCCGGCGCCACCGCGACGAAACTGCTCGCCTCTGGCTTGCACGTCAGCCGAAGTATGCGTGCCAAAGGCTTGTACGCCCGTCAGGTCGTGCTCGACGGCTGTGACATCGGTGGCGAGATGGACCTCCGCGAGGCCGTGGTCATCAGCCGATCGGGCATCGCACTCATCGCGTACAACACCAAGGTCGGTGCGGACATCGATCTCACCGGAGCGTTCGTCAAGTCGAACGACATGGGCGCCGTACAGCTGTTCGATGCCAAAGCCTCCAGCCTGCGGATGAACGGAGCTGTGCTGCGCGGGCCGAGAGGGCTGTGCCTCGACGGCGCGGAGTTCTCCCAGGACGTGCTGCTCGACGACGGTTTCGACGCTCGTTCCAGCCTCGACGCCATCACCATGGTCGACACCCGCATCGGCTCCGCGCTCGTCCTCAGCGGCTCGGTGCGCAGTGGCCACGGCCAAGCCGTGGTGCTGCACCGGACCAAGGTGGGCGGGAGCATCACGATCACCGCTGCCGAGATCGAAACGACCAGCAGATTCGGGGCTCTCGACCTCACCGACGCCGCGGTGAGCGGCCAACTCGTCGTCGAGTCCACGAAGTTGGTCAACCGCGGCAGCGGCTACGAGCTCGACCTCGCCGGCACGAAGGTGAGCGACGAGCTCCACCTCGACGAGTCGGAGCTGATCAATGCCGAGGTCTTCACCGTGACGCTGGACAGGTTGACCTATCCGAATCAGCCACGTGACACCGACGTGTGGCTCAAGATGCTGCGCGATCACACGAGAGAGTACGAAGCTCAGCCGTACCAGCAACTTGCCGCCGTCTATCGTGCCGCGGGCCACGAGCACAAGGCACGCAAGGTGCTGATCTCCCAGCAGGAAGACCTCCGCCGGCACGGCGACCCCGGCAACAGGCTGTGGCACTGGTTCCTCGGCGTCACGCTCGGCTACGGCTACCGGCCCTCCAGGGCGGTGATCGGCCTGCTCGTCACGTTCCTGCTCGCGCTGTGTCTGGTGTGGACGGCCAACGCCCACAACGGCCTGACACCGGCCAAGGACCGCCCCGCGGACTCCTGTTCACCTGTGAACAGGATCAGTCTTGCGGCGGATCTGGCGATCCCCCTGGTGAAGCTGGGTGGCACACCGAGATGCGAACTGGCGAACGGACCAGCCGGGCAGTGGGCGACCGGAGCAGGCTGGGTGGTGCAGATCCTGGGTTGGTCGTTCGCCACTCTCAGCGTCGCGGGCTTCACCGGACTCGTTCGTAAAAGCTGACGAAGAAAAGACATCCGCAATCCGCCCAATTGCTGAGTGGTCGTGTGTGGCGAGCGCGTCAGCGACCCCGGAGCGGTGCGCAGCCGGTTTCCTGAACTGCACCGAACCAAACGACTACGCAGCGCACGGACAGCGGTGCGGATAGTGCCGGAAACCCCGCCACAGGGCCGAAGAAGCAAGAAGGCTCCCCGACCAGCCGTCATGGCTGGTCGAGGAGCCGAAATGGAGCCGGCGAGGGGAATCGAACCCCTAACCTTTCGCTTACAAGGCGAGTGCTCTGCCAATTGAGCTACGCCGGCCGGTCCGTGTTCGCGAACATCGTAAGCGCCCGTTGCGGGTGCCACCTGCGGCGAACGGTCTGCTCTCAGTGTGATCGGATTGCTCCGACAGGAGTCAGACCAACCAACCGAGTGGATCAATGCGCCCCAGTGACCGCCTTGACCAGGTCAGGAGGGTAACCAACAGACAGTGATCATGTCCTCCTTTTCGGGTCGCCCGATCGGAGGTGGCAGACGACACAGCAACAGTCGGAGACCCTGTCACGATCACACCACGGAGGTGCCCGAGATTTCCACGAACAGCCTGCACGGCCCCGCCCTGCCCGATGACACCACGGTTCACCTGGTACTCGATCTCGCCCTCAAGATCGGTGAGGTCCAAATGGCCAGTGGGGCCGGCGCGGCCGATGTGACAGCCACGATTCTCTCGGTCACCGAGAGCTATGGCCTCCCGCACACCGAAGTAGACGTGATCTACACCTCCATCAGCGTGTCGTGTCATCGCGGCACGGAGGCGATGCCGATCACATCGATTCGCGTCGTCCGGCAGCGCGGTCTCGACTACACGCGGCTCGCCGACGTCGAACACCTCGTGCGCAACCTCGGACCGATCGAGGAAGCGCACGCACGGCTCGAGGACATCACGAACGCCAAGCACCCGTACCCGCGCTGGGTCGCCACCGCCGCGTGGGGCGGAATGGCGGCCGCGGTCGCGTTCCTCGTGGGCGGCGGGCTGGTGCTCGCGCTCACCGCCGCGGTCATCACGGCGGTGGTCGACCGGGTCGGCCGGATCCTCAACCGCCGCAACCTGCCGTTCTTCTTCCAGCAGCTCGTCGGCGGCGCGCTCGGCACGGGTGCCGCGCTGGCGATCTACTCGACCGGGTTGCTGCCGGTGCGGCCGAGTCTGCTCGTGGCCGTCGGGATCGTCGTGTTGCTGTCCGGGCTCGCACTGGTGAGCACCGTGCAGGACGCGATCTCCGGCTACAACGTCACCGCCGCGGGCCGCACGGTCGAGACCGTGCTGCTCAGCGCGGGCCTGATCGCCGGGGTCGCGCTGGCGATCCGCTCGGCCGTCCACTTCGGACTGGACATCCGGCTCAGCGACCCGTTGCCCGCCCTGATCTCCGCGGTGCCGATGCAGTTCGCGGCCGGCGCGGCGACGAGTGCGTTCTTCGCGCTCGCCTGTTACGCCCGGCCCCGCGCGCTGGTCGCCGCCGCCATCTCCGGCGCCATCGGCACCGCCGCGTACGGCCTCATGACGAGCCTCGGGCTGGACGCACTGCTCAGCTCCGCCGTGGCCGCCGCGATCACCGGGTTCGGCGGCGCCACGATGACCCGCCGGTTGCGCATCCCGACGCTCGTCGTCGTCCAGGCCGGCGTGGTCCCGCTGCTGCCCGGCTGGACGACGTACCGGGGCCTGTTCCAGCTCACCGCGGAGGGCGATCCGGCCGGTTTGAGCACCCTCGTCTTCGCGAGTGGCATTGCTCTCGCTCTGGCCGGAGGTGTCGTGTTCGGCGAGTACCTGGCCCAGCCGGTGCGCACCGGACTGGGCCGTCTGGAGCGCAAGTTCGCTGGTCCGCGCATGTCCGGACCGCTCAAACCCACCAAGCGTCGTTTGGAGTGAAACTCGCTGTGACGGGGGTTACACGACACGCCGAGAGCACGCGTCCGCACTAGCCTCTTTTTCGTGAGCATGGACATTGGCGAGAACGGGGCGGAATTCGTAGTCGTGGCCAACCGGTTGCCGGTTGACCTGGAGCGCTTGCCCGACGGCACCGAGCGGTGGAAACACAGCCCGGGCGGGCTCGTGAGCGCGCTCGAACCGTTCCTCCGCTCACACAGCGGCGCCTGGGTCGGCTGGCCCGGCGTCGCCGACACCGAGGTGCCGCCGTTCGAGGACGACGGCCTGCTGCTGCACCCCGTCGAACTCTCGGCCAAGGAGGTCGAGGACTACTACGAGGGCTTCTCCAACGGCACGCTCTGGCCGCTCTACCACGACGTCGTGGCGCAGCCCGCCTTCCACCGGCACTGGTGGAACACCTACGTGAAGGTCAACCAGCGGTTCGCCGACGCGACCGCGAAGGTCGCCGCGCAGGGCGCGACGGTGTGGGTGCAGGACTACCAGCTGCAGCTCGTCCCGGCGATGCTGCGCGAGCAACGGCCCGACCTCAAGATCGGCTTCTTCCTGCACATCCCGTTCCCGCCGGTCGAGCTGTTCATGCAGCTCCCGTGGCGCACGGAGATCATCCGCGGCCTGCTCGGCGCCGACCTGGTGGGCTTCCACCGGCCCGGCGGCGCGCAGAACTTCCTCTGGCTGGCCCGCCGGCTCGTCGGCCTGGAGCCCAGCCGCGGCACCGTCGGCGTCCGGACCCGGCCCGGTGTCGTGCAGGTCGGCGACCGCACCGTGCGCGTCGGCGCGTTCCCCATCTCGATCGACAGCGCGGGCCTCGACGCGGTGGCCCGCCGCAAGGACACGCAGGCCCGCGCGAGGCAGATTCGAGAGGATCTCGGCAACCCGAAGCGCATCCTGCTGGGCGTGGACCGTCTCGACTACACGAAGGGCATCGACGTCAGGATCCGCGCTCTGTACGAGCTGATCGCGGACGGACGCGTGGACCCCGAGGACGTCGCGATGATCCAGCTCGCCACACCCAGCCGTGAGCGGGTCGACCACTACAAGACGATGCGCCAGGACATCGAGCAGTCCGTCGGCCGGATCAACGGCGAGTTCGGTCGCGTCGGCAAGCCCGTCGTGCACTACCTGCACCAGTCGGTGAACCGCGAGGAGCTCGTCGCGTTCATGAGCGCGGCGGACGTCATGGTCGTCACGCCCGTTCGGGACGGAATGAACCTCGTGTGCAAGGAGTACGTGGCCTGCCGATATGATCTTGGTGGAGCTCTGGTGCTCAGCGAGTTCGCCGGCGCCGCCGCAGAACTGACCAGTGCGTTCCTGGTGAACCCCCATGATCTGGACGGTGTCAAGAACGCACTGCAGGCCGCCCTCGACATCGATCCCGCAGAAGGCCGCCGTAGGATGCGCGCGCTGCGCCGTCAGGTCCTCACCCACGACGTTGACCGTTGGGCAAGGTCGTTCCTGGAGGCGTTGGGCACGCAGACCTCGGTCTGAATCCTTTCAGATCCCACTGACCCATCGAGTGCTCCAGGAGGGGCGTTGACCGCCGAGGCCCTCCCCGCCGAACTGCGCCGTGCCATCGTGCAGCTGGCCAGGACCCCGCGACTGCTGGTCGCAAGCGACTACGACGGAACACTCGCGCCGATCGTGAGCGACCCGGAGCAGGCCCGCCCGCTTCCGGAGTCGGTGAACGCGCTGCGTTCACTCGCGTCGCTGCACGAGACGACATCGGCCGTGATCTCGGGTCGCGCGCTGCGCGACCTGGCCACCCTTTCCCGCCTGCCGGGCGAGGTCCACCTGGTGGGCTCGCACGGCTCCGAGTTCGACGTCGGCTTCGTCCATGCGCTGGATGCGGACGCCAAGGCGTTGCTCCGACGCATCGAGGCCGACCTCGAAGAGATCGTCGACGGTCAGGAGGGCGTGCACCTCGAGGTGAAGCCCGCCTCGATCGCCGTGCACGTCCGCCGCGCGGCGAGCGAGGCCATCGGTGCCGCGGTGCTCGACGCCGTCCGCTCCGGCCCGTGCACCTGGGAAGGTGTGCAGGTCACCGAGGGCAAGGCCGTCATCGAGCTCGCCGTCGTCGAGACGAACAAGGGCCACGCCCTCGACATCCTGCGGCACCAGGTCGGCGCCACCGCGGCGATCTTCCTGGGCGACGACGTGACGGACGAGAAGGCGTTCGAGCGCCTGCACGGCCCGGACCTCGGCATCCGCGTGGGTGCCGGCGAGTCGCTGGCCCAGCACTACGTGGCCGACCCGTCCGACGTGGCGACGGTGCTGGCGTTCCTCCTGGAGGAGCGCCGCGCGTGGCTGCACGGCGACCAGGCCGTGCCGATCGAGCGCCTGACCATGCTCGCGAACGAGCGGTCCGTGGCTCTCGTGACGCCGGACGCCAAGGTCAACTGGCTGTGCCACCCCGAGCCGGACTCCGCGGCGATCTTCGCGGACCTGCTCGGCGGCCCCGCCGCCGGCCACTTCTCGATCAAGCCGGAGCACGGGTCGCTGCCGCTGGGCCAGCGCTACCTGCCGGGCACGATGATCGTCGAGACCCGCTGGTCGCGCCTCCTGGTGTCGGACTACCTGGAGCACGACCTGGCCTCGCACCGCACGGACCTCGTCCGGCGGATCAGCGGCTCCACCAACGCGGTGATCACGTTCGCGCCACGGCCCGAGTTCGGGCAGGTGCCGGTGCGGCTGCTGCGCGAGCGCGACGGCCTGCGCATCGTCGGCACGTCGGACCCGATGGTGCTGCGGTCCCCCGGTGTCGACTGGGAGATCACCTCGGACGGCGTGCAGGAGACCGCACGCGCCGTGGTCCGGCCCCGCGAAGGCGCGCCGGTGCTGCTGGAACTCCGTTGCGGCACCGACGACCTCTCCGAGCACGCTCAGCCCGAGTCCGTGCGCCGTGACCGGGCCGCGGGCTACTGGTCGGACTGGGCGGCGGGTCTTCGCTTGCCGACCGTCCAGACGGACCTGGTGCTGCGTTCGGCGCTGACGCTGCGCGGCCTGGTGCACAAGGACTCCGGCTCGATCATGGCGGCGGCCACCACGTCGCTGCCCGAGGAACTCGGCGGCGTCCGCAACTGGGACTACCGCTACTGCTGGCTGCGCGACGGCGCGATGACCGCCGCCGCACTGGTGTCGGTGGGCTCGTACGCGGAGGCCGACGGCTTCCTGGCGTGGCTGCACGGCGTCCTGGAGACCATTCCGGGCCCGGAGCGGCTGCACCCGCTGTACACGCTGCACGGCACCCAGCTGGGCGCCGAGGCCGTCATCGAGTCGCTGCCCGGCTACGCCGGCTCCCGTCCGGTCCGCGTGGGCAACCTCGCGAACCAGCAGGTGCAGCTCGACGTGTTCGGCCCGGTCGTCGACCTGGTCGTCTCCCTGGCCACCGCGCGGGGTTCGTTGTCGGACGCCGACTGGACGATGGTCCAGGCGATGGCCGAGGCCGTCTCCCGGCGCTGGCACGAGCCCGACCACGGCATCTGGGAGGAGCGGCACGCGCCGCGCCACCACGTGTACTCGAAGGTCATGTGCTGGCTGACCATCGACCGCGCGATCAAGCTCGGCGAGCAGTTCGGCCGCGAGCTGGACCCGTCCTGGGTGCCGCTGCGCGACACGATCGCCACCGACGTGCTGAAGAACGGCTGGAACGACGAGGTCCAGTCGTTCACCACGGCCTACGACGGCGACGACCTCGACGCCGCCTCGTTGTTCGTGGGTCTGTCGGGCCTGATCGACCCGGCCGACGAGCGCTTCCAGTCGACGGTGACGGCCATCGAGGCGGAGCTGCGGTCCGGCTCGACCGTGTACCGCTACCACCGCGACGACGGCCTGCCGGGCGACGAGGGCGGCTTCCACCTCTGCGCCGCCTGGATGATCGAGGCCTACCTGCTCACCGGTCGCCGCACCGAGGCCGAGGAGCTCTTCGGCCAGATCGTCGCGGCCGCGGGCCCCACCGGCCTGCTGCCCGAGGAGTACGACCCGGTCGCCGAGCGTTCGCTGGGCAACCACCCGCAGGCGTACTCGCACCTGGGCCTGATCCGCTGCGCCCAGCTGCTCTCGCAGTGATCTAGAGGTTCTGCTGCCGCCGCGGTCCTGTCCCAGGACCGCGGCGGTGTCATTTCGGCAGTCCCTGAGGGCGGGTGTTCAGGGGCGCGGCGGAACTTTCTCGATGATTTTCGCGGTGCCCGGCGAGCCGCCGAGCAACGCGATCACGTCGCCGCGGATGAGATGCGCCCACGCCGGCGGCACGAACGGCCTCAGCCGTGCCGTGGCGCGTTCACCCGGACCCAGCACGGGCTTGGACTCGATCCACAGCGCGGCCGCACGCTGGTGCTTGCCCGTGACGTCCCACATCGGGCGTTCTCCCCTGGCCTGCAACGGTTCCGCGTCGACGGCCAGCGTCAGCTCGACCCGCAGCACGCCTTGGATCGACTCCACGCACCGCCACTGGAACCAGGCGTCGTCCTGGTCCGTCTCGGCCGCCGCCTCGGCCAGCAGGGCCCAGTAGCGCGGTGTCTGCCAGGTGTGGCCGTCGAACTCCCCCAGCAGTTGGAGAGCCAGCTCCCACTCTTCGAGTTCCAGGTAGTCGAGCAGGTCGGTGCTCCGCACCTCCGGGGGCACCATGGCCGCCGCGAACCGCAGTAACTCACCGATCTCGCTGTCGTGTCTCCCCAACACCCGCGTATTCGATCACAGTCGCCACACCGGCTACCGGCTGTCCCTCGTGCATGGTGATCACGTCACCCGGAACGAGGTGCTGCCACCCCTCCGGCGACAACGCCAGCAGCCGGACCATCGCGCGGCCGCCGGGTTCCAGTTCGGGCTTCGACTCGATCCACAGCGCGGCCACCCGGTGACCGTCGCCCACGTGCCACAGCGGCCTGAGCACGCCCTGCGCCGGGATCGGGTTTCTGGTGCTGGGCACGAGTCGCAGGTCGGCGCGGATCAGGCCCTGACGCGTTTCGGCCTCCCGCCAGTGGAACCACCTGGACGGCAGGTACAGCTCCTGCGCCGCGGCGGCCAGCAGCTTCCAGTACTCGGAGGTCTGCCAGGCGATGCCGCCGAAGTCGCCGAGCAGGTCGAGCGCGAACTCCCACTCGTCCTGGTCGAGATACTCCCGCACGTCCGCGGCCGAGGCCCCGGAGTCACTGCGCACGTCGGCCGGCACGAGTGCGACGGCCCGGCACAGCAACTCAGTCATCGCTTGTCTTGTCTTCTGCTTTGCTGCTGTGCTTGCGGTTGAGCCCCAGCACCTCCAGCGCCGACACCAGGTCGTGCGCCACCAGCGCCCGCACACCGTCCGGCAGGGGCCCGTGGTCCGGCGGCACCAGCGCCTTCTTGAACCCGAGCCGTGCGGCCTCGCTGAGCCGCTTGCCGACGCCGTTCACGCGCCGGATCTCACCGGCCAGCCCCACCTCGCCGAGCACGACCAGGTCGGCCGGCAGTGCGATCTCGCGTTCCGCCGACGCCACCGCCAGCACCACGGCGAGGTCCGCGGCCGGTTCGACCAGCCGCATGCCGCCCACGGTCGCGGTGAAGACGTCCTTCTGGAACAGGTTGACCTTGCCGCGCTTCTCCAGCACGGCGAGCGCCATGGAGATCCGCGCCGAGTCGAGCCCGCTCACCGCACGCCGGGGCGCGGGCAGGTTCGTCTTGGCCACCAACGCCTGCACCTCGCCGAGCATCGGCCGTTTGCCCTCGACGATCACCGTGACGCAGGTGCCCTCGACGGCCTTGTCACGCCGCGTGAGGAAGAGCCCCGACGGGTCCGGCACGCACACGATGCCGTCGTCACGCAGCTCGAAGCACCCCACCTCGTCTGCCGCGCCATAGCGGTTCTTGATGCCGCGCAGCAGCCGCAGACTGGAGTGGCGATCACCCTCGAACTGCAGCACCACGTCGACCAGGTGCTCCAGAACACGGGGTCCAGCAACGGATCCGTCCTTCGTGACGTGTCCAACCAGGACAATCGGCAGCCCGCGCTCCTTGGCCATCGCGATCAGTCCTGAAGCGACGGCGCGCACCTGGGTCACGCCTCCGGGCCCACCCTGGGCACTCATCGTCGACATGGTCTGGATGGAGTCGACGATCAGCATCGACGGCTTCACCTGGTCGACCTGCCCGAGCAACGCGCTGAGCTCGCTCTCGGCGGCCAGGTACATCTCGCCGTGGAGGTTGCCGGTGCGTTCGGCGCGCAGCCGCACCTGCCCCGCCGACTCCTCACCCGTGACGTAGAGACAACGCCCGTGGCTCTCGGCCCACCGGTGCGCTGTCTCCAGCAACAACGTCGACTTGCCCACGCCGGGCTCACCGGCGAGCAGCACGACGGCACCCGGCACCAGGCCACCGCCCAGTACCCGGTCGAACTCGCTGACGCCCGTCGAGAGCGCCCGTGCCGACTCGATGTCGACCTCGCCGATCGGCCGGGCCGCCGACGTCGGCGCGCCCGCCACCACCCGCGTCACGGACGCGGTGCCTCGTTCCTCGATGCTGCCCCAGGCCTGGCACTCGGGGCAGCGGCCGAACCACTTCGCCACCTCGTGCCCGCACTCTGCACAACGGAAGATCGGCCGCGCTGTCTTCGCCACAGATCGAACGTTAGAGGACGGGTACGACAGTTCTTGTTGGCCGCTGCTTCACAGACGGCGGCGAGTTCGCCGGGAAGTCGGTCATCCGGGCCCCGCTTCGCGCCGAATCGCCTGCGGCGGTTGACACGAAGAGGGCCCCGGACGACCGACGCGAACTCGCGGGACCCCAGGTCAGGCGATGTGTTGGAGAAACTTCTGAGATTTTTCGGCGCGTTTGTCGATCCGGTGTCGTGGCCGTTCGACGCATCAGTGGAAGGACACGACACACCTGGAGGACACCGTGAGCACCGCAACCGCTTCCGCGACGCAGACCCGCAAGTTCGCCTTCGGCCGCTACGCCACCGTCGTCACCCGCGTGCTGACCGGCCTGCTGTTCGCCACGACCGGCCTGAACGGCTTCGTCATGTTCATGCCCGCCCCGGACCCCAGCACGATGGCACCCGAAGGTGTGGCTTTCAGCGCCGCGCTCTACGCGACCGGGTACATGCTGCAGCTCGCGTCCGGCGTCCAGCTGCTCTCCGGACTCCTGCTGATCATCGGCCGGTTCGTGCCGCTGGCACTGGCGATGCTGGCCCCGATGGTCGTGAACATCTTCCTGTTCCACGTCTTCCTGGAGCCCAGCGGCATGGTGATGGCGCTGCTCGTGGTCGCCGCCGAGATCGGCCTCGCATGGGCCTACCGCGACAAGTTCCTGCCGATGCTCAAGGCCTCCTGAACAACAAAAACGCCGCTCCCCAACCCAGGGAGCGGCGTTTCGCGTTGTCGCACTCTCACGTTGTCGCGAGTTCGCGCTGGTCATCCGTTCGCCTCTTCGTCTCGATTCGGCGAAGCCCAATCGGGGCGAAGCGGCGGGCGGATGACCAGCTTCCCGGCGAACTCGCCGCCGTCTGCGGAGCAGCGGCAGAAAATTCAGTGACCGCCGGACTCGTGGTTCTCGCTCGTGCGCTTGTGGTCGGACGGCGCCACGGGCACCTCAAGCGTCAAAGAACCTGCCTTCTCGAAGAGGAAGGTGATCTTGACGGTCTGAGCGGCCACGACCTCGCGGTTCAGCTTCTTGAGGGTGCAGCGGATCTGCAGCACCTCAAGGTCCGGGTCGACGGCCGTCGGCGCGGCGGAGGAGTTGGACGGCCGGCCGGTCGACGACGCGGCGGACGACGGCGCACCCGAAGAGGGAGCGCCCGAGGACGGCGTCAACGAAACGGAAGACGACGGGACACCGGACGACGGCGTCACCGAGCCGGACGACGACGGGACGCCCGAGGTCGGCACGACCGACGACGAAGCGGCGGAGGACGAAGGCGCGGAGGTCTTCGTCGGCGCCTTCGAGGCGTCGTACTCGGCCCGCAGCGCGTACTGCGCCGGGATGTCCTTCGAGCCGACGATCTCGGCCTCGGCCTCGGAGGCCTCCGACTTGATCGACAGCAGCTTGTCCGGGGTGGACCCCGAGTTCGCGATGACGAAGGTCAGCGGCGCGTCCTCGCCGTCCTTGTACCGGTTGCCGTCCGCCGGGAAGGCGAGCATGGCGTTGCGCACCGCGATCGGGCCGGCATTGCCACTCGCACCGTCGACGGCGGCGACCTGGGTGTCGGTCTGGGTGACCTGACCGGCGCTGCAGCCGACCGCCACCAGGCCGAGGCCAGCGGCCAGCGCTGCCGTCACGATAAACCGGCGAGACACTCCTGAGTTCACGGCTCCAGCGTCCTTCCTAGGGAACAACCACCAGGCAAGGAGCCTAACCGGGACCCGAATCGAGGACGCGACGGGCTGCCAGTCGATCTTCGATGGGACGTACCTTGCACGCGAACAGGTGGTTTGTCAACCCCCCGCATGGCCCTGACCAGCACTAACGGATCTTCGAGCAGCAATCGAAGGGTTGCTGGACGTGTTAGGATGGAGGCATCGAAAGGGGCAGAGGACACATGGTTTTCAAGGTCGGAGAGACCGTCGTCTACCCGCACCACGGTGCCGCTCTCATCGAAGCAATCGAGACCCGCGTGATCAAGGGCGAGGAAAAGAAGTACCTCGTTCTCAAGGTAGCGCAGGGCGACCTCACCGTTCGGGTTCCCGCTGACAACGCCGAAATCGTAGGCGTGCGTGACGTTGTCGGCCAGGAAGGGCTCGACAAGGTTTTCGAGGTCTTGCGTGCTCCCCACACCGAGGAGCCGACCAACTGGTCTCGGCGGTACAAGGCCAACCTTGAGAAACTCGCCTCTGGCGACGTGAACAAGGTTGCGGAAGTGGTGCGCGACCTCTGGCGGCGCGAGAAGGATCGCGGGCTTTCCGCCGGCGAGAAGCGGATGCTGGCGAAGGCGCGGCAGATACTGGTCAGCGAGCTGGCGCTGGCCGAGGGCACCGACGAGGACAAGGCCGAGGTTCTCCTCGACGAAGTTCTCGCCACTGCCTCGTAGTTCTTCAACAAGAGCATCGGATGTAAGTCGCGAACATGAGTGTTGTCGCGCTCGTGCCCGCGGCAGGGCGAGGTGAGCGTCTGGGCTACGGGATGCCCAAGGCGCTCGTGCCGGTCAACGGTGTACCGCTGTTGACGCGTGCCGTTCAGGGTCTGTTCGAGTCGGGCCAGGTTCAGCACGTGGTCATCGCCGCTCCACCGTCCGATGTGGATCAAGTGCACACCGCAACCGCCTCGCTGGCCCCGGCCGGCGGGGCGGTGCACGTGCTTTCAGGGGGCGCGCAACGCACCGACTCGGTGCGGCTCGCCCTCGACCACGCGCTCCGCGTGATTCCGGACACCTCGATCGTGCTGGTCCACGACGCCGCTCGTGCCTTCACCCCTCCCGAGGTCATCGCCGGTGTCGTCGCCGCCGTGCGCGGCGGGTACGACGCCGTCATCCCGGTGCTCCCGGTCGCCGACACGATCAAGCAGGTGGACGAGGTCGGAGTGGTCGTCTCCACACCTGATCGAGCCGCGCTGCGGGTCGTGCAGACCCCGCAGGGTTTCCGCGCCGAGACTCTCAGAGCCGCCTATTGCTCCGGTGTTGCCGCGACTGACGACGCTGGTCTCGTAGAGAAGAACGGTGTCCCGGTCCACACGGTTCCCGGGCACCCCCACGCCATGAAGATCACCACCCCGTTCGACCTCGCGGTCGCGGAAGCACTGTTCAGCGGAGGCCAGGAGTGAGGATCGGCCAGGGCGTCGACGTCCACCCGATCGAAGCAGGTCGTGAGTGCTGGATCGCCGGTCTGCTGTGGGAAGGCGTCGACGGGTGTGCAGGTCACTCCGACGGCGACGTGGCCTCCCACGCGCTGTGCGA
Organism: Lentzea kristufekii; assembly: GCF_033949925.1. NCBI lineage: Bacteria > Bacillati > Actinomycetota > Actinomycetes > Pseudonocardiales > Pseudonocardiaceae > Lentzea > Lentzea kristufekii. The sequence goes on from NZ_JAXAVV010000008.1 coordinate 191,182, forward strand.
CGCGCTGCTCTCCGCTGCAGGCCTGGGTGACCTGGGCGCCGTCTTCGGTACATCGGATCCGCGCTGGTCGGGCGCGCACGGCGTCGTCCTGCTCACGGAGGTGCGCCGCCTCGTCGAAGAGGCCGGCTTCCGTGTGGGAAACGCCACAGTGCAGGTGATCGGCAACCAGCCGCGCATCGGCAAGCGCCGCGAAGAGGCCCAGCAAGCGCTTTCCGACGCGGTCGGCGGCCCGGTCTCGGTGGCCGGCACGACCACGGACGGCCTGGGTCTCACCGGGCGAAACGAGGGCATCGCAGCGATCGCGACAGCCCTGCTGTTCCCCGTAGCCTGACGACCATGGCCACGCTTTCAGAAACGCAGCGCGAACTCCTCGACAGCCCGAACTACGCGACTGTCGCCACGCTGACCAAGGACGGCAGCCCGCAGACCTCCGTCGTCTGGATCAAGCGCGACGGTGACGACGTGCTGTTCTCCACCGTCGTCGGCCGCGCGAAGGAACGCCACCTGCGCAACGACCCGCGGGTGAGCATCACCGTCATCAACAAGGACAACCCGTACCAGTACAGCGAGTTCCGCGGTGAGGCGTCGCTGACGACCGAGGGTGGCGCCGAGCTCATCAACGAGCTCTCGCACAAGTACCTCGGCAAGGACTACCCCGGCGACGTCGGCACGGACAACGTCCGAGTCATCGTCCGCGTGAAGGTCGCCAAGACCACCGGCAACGCCTAACCAGGCTGCCGCTGCGCCGGCACCTTGAGCACGGCCGTGCCGCCGTCGAGGTCCACCCGGCTTCGCGGCGGCGCGTGGTCGCCCTCGTCGTCGCGCAGCTGCCGTTCCTCCTTGCGGTACTCCAGTTCGTCGCGCTTGCCCGCCTCGAACGTGGCGCCGAGTTCGCCGATGCCCGCGGTGGCCATCGGCGTGCCCTTCTTCTTGTTCCGCACGAACCGCTCGACCACGGCGAGCAGGAACAGCGCCGCCACCAGAGCGGGTAACGACATCGCGAACAGGAACCCCAGGCTCATACCTGTCCAACTCGCCGCACAGCGGTGTGGTTCCCGCCACTAACATGCGCCTCGTGCCCAAGTACGACGTGTGCCTCTCCTTCGCCGGCGAAGACCGCCCCTACGTCGACGAGGTGGCCCGCCACCTCACCGAACTGGGCGTGACCCGCTTCTACGACACCGACGAGCAAGCCGATCTCTGGGGCAAGAACCTCATCGAGCACCTGGACCAGATCTACCGCCACGACTCGCGCTTCTGCGTGATGTTCGTTTCGGAGCACTACGCCAGGAAGATGTGGACCAAGCACGAGCGGCAGTCCGCGTTCGACCGCGCGCTGATCTCGGACGTCGAGTACGTGCTGCCCGTCCGGTTCGACGACACCGACCTCCCGGCGCTGCGCATCGGCACCGGTTACCTCGACCTGCGCCGTCTCACCCCGCGCGAACTGGCCGGGATGATCGCGGAGAAGGTCGGGGCCGCGGTCGCCGCACCGCCTGCGGGCTGGGAGTACCAGCTGTTCTCCGACACCGTGGGGCTGCACATGCGCAACCTCAAGGACAAGCGGATCAGCCACGAGATGGGCTTCGCCGCGGCCGGGCGGACGATCACCACGGACACCGACGCGCTGGACTACTTCACGGCGCGTTCGCGGACGTTCGACGGGATCATCAACGGCATCTCGGAGCTGCTCTCGCCGGGCAAGCAGCAGTGGGCGTTCGGTCCGGCGGGCCGGCCGGGCGACAAGGACAAGATCCGCCTGCTGGCGAACCGCTTCGTCGAGCAGTACGAGAACCTGCTCGACTGGTCTGCCGACCTGCGCGGCACCACGACGCCCGACCGGTTCACCACCCTCTACGCCACCGCCGCGCAGCTCGCCGACCAGCCGCTCAAGCAGATCGAGCAGTTCGTCGAGGAGTTCACGGCCGCCAGCGAGCGCGGTGCGGGCGATCTGGAGCTCACGCTGTCCTACGACCCGACGCCGGTCGAGGCCGAGCTCAAAAAGGTCCAGACCACCTAGCCGTTCGGCACGTAGAGTCGGGGGCGTGACGATCCGCGCCGCGCTCTTCGACTTCTCCGGCACGCTGTTCCGGCTCGAGCACCCCGAGCTCGAGTCCAACGGTCCCCTGATGCGTGCCCTCACGGCCCCGGTCGGCATCGCCGACGGCATGGACCCCGAGCTCGTGAACGCCTGGCACCGCCGCGACCTCGACCCCGACGTCCACCGCTGGGTCCACGTCAGGGTCCTGAAGGACTCGCTGGTCGCGGACGCCGAGGCGTTCTACGACCAGCTGCTGGCTCCGGAGTCCTGGGTGCCCTACCCGGACACCGAGGCCACCCTGGAGCACCTGAAGGACGTCCCCGTCGCCGTGGTCAGCAACATCGGCTGGGACATCCGCAGCGTCTTCGAGCTGCACGGCCTGACGCACCTCGTGGACGAGTTCGTGCTGTCCTACGAAGAAGGCGTCATCAAGCCGGACCCGAAGATCTTCGCCACCGCCTGCGAACGGCTGGGCGTCGATCCCCGCCACGCCGTGATGGTCGGCGACAGCGAGGAGGCCGACGGCGGAGCGGAGTCGATCGGTTGCTCCTTCCGGCTCGTCAACCCGGTTCCGACGAGTGACCGCCCCAATGCTCTTTTGGATGTGGCCCGTACCATTCCCGTGTGAGCCTCCACATCTACGACACCGCGAGCCGGTCCATGCGGGAGTTCCACCCGCAGGTCAACGGAACGGCGTCGATCTACGTGTGTGGGGCGACCGTGCAGGGCGTGCCGCACATCGGGCACGTCCGCAGCGGCCTGAACTTCGACGTCCTGCGCCGCTGGCTCGCCCGCGACGGCGCTGACGTCACGCTGGTCCGCAACGTCACCGACATCGACGACAAGATCCTCACCAAGGCCGCCGAGCACGACCGGCCCTGGTGGGAGTGGGCGTACACGCACGAGCGCGCCTTCGAGGACGCCTACGACGCGCTGGGCTGCCTGCCGCCGTCGTACGCGCCGCGCGCCACCGGGCACGTCACGCAGATGGTCGAGCTGATGCAGCGGCTGATCGACAAGGGCCACGCGTACGACGTCGACGGCGACGTCTACTTCGACGTGCGCTCGTTCCCCGAGTACGGCGCGTTGTCCGGCCGCAAGCTCGACGACCAGCAGCAGGGCGAGACCGAGCTGCGCGGCAAGCGCGACCCGCGCGACTTCACGCTGTGGAAGGCCGCCAAGCCCGGCGAGCCGTCCTGGCCCACCCCGTGGGGCGACGGCAGGCCCGGCTGGCACCTGGAGTGCTCGGCGATGGCCACGACGTACCTCGGCAGCACGTTCGACATCCACGGCGGCGGGCTCGACCTGATCTTCCCGCACCACGAGAACGAGCAGGCCCAGTCGCGCGCGGCCGGTGACGGCTTCGCGAACTACTGGATGCACAACTACTGGGTCACCATGTCCGGCGAGAAGATGGCCAAGTCGCTGGGCAACACAGTGTCCATCCCGGCGATGCTGGAGCTGGTCCGCGCCCAGGAGCTGCGGTACTACCTGGTCTCGCCGCACTACCGGTCGCACATCGAGTACTCCGAAGAGGCGTTGCAGGAGGCGGTGACGTCCTACGGGCGCATCGAGTCGTTCCTGCGTCGCGTCGCCGAACGCACTGGCAACCTTGGCGACGGTGGTGTGCTCCCGCAGCCGTTCATCGCGGCGATGGACAATGATCTCGGTACTCCAGGCGCCGTGGCGGCGATTCACAAGTTTGTCAAGGAGGGCAACTCCGCCCTCGAATCAGGCGATCACGAGCACGCACGGACAGCAGCTGAGTCCGTGCGCCGGATGGCTGACATCCTCGGCGTCGACCCGTTGTCGCCGAAGTGGAACGACGCGTCGTCTGCCGACCTCGGCATGCGACAGGCGTTGACCACCCTGGTGGATCGACTTCTCGTCGAACGCCAAGAAGCCCGCAAGAGCAGGGATTTCGCGCGCTCTGACGCATTGCGCGACCAGCTGCACGACGCGGGCATCGCCGTCGAGGACACCCCCGACGGTCCGCAGTGGACTTTGAAGGACGACTGACTTCCGTGGCTGGCAATTCCAAGCGCAAGGGCGCGATGCGCAATCCGGGCTCGAAGAAGGGCGCGGTCACCGGCTCCGGCGGACAGAAGTCCAAGGGGCTGCAGGGCAAGGGTCCGACCCCGAAGGCGACCGAACGCCCGAACCACCCCGCCTACAAGCGGGCCAAGGTGGCAGCGAAGATCGACGCGAGCAAGACCCAGCGCCGGCAGACGAAGGAGAAGGCCACCGCGGAGACCGTGGCGGGCCGCAACCCCGTCGTCGAGTGTCTGCGCGCGGGCACTCCCGCGACGGCGCTGTACGTGGCTCTGGGCATCGACGCGGACGACCGCGTGGCCGAGGCCGTGCGCCTGGCCGCCGACCGGGGCATCTCCGTGCTGGAGGTGGCCCGCGGTGAGCTCGACCGGATCACCGGTGGTGCGATGCACCAGGGCCTCGGCCTGCAGGTGCCTCCGTTCGAGTACGCGACCCCGAACGAGCTGCTCGAACTGGCTCAGCGCTCCGGTGCGCCGCCCCTGCTGGTGGCGCTCGACGGCGTGACGGACCCGCGCAACCTGGGTGCCGTCGTGCGGTCCGCCGCGGCGTTCGGCGCGCAGGGCGTCGTGGTGCCGCAGCGCCGCAGCGCGTCGATGACGGCGGTCGCCTGGCGCACCAGCGCGGGCACGGCCGCCCAGATCCCGATCGCGATGGCCACGAACCTCACCCGCACGCTGCGCGACTGGGCGGAGGCGGGCCTGATGATCGTGGGCCTCGACGCGGACGGTGACGTCGACGTGGACGGTCTCGACCTCGCGACGGGCCCGCTCGTCGTCGTGGTGGGCTCGGAGGGCCGCGGCCTCGGTCGTCTGGTCAAGGAGACCTGCGACCAGACCGTGTCGATCCCGATGGCCACCGGCGTCGAGTCGCTCAACGCGTCAGTCGCGGCCGGTGTCGTGCTGGCCGAAGTCGCCCGTCGCCGTCGTATCGCGGCCAAGGGCTGAACCCTACTGACGGGTCTTGTCTGACGGTTGTCTGACGTTATCGGCCGGTGCGCGACGCTAAGCGCGTTCATTGCCGACGTTAGTGATCGTTTTCCCGCCTGCGAAACCGGTTTCGTCACGCAGGCGGGGAAACGAGATCTCCACACTTGCCAGAACTTCGCAACTGATCGGGATGACAAACCGCGTGGCCTATTTCGCGCCACTCCCGAGCACGGGTACCTTCACGTAGATCGCAATTCGCCTGTCCGGCCGCGCTGGGAGTCGGTGCTGGCTGCACCGGTTGGCGGAGCTGCGGGCACCGTTTGGCACCAGCTGACACACAACGTGACCATTTGGGGGCCAATCAGGCGATCCCGAGGTCAACTGTGAAGAAGATCAGCTCTACGTTTCGCTATTGTAACTACTATAGGTAACTGCCCTGCTCCGTTTAGGTACACACTGTGGTAGGACAGACGTTGAACGGTCAGACAGCTTCTACCGTGATTGTCGATAGGAATTGATTACCACCGGCGGGGGCGACGTGACTCGGCGTAGGACGAATCGGGACGTGCCGATTCGCCGCGCGCGGGCAGCGGCTCCGCGAGGTCGCGCATGACGACCCGCGGGACCCTCCGCGAGCTCGTGGGTTTGCGCGAGTTCCGCGCCATGTGGATCGGTTCGACCGTTTCGACCGCCGGCGACCAACTCGCGGCAGTCGCGCTATCACTGCTCGTATTCGAACGAACACGATCCGTTGCCGCCACCGCTCTCACGTGGTCGCTGACGCTCTTCCCGCCGTTGATTTCGGGCCCGTTGCTCGGCTGGGTCGCCGACCGGTTCCCGCGACGCACGGTAATGGTGACGACGGCCTGGTTGCAGGCTGCCTTCATGGCCGCGATGGCCATTCCCGGCATGCCGCTGTGGGCGATGATCGTGCTGCTGGTGGTGGTTCTGGCGATCTCCTCGCCGTATCTCGCGGCCCAGGAGGCGAGCCTCCCGCACGTGCTGCCGCCGAAGCGCTACGACGACGGGGTGGCGCTGTTCGGCACGTCCGTCGACATAGCCCAGATGGCAGGCCTCGCGGCCGCCGGCTTCCTCGTCGCGCACACCAGTCCGGGCCTGGCGCTGGCGGTCAACGCCGCCACGTTCGCCGCTCTGGCGATCCTGGTGCAGACGTCCGTGAAGCACCGCCCGGCCGCAGACCCGCTGGGCCGCAAGAAGAAACCCGACGACGAACCACGCGGCGTGCTGACGCTGATGGTGTCCGAGCCGCGCCTGAGGACGCTGCTGGGCGTCCGTCTGCTCGCGGGCCTCGCGATGGTCCCGGAAGGACTCGCGATCCCCCTGGCGGCCAGTCTGAACGCGGTCTGGGCGGTCGGCCTGATCCTCGCCATCGAACCCGCCGCGAACGTGCTGGGCGTGGCGCTGCTCTTCCGCCTCGTCCGGGATCCGGCGAAGCGCGAACGTCTCATCGGCCCGTTGGCGATCCTGTCGCTGGCGCCGTTGATCATGTTCGCTTTCAACCCGAACCTGACCTGGACGATCGTTTTGCTGGTGTTCGCCGGTATAGGCGGGGCTTATCACACACCCGCTCGTTCGGCGTGGATGCGGCTGCTACCGGACCAGTACCGCGGAAGGGCTTATGGCATTGGGCGAGCGGCGTTGCGCTCGAGCCAGGGCGGAGGAATGGCGCTGGCCGGTGTCGTCGCCAGTTCCATCGGATCGGTGACGGCCACGATCGCGGGAGCGGGCGGAATCGGACTGCTGCTGGCGACCCAGGCCACCTTCGCCCTGCGACGTGCTCGCGGTCGCGACGACACGAAGGCGGTGGCAATCTGAAACAGAACGGTCACCATTAGCGATATCCGTCGTAGAGGCACCATGATGATCGGGGTGCGAGTTTGGAACCGGGTAGAGGAAGGTGGCGTTCAGAAGTCTCGGTTGCACATGGAAGGACACCTCCTCGTTGCGACGAGCGGCAGCGTGGTGGTCTACGACCTGGTCAGCGGCGGCTTAGCTCATGAAGTGCCATGAGCGTAGGGGGTCGTGGTGAAGAACAGTTTGACTGATCGCAGGCGATCGCGGGTACTCGGCTTGACTCCGATTCGCAACTGGGACCTTTGGACCGTTGCGCCCAGTGCGATCGCGTACTTTTTCGTGCTCGAAGCGGCCGTCGCCGTAGCCGCCATCTGGCTCCTGACGAAGCTCACCGCCGTCTCCACCGACGACTGGCTGCGCTTCGGCGCGCTCATCGCCGCGATCACCATCCACCTGACCGTCGTGCGCAGAGCCGAAGAGGCACGCCGCAACGAGGCCTCAGGCCCTCACATCGACCTCACCTCGGTCTGGACCTTCGCCGCCGCGGTGGCACTCCCCGGCGGCCTGGCCGTGATCGCCACGATCTGGATGCGCATCCTGATCCAGCCGATCGCCCGCCGTCAGCCCTACCGCTTCGTCTTCGGCACCGCCTCCATGCTCGCCTCCACACTCCTGTCATGGGCATTGGTGCACCTGTCAGGCGTTTCGCTGGCGGCCACCGGAAACGTCCCGACGGACCTGAGCCTCGTCCTGATCCTCGCGATAGCCGCCGTCGTCTACTGGTTCGTCCAGGTGATGACCGTCGCGGCCGCCTTCAAGATCGTGACCCCGAACTCGAAGGTCCTCGACTTCCTGGGCTCCAAGGTCGACAACATGCTCGAGATGAGCACTCTCGGCGCCGGCGCCATGCTCGGCATGCTGATGACGAGCCACTGGGTGGGCCCTCTGCTGCTCACGGTCCCCGTGATCCTCGTGAACGCCCTGCTGTCCCGCGCAGGCGAGCGCCGAACCCACCTGGAACGCCTGCTGCGCGAACAGGAACAGCTGCACCAACGCCTCGCCGCGGACGCCCACACCGACTACCGCACGGGCCTGCTGAACACCAACGGCCTGACCGAGTACGCGGGCCGACTGGCCGAACGCTGTCGCCTGGACGGCGAACCGATGACCGTCCTCGTCATCGACCTGGACCACTTCAAGCGCATCAACGACACCTGGGGCCACCCCGCGGGCAACGCAGTCCTCGCAGAGGTGGGCCGAATCCTCCGCGAAAAGCTCCGCCCAGGAGACGTCGCGGGCCGCGACGGCGGCGAGGAGTTCGTAGTAGCGCTGAAGGACACCCCGGTGGCGCAGGGCGTGACGATCGCCGAACGCATCCGCGAGGCCATCGGCTCCCTGGCCGTCCCGACGACCGACAAGCACCGCAACGTGGTCACGCTCTACGGCCGCGAGATCCAGCCTCCGGAACCGGAAGGCGAGTCGCTGCAGGCGATCTCGGCCTCGATCGGCGTGGCGGTGATCCCGGACAACGGCCCGGACATGGCCACGGCCCAGCACTCGGCGGACGCCGCCCTGTACAAGGCCAAGGAGAACGGCCGCAACCAGGTCCGAGTGGCGGGCTTGGACATCCCACCGCGCCTGATGCCCGCCCCCCGTCAGGACGACGCGACCAAGCCGATCACCTCACGCACTGCGTGAACGTCGCCAGGACACGGCCCGGCAGACCAGGTAGATCACGAAGCTCACGGCCGTTACGAGGGCGCTCACGGGGAGCGCTGGTACGAGCGACAGCAGGATGCCTCCCACCGCGGCGATCTCGGCGAAGACGACGGAAAGAACCGTAGCTCTCAAAGGCGACGCGGTGAGGCGCATCGCGGCGGCCGCCGGCGTGATCATCAGCGCCAGCACCAGCAACGCGCCCACGACCTGAACGGACAGCGCGGTCGCGACACCGACCAGCACCGCGAACACGATCGACAGCGTTCGCACCGGAATTCCGCGCGACACCGCCACGTCCGGGTCCACCGACGCGAAGAACAACGGCCGGTAGATGAACGCCATCACCACCAGGACGGCGATGGACGAGATCAGCAGGAGTTTGAAGTCCGTCGAGTCGACACCGACGATCTGACCGGTCAGCAGCCCGAACTTGTTGGACGCGCGCCCCTTGTAGAGCGCGAGCATCAGAATGCCCATGCCGAGCCCGAACGCGAGGATCGCGCCGATCACCGAGTCGCGGTCGCTCTCCCGCCGGGACAGCACCCCGAGCAGCACCGCGGCGATGATCGACCCGGCCAGCGCGCCGTACCCGATGCCGATGCCGAGCAGCAACGCCGCCGCGCCACCGGTGAACGCGAGCTCGCTGGTGCCGTGCACCGCGAACGCCATCTTGCGGGTCACCACGAGTGGTCCCAACACGCCGGCGACCAGGCCCAGCACGGCGGCCGCGATCAACGCGGTCTGCACGAAGTCCAGTTCGAGCAGGTCGAGGAAGCTCACGACGCGGCCTCCGCCGACAGGTGGTGCGTCTGCTCCTCGCAGGCGCCGGCGCCGACGACCAGGATCTGGTCGCGCACCCGCACGACCTCGACCGGTGTCTGGTACAGCTCGGACAGCGTGCGGGAGTTCATGACCTCTTCCGGCGTACCGACGCGGAACCGCCCGCCCACCAGGTACAGGACCCGGTCGACGAGCGGCAGCACTGGGTTCAGCTCGTGCGTCACGAAGAGGACCGCGGTGTCGGACTCACGACGCCGCTTGTCGATCAGCTCGGACACGACCCGCTGGTTCGCGAGGTCCAGCGACAGCAACGGTTCGTCGCACAGCATCACGGTCGGGTCGCCGACCAAGGCCTGCGCGACCCGCAGCCGTTGCTGCTCACCGCCGGACAGCACCCCGATGGGTGAGTCCGCGTACCGGGTGCCGCCCACGGACTCGATGGCCGCGTCGACACGGATCTTGCGTTCCCGGCGGCCCCGCAGACCGAAACCCCAGCGGTGGCCGTCGAGACCCAGCCCGACGAGATCGCGGCCGCGCAACGTCATGGACTGGTCGAGCGCTCGCTGCTGCGGGATGTACCCGATGGCGTGGTTGCCGCCGGCGATCGAGACCGTGCCCGCGGACAACGGCTGCAAGCCGAGCAGCACGCGCATCAGGCTGGTCTTGCCGGAGCCGTTGGGCCCCAGGACCGCGAGGAACTCACCGGGCTCGACGTCGAGGTCGAGCCCGTCCCACAGCACTCTGTCCCCGTAGGACAGCCGGGCCCCGCGCAGCGAGATCGCGCTCATGCCTTGAGCGCCCGCGAAAGCTCGTCAACCTGCTTGCTCATCCAGTCAAGGTAGCCGGTCACGCCCTCGGGCAGCGTCTCGGTGACCGCGACGACCGGCACGCCCGCCGACTTGGCCTTCTCGACCACGCTCTTCGTGACCTGGTTCTCGGTCTGGGTGTTCTCCAGCAGCACGGCGATCTGCTTGCCCTCGACCAGCTGGTTCATCTCCGCGAGCGCGGCGGCCGGCACGTCCGACTCCTCCTCGATGGCCTTGCTGAACGCCTCGGGCGTGACGTCCTCGGCACCGGACTCCTCGATCAGGTAGTGCGCGATGGGCTCGGTGGCGGCGACCTTCTTGCCCTGGCCGATGCCGACGACCTTCTTCTCCAACTCCTCGAGCTTGGCGGTGAAGTCCGCCGTGTTCTTCTCGAACGTCGACTTCTTGTCCGGCGCGATGGCACCCAGCTCGTTCGCCGCGGCCTCGGCCACCGCCTGCACGGTGTGCAGGTCGTACCAGACGTGCTCGTTCTCGCCGTGCTCGTGGCCGTCGGCGTCCGGCGCCTGCGAGGTCGCGGGGGCTTCACTCGTGCTGGGCTCGGCGTGGTTGTCCTCGCGCAGCGGGAACGCCTCGACCTTCTTGGTGGCGTCGCTGGTGATCAGCTTGGCGAAGAAGTCGTCGTAGCCGCCGCCGTTGAACACGACGAGCTTGGCGTCCTTGACCAGTGCCGCGTCCGCGGGCTTGCTCTCGTACGAGTGCGGGTCGGCCGACGGGTCGTCCAGCAGGGCCTTGACCTCGACCTCGTCGCCACCGACGGCCTTGACCACGCTGCCCCACACGTTCGTCGAGGCGACGACCTGGATCTTGCCGCTGTCGGCAGCAGGCGTCGTCGTGCCGCAAGCGGCCAGGCTTGCGACGGCGAGAGCGCCGACCAGAGCGTTGCGGAGAGTCATCACGCCGTCCCTCGATCAGGTAATGGAAACCGTTGTCGAGTTCAGTTTACGACACGAAAAAGCCCCCGACGGTCACGCCGGGGGCTTTTCGAGGTGACTCACGCCTCCAGGCGCTCGCCCGACTCGGGGTGGAACAGGTGGATCTCGGTGGTGTCGCGGACGGCCACCTTGACGTGCTGGCCCAGGGTCGGCGGCGTGCGACCGTCGACGCGGACGACGAAGCGCTGCGACGCGTCGCCGATCTTCACCGCACCGTGCACGAGCGCGTCGGCGCCGAGCTCCTCGACCAGCTCGACCGTCATGTCCATGCCCTCGTCGGTCGACGGCACGATGCCGAGCGCCTCAGGACGGATGCCGAAGGTGACCTCGTCCAGCCCGCTGGCGGCGGCGAGCGCGTCACGGGACAGCGGCACGATGATGCCGTCGAGCTTGGCGCCCTCCGACGTGATCGGGACGGTCTTGAGGTTCATGGCCGGCGAGCCGATGAAGCCCGCGACGAACGCGTTGGCCGGGCGGTCGTACAGCGCGCGAGGCGTGTCGCACTGCTGCAGCAGGCCGTCCTTGAGCACCGCGACGCGGTGGCCCATCGTCATGGCCTCGACCTGGTCGTGCGTGACGTAGATCGTGGTGGTGCCGAGGCGCTGCTGGAGGGCGGCGATGTTCGCACGCGTCTCGACGCGCAGCTTGGCGTCCAGGTTGGACAGCGGCTCGTCCATGAGGAACACGGAGGGCTCACGCACGATGGCGCGACCCATGGCGACGCGCTGGCGCTGACCACCGGAGAGCGCCTTCGGCTTGCGCTCCAGGTACTTGGTGAGGTCGAGCATCTTGGCGGCCTCTTCGACCTTCGCCTTGATCTCGGTCTTCGGCACACCGCGCAGCTTGAGCGCGAAGCCCATGTTCTCAGCGACGGTCATGTGCGGGTACAGCGCGTACGACTGGAACACCATCGCGATGTCCCGGCCCTTCGGCGGAACGTTCGTGACGTCCTTGCCACCGATCTGGATGGCGCCCTCGTCGATGTCCTCCAGACCCGCGAGCATGCGCAGCGCCGTCGACTTGCCGGAACCGGACGGACCGACCAGCACCAGGAACTCGCCGTCGCTCACCTCGAGGGAGAGCTCGTCGACCGCGCGCACCGGCGGATTGCCGGAGAAGATCCGCGACGCCTTGACGTAGGACACCTCTGCCATGTGACGCACCTTTCACCCTTGTCTGGACGCGACGTTAGGGATTGCAAGCGCTTACGTGAACAGACGTAAGCGCTTACGTTTCGCGACGGGGCAACGTAAGCGCTTACGTTCAGGTGCATGAACGAACAGCCGTTGTCAGGTGGCTTCGTCAACGACGTCGTCCGAATCGGAGACACGGTGCGCCGCGAGATGACGGACCGCTCCGAGTTCGTCCACCGGCACGTGCGGCAGTTCCACGACCTGACCGCGGGCACTCCGCTGTCGGGCGCCGCCCAGTCAGTGCGGGACGCACAAGAGTGGGTCACGGCGCACCGGACCGCGTTGGAGGTGGCACTGGAGTAGCGCCACCTCCCAACGAGATCAGCCCTTGACGGCGCCGGACGCGAGGCCCTGCACCAGGAAGCGCTGCACCAGGTAGAACACGACGATCGCGGGAATCGCGACCAGGATGGACGCGGCGGCGAGGTGCCCCCACTCGGTCCTGTTCTGCTGCACGAACACCTGCAGCCCCACGGCCAGCGTCTTCGACTCGTCCGCCGCCGACAGGAAGGCGGACGCGAACGCCACCTCGCCCCAGGCCGTCAGGAACGCGTAGAACGACGTGACGGCGAGGCCCGGCTTGGCCAGCGGCATGATCAGCCGCCAGAACACGCCGAACGGCGACAGCCCGTCCACCCGGCCGGCCTCGTCGATGTCCGACGGCACCGTGTCGAAGTAGCCCTTGAGCATGTACGTGCAGAACGGCACCGCGGTCGTGCAGTAGACGAGCACCAGGCCGAGCGAGGTTCCGTTGAGCCCCAGGGCGATGAGGATGTTGTACAGCGGCACGATCAGCACCGCGAACGGGAACATCTGCACCAGCAGGAACGACATCATCAGGCCGCGCTTGCCGGGGAACCGGAACCGCGAGGCCGCATACCCGGCGGTGGCCGAGATGAAGACGCCGATCACCGTGGTCATCAGGGCGATCACCACGGAGTTGCCGAACCAGGCGATGAAGTCGCCCTTCTCGCCCGACAGCACGCGGGTGTAGTTGTCCAAAGAGGACTCGTTGAACAGCTTCGGCGTCGGCTCGACCGCGCGGGCGTCCGGCTTCAGCGAGGTGACGAAAACCCAGAAGACCGGGAACACCGCGATGATCGACGCGACGATCAGCGTGGCGTGCAGGGCGATGGAGGCACCTTTGGACCGGTCGGTCCGGCGCAGCCGGTTGCCGGTGGACTGAACCACCTTCAGCGACGTTGCGTCGAGCGTCATCACCACACCTCGCCCTGCTTGCGCAGCGCTCGCCGGTAGATCGTGGCGAACACCAACAACACCGAAAGGATCAGCACGCCGTAGGTCGACGCGATGGCGTAGTCGCGGGAAGCGCCCGAGAAGAACCGCTCGAACGCGTAGGTGACCAGGATCCGGGCGTTCGGGTTCGGGCCGGCGATCAGGTAGATCACCGGGAACATGTTGAACGTCCAGATGATGCCCAGCAGCACCACCGTCGACGACACGGAACGCAGGCCGGGCAACGTCACGTGCCGGAACCGCTGCCACGGCGTGGCACCGTCCATTTCGGCCGCTTCGTAGAGGTCGCCCGGAATCGACTGCAGGCCACCGAGGAGCGCCACCATCATGAACGGGACGCCGAGCCAGACGTTCACGATGATCACCGAGACCAGCGCCCAGTTCGACTGGCCGAGCCACACCGGGTCGGGCAGGCCGACCGAGCGCAGGAGCTGGTTGATGATCCCGTACTGCGCGTTGAACATGTACTTCCACGCGAACGCGCTGATGAACGCGGGCACGGCCCACGGCAGGATCAGCATCACGCGGTAGAGCGCACGGCCGCGCACCTGGCGGTTCAGCAGCATCGCCAGGCCGAGGCCGACGGTGTAGTGCAGGAACACGCACGAGAAGGTCCAGATCAGCGTGCGGACGAGCGTGTCCCAGAACGCGCCGAACGACTCTCCGCCGGACAGCACGTTGAGGTAGTTCTTGAAGCCCACCACGTCGTAGGTGGCCGGCCGATCGAGGATCGGGTTGGCGATGTTGCCTTCGTTGATGTTCGTGAAGGTGAAGAACACGCCCTGTGCGAGCGGGTAGAGCACCAACACCGCGATGACCACCACGACCGGCAGCACCATCGCATACGCGTACCAGTACCTGTCCAGGAACCGACGCACCGAGACTCTCCTTCCGGCGAACGGCCGGGGCGGTGAGGCCCCGGCCGTTCAACACGATCAGCCGATCGAGTACTCGGTGACGACCTTCTCCTTGTACGCCTTCGCGACGTCGTCAAGAGCCGTCTTGGCGTCCTTCTTACCGGCCAGGAAGTCCGCGTAGCCGATCTTCAGCGGGTCGAACAGCTCGCCGCCCTCGGGGATCCACGGACGCTCGTGCGCGACCTTGGTGACCGGCTCGAACGCCGCCACGACCTCGTTGGCCTTGACGTCGGCGTTCTGGTAGGCCGACTTGCGGGTCGGCAGCAGGCCCAGTTCCTTGGCGATGGTCGCCTGCGACTCGACCGACGCCATGCACTGGATGAACTTGATGGACGACTGCTTCGCCTTGGTGCCCTGGCGGATCACGTAGTCGTGGCCACCGACCGGGGCGCTGCCCTTGCCGGCGGACGGGCCGGGAACCGGCGCGATGCCGAGGTTCGCCTTGTCGGTGAACGCGGCGCCCTTGAGGTAGTCGGCGACGGCCCACGGACCGTTGATGACCATGGCGGCCTCACCGCTGGTGAACGCGGCCTGCATGTTCGAGTAGGAGTTCGTCGCGTCGAGCGCCGTGGTGGCGGCCTTGGCGTCGAGCAGGCCCTTCGCGGTCTCCAGCGCCTTCACGTTCTGCGGGGAGTTCACGACGATCTTCTTGGCGGAGGCGTCGACCAGGTCGCCGCCCTCGCCGTAGATGAACGGCAGCGCGTAGTACGCGTCGTTGTTGAGGAAGAACGACTTCTCGCCACCCAGCTTGGCGGCAGCGGCCTTGAGCTCGTCCCACGTCTTCGGCGGCTCGACACCGGCGTCGGCGAGCTTCTTCTTGTTGTACAGCAACGCGAGCGAGTCGGTCACCTGCGGCACCGCGTAGGTCTTGCCCTCGTACTTCGTGGAGCCCAGCGGGGCCTCCAGGAAGTCGGAGGTGTCCTTCGCGAGGTCGGTGTCGGACAGGTCGGCGACGTAGCTCAGCTTCGCGAGCGACGGCACCCAGGCAACCTCTGCGCGGAAGACGTCGGGGCCCTGACCGCCCTGAGCGGCGGTCTTGTAGTTGTTGAGCGCGCCGTCGAAGGCCTGCGTCTCGACCTTGACCTTGTAGCCGTCCTTGGTGGCACAGCCTTCCGCGATCTTCTTGAACACCGGGCTCTCGTTGGGACCACTGGTGTCCCAGAAGGTCACCTCGCCCGAGTCGGATCCGCTGTTGCTGCTCGATCCACCGCTTCCGCAGGCGGTGAGCACGAGGGCGACACCCGTCGCCATGGCGGTCACGAGGGTTGTCCGTCGCATCGTTGCTGCCGTTCCCTCCAGCTGGGGCCTCATCTCCGAGTGAGACGAGGGTCTTGCAAGGTTTTGCGAGAATGTTGCGGGCGATTTCACTACCAGAACCATGGTCAGGTCAAGACATGGACCGTAACCAAGCCGTAACGGCCCTGTCTTGCAAACACGCGTTGCAAAATTTTTCTGAACGCGGCAGGCTTGCGCCGAACCTGATCTGAGCTGGGAGGCAACGTGTCCGGACTGTCCGAGATCGCGAGGGCAGCCGGGGTGTCCATCTCGACCGTCAGCCGTGTTCTCAACAGGCGCGCAGGTGTGAACGAGGAGACCCGGCAGCGGGTGCTGTCGGTCCTCGCGGAGATGCCGTACACCCCGCGCGGCCTCGGTGCGTTGCAACGCACCGGCGTGATCGGCCTCCTCGTGCCGGAGCTCTCGAACCCGGTCTTCCCCGCGTTCGCCGAGGCGCTGGAGACGCGGGCCGCACGCCTGGGCTACTCGTCGCTGCTGTGCAACACCCGCAGCGGCGCCCCGATGGGCGAGGAGGAGTACGTCCGCATGCTCCTGGCCCGCGGGGTCGAGGGCATGGTGTTCGTGTCACCGGAGATCACCAACGTCGAGGTGCCGCTCGGCCAGGCGCCGCGCCCGAGCTACTACGCGAAGCTCCTGGCGGACGGCGTCCACATGGTCTTCCTGAACGGTGCCACGCCCGCGCTGGACGTGCCCGACGTGACGGTCGACGAGCAGCTCGCGGGCTACATGGCGACCAGGCACCTGATCGAGCTCGGGCACCGGCGGATCGGGTTCGTCTCGGGCCCCGCGCGCTCGCTGCCGTCCCGGTTGAAGCGCGCCGGCTGGGCCGCCGCACTTGAAGAGGACCACCTGCCGGCGGGCTCGGAGTACGTCTCGCACGCGCCGTTCAGCGCGGAGGGCGGCGGTCAGGCCGTGGCGCGGTTGCTCGACACGGTGAGCCCGACCGCGGTGATCTGCTCCTCCGACCACATGGCGCTCGGCGTCATGCGGGAGGCACACCAAAGGGGGATCTCGATACCCGAGGAGCTGTCGGTCGTCGGGTTCGACGACATCCCGCTGGCTGCCTACTCGTCGCCCGCTTTGACCACGCTCGCGCAGCCGATCGAGGAGATGGCGGCGGCCGCGATCGACGAGCTCGTACTTCGTCTGGACCCGGATCGCCGCAGGCAGAGCACCGACAACTACACCCGCGTCTTCCGGCCGCGGCTCGTCGTGAGGGAATCGTCTGCGCCCGCGAAACCAGATGACCGGTTGACCTAATTGGTCTGGACCAAATTCTGAACAAGGCAGATGGGCCAACCAGCGCGGATGCGTCATTTGAGGGACGCAGGTCACCCTGGCTTCACGAATTGGTTCTGAACCGTTACGGTCCTTTCATGGCGCGGTCGATGCATGTGCGACGTCCGGCAACGTTGGCCTCTCTGGCCGCTGAGCTGGGCGTTTCCCGGACAACGGTGTCCAACGCGTACAACCGGCCCGACCAGCTCTCGCCCGAGCTGCGTCGGCGGGTGTTGGACACGGCCCGAAGGCTGGGTTATCCCGGCCCGGATCCTGTGGCGCGCTCGTTGCGCACGCGCAAAGCCGGGGCGGTGGGCCTGTTGCTCACCGAGAACCTCTCCTACGCGTTCCGCGACCCGGCGGCCATCGGCTTCCTCGAAGGTCTCGCCCTGGCGTGCGAGGACGCCGGCACCGGCCTGCTGCTGGTGCCCGCGAACCCCGAACGCGAGGACGTCGCGTCCGTCCACCGCGCCGGCGTCGACGGCTTCGTCGTCTACTCGGTGCCGGACGACGACCCGCACCTCGCCGCCGTGCTGGAGCGCCCGGTGCCCACCGTCGTCTGCGACCAGCCGGACCTCGGCACCGTGGACCGCGTCGGCATCGACGACCGCGGCGCGATGTACGAGCTCGCGAAGCACCTGATCGGACTGGGCCACCGCCGCATCGGCGTCGTGTGCATGCGTCTCGCGCGTGACCGCAACGACGGCTTCGTGACGCCGGACCGTCAGCACGCCGCCCACTTCCACGTGCAGCGCAACCGCCTGTCCGGCCTGGCCGAGGCGTTCAGCGAGGCCGGCGTCGACTGGTCGCAGGTGCCCGTCGTCGAGCGCTTCGACCACAACATGGCGTCCGGCGCGTCCGGCGCGGCCCAGGTCCTCGACCGCGACCCTCAGGTCACCGCGCTGATCTGCACCTCGGACGTGCTGGCGCTGGGCGCGATGACCGAGGCGGGCCGCCGTGGCCTGCGCGTGCCGCACGACATCACCGTGACCGGCTTCGACGGCATCCGCGCCGGCGAGGAGGCCGGGCTCACGACGGTCCGTCAGCCGGTGCTGGAGAAGGGCCGGGCGGCGGGCAAGCTGCTGCTCGACACGAACGAGCGCTCGCGGCCGCGGTCGGTGAACCTCGCGACCGAACTGATCATCGGCAAGACGTCGGCGGGGCCGCGCGGTGGCGCCGAGGAGCGTTGGTTCGGGCCGTGACGGTCACAGCACTTAGCGCTCGAGCCTGAAGACCGTGGGTGAGCTGGCCTTGCCGGCCAGCTTCGCCACCAGCAGGTAGTCGCCGGGCCCGACCCTCGTGTGGGCCCCGCACCCCGGCTTCGAGGTGGAACCCGCCCACTTCGTGCCGTAGTTGAAGGTCTCCTTCGGCTGCATCACGCGGGTCTCCGTGCCCACCGCCGAGAGGCAGTGGTTGCTCGACCACAGCACCGTCGCGCCGTCCGCGGTCAGCACCGTGAGCTCGCGGTGCTGGCGCCCGATGTCCCTGATGCACGGCACCGGCCCGGTGTTGACGACGTCCATGGACAGTTCCGGCTGGTCACCGATGGTGTAGAACGGCTTGTTCGCCTTCGCCACGACCCCGATCACGTCGTCCGGGCACGGCTGCGGTGGCCCGGGAGGCGGGGGCGGCGGCGTGGTCTCCGTCGGCGAGGGCGGCGGGGTCGTGGAGGAGGACGACGCGGCCGCGGGGCTCTCGGACATGCTCGGCGGCGGGTTCGAGGAGGACGCCGCGGCGGCGTTCGTGGGCTGCCCGGTCTCGGCGTCGGAGCCGAACATCCCGACGATCCAGATCACGAGCAGGAGTGTGACCAGCGCGGCCCCGATCGCGGCGAGACGGCGGCGCCAGTACACCGTGGACGGCAGCGGACCTGTGGGCTCGATCACGGCCCGAACGTAGCTCGACCAGGTCTGATCCAGCGGGAGGCGAGCATCGCTCGATCTGGTGAACGTGATATTGAGCGGAAACCCCTTGTGAACGTGCGCTAACTCCGGTTCCAATCGACGCGGGGTCCGCCGGTAGGCCATGGAGGTGTGTCACATGACCGCGATCGACGAACTGCTCAAGCGGAACTACGAGCTCGGGAACGTGGTTCCCGGAGACCGTTCGTCCGCGAAGCCGTCCCTGCAGGTGGCAATCCTGACCTGCATGGACTCGCGCATCCGGGTGTTCGAGATCTTCGGCTTGAAGCAGGGTGAGGCGCACGTGCTGCGCAACGCGGGCGGTGTCGTCACCGACGACGCGATCCGCTCGCTCGCGCTGAGCCAGCGCAAGCTGGGCACGCGCGAGGTCCTGCTCGTGCACCACACGAACTGCGGCCTGGAGATGGTGACCGAGGACGACTTCAAGGACGAGCTGGAGGCCGACACCGGTCTGCGCCCGACCTGGGCCGTCGAGGCGTTCAAGGTCGTCGAGCAGAGCGTGCGCGGGTCGATGGCGCGGCTGCG
Source organism: Lentzea kristufekii (assembly GCF_033949925.1). NCBI lineage: Bacteria > Bacillati > Actinomycetota > Actinomycetes > Pseudonocardiales > Pseudonocardiaceae > Lentzea > Lentzea kristufekii. The sequence goes on from NZ_JAXAVV010000008.1 coordinate 210,662, forward strand.
GCGCAGCCCGTTCATCCCGCACACCGACAAGATCCGCGGGTTCGTCTACGACGTGCACACCGGTGAGCTGCGCGAGGTCGACGCCGCCGAGTCACAGGCCGCCTGAAGCTCTTTGTGAAGGGCCCCCTCCGGGGGGCCTTTTCGTTGCGCGACAATGGCAGGCGATGAATCACGAGTTGCTGCTGGGCTGGTGGGACACCGCGGCCCGAGACCTGCCGTGGCGCCGTCACGACTGCACCGCCTGGGGTGTGCTGGTCAGCGAGATCATGCTGCAGCAGACGCCCGTCTCCCGCGTCGAACCGATCTGGCACGAGTGGCTGGCGCGCTGGCCGGTACCTTCCGCGATGGCGGCCTCCTCACAGGGTGAGGTCCTGCGGATGTGGGGCAAGCTCGGCTATCCGCGACGCGCCATGCGGTTGCACGAGGCCGCGACGGCCATCGCCCGCGACCACGGCGACGTGGTGCCGTCGGACATCGAGACGCTGGAGTCGCTGCCCGGCATCGGCAGCTACACGGCTCGTGCGGTGGCCACGTTCGCGTACGGGCAGAAGTGCGCCGTCGTCGACACGAACGTCCGGCGCGTCGTTGCGCGCGCTGTGCACGGGGCCGGGGACGCGGGGCCGCCATCCACCAAGCGCGATCTGCGTGACGTCGAGGCGATCCTGCCCGAAGACCAGGAGGACGCCGCCGTGTTCTCGGCGGCGCTGATGGAGCTCGGCGCGTTGATCTGCACGGCGAAGAACCAGAAGTGCGCGGACTGCCCGTTGTTCGCCGAGTGCGCGTGGCAGCTGGCCGGGCGGCCCGCCTACGCGGGGCCGGAGAAGAAGGTGCAGAAGTTCGCCGGCACCGACCGCCAGGTGCGGGGCAGGCTGCTGGACGTGCTGCGAGGTGCGCCGGGGCCGGTGCCCAAGATCCAGCTCGACATCGTCTGGAACGACATCACCCAGCGCGAGAAGTGCCTGGTCTCGCTGCTGGACGACGGCCTGGTCGAGCAGACTCGGGACGGCCTGTTCGCGCTACCTGGGGAGCACTGATGCACGCACTGGTGGCGTTCTTCGACGACGAGGCGGACAAGAAGGTCCGCGAGCTGCAGCAGCGCATCGGCGCGAAGCACGACTACCCGCCGCACCTCACCTACGCCGTCGCGAGCACCATCGGCCCCAAGGTCCGCAAGGAACTGCGGGAGGACCTGGGCCGGCTCTGGCTGCCCGACCTCTACCTGCACTCGCTCAGCACGTTCTCGACGGTCGACAACGTCCTGATGCTCGCGGCCGTGGTGGACACCGAGCTGCTGGCCGTGCACTCCGCCATCCACGACGTGCTGGCGAGCAACGTGAAGAACCCGAGCGCCTACTACCTGCCGGGCAACTGGGTGCCGCACTGCACGCTCGTGCACGACATCGACGACGACGCGATGAAGGCCGCGTTCGCGAAGGTGTTCCCGGTCGAGCCGATCCGCGCGAAGGTCCGCGAGGTGTCGATCGTCGACACTCAGACCGGCGAGATCGACGTGCTCAAGAAGGCCTCCACAGCGCCCCGGTAGACCCACGGCGCGCTGTCGTGCACGACGTGCCCGGCCTCCTCGACGTAGAGGTACCGGCCTCCCGAACGCCGTGCCGCCTCCTGCATCTGCCCTGGTAGCTGGCCGCCCTTGCCCGCCTCGATCACCAGCGACGGGCACTCGACGGCGTCGATGAAGTCCCAGTACGCCCGCGTGCCCCAGTGGCCGGCGATCTCGTACAGGTCGTCCATCTCGGCGATCAGGTGCCAGCCGTCCTCGCGTTCCTCGAAGTACTCGGCGAACAGCGGCACGCCGAAGTACGACGTCACGTGCCCGAGCGACTGGAAGGGCACCGGCCAGGCGTCGAAGAGCCACTTCCACTCGTCGATCGTCCTGCCCCTGTTGTCCGGGGCGAAGTCCTCGACCACAATCGCGCTGACCAGGTCCGGTCGGGTCGCCGCAAGACACCACGCGTGCAGCCCGCCCATGGAGTGCCCGATCACCACGGCGGGCCCGAGGTCCAGTTCCTCGATCGCCGTGGCGGCGTCAGCGACGAAGTCCTCGGTGCGGAACGGTCCCCGCACCGGGTTGCGGCCGTGCCCGCGCTGGTCGAAGCCGACCACGCGCCCGAACGGCCTGAGCCACTGCGCGACCGGCCACCAGGCGGTGGCTCTGCTCATCAGACCGTGCAGGAGCAGTACGCCTTGACCCGTTCCGCCGAACTCCACCACCGACACAGGGATGATTAACGCATGAAGGCCCGCCCGTACCTGATCGCCGTCGTGTTGATCGTGCTCGTCGCAGGTCTGCTCGTGGTGTTCAGAACGCCGGGCGGCGACCCCGCGCAGCAGCAGCGTCAGGAGACGTCACCGGAGGCCGCTGTGGAGGCGGGCGCGGGTGCGGGCGACGCGTACTACCCGACGGACGGCAACAGCGGCTACGACGTCACGCTCTACGACCTGGCGATCACGTACGACCCGGGGTCGAAGAAGCTCGACGGCGTCGCGACCATCACCGCGACCGCGTCGCAGGACCTCTCGCGCTTCAACCTCGACCTCGAAGGCCTGAAGGTGAGCGAGGTGAAGGTCGGCGGCCAGCCCGCGAAGTTCGTGCAGGAGGGCGACCACGAGCTGGTGATCACGCCGGCCTCGCCGCTCGCGAAGAGCAAGCCGTTCACCACCGTCGTCACCTACGGCGGCGAGCCCACGACGATCAACGACGCCTCGCTGGGCCGCAGCGGCTGGCAGATCTCGTCCACCGGAGGTGCGTTCGCCGCAGGTCAGCCGCACTCCGCGACGACGTGGTTCCCGGCCAACGACACCCCGCGCGACAAGGCGGCGCTGAAGGTCGCGGCCCGCGTCCCGGACGGCTGGACGGCGATCTCGAACGGCCTCGAAGGCCCCGCGACCCGCGACGGCGGCTGGACGACGTTCACCTGGTCGGAGGAGACGCCGCTCGCGACCTACCTGGCCACCGTGGCCATCGACAAGTTCGAGGTCGTGCGCTCGAAGCTGCCCAACGGCACGCCGGTGGTCGACGCCTACGCGCCCGGCACGTCCGCCGCGAAGAAGCCGATCCAGTCGCAGGGTCCGGAGGTTCTCGCCTACCTGGAGACGAAGTTCGGCCCGTACCCGCAGCGCGCGGCGGGCAGCATCTGGGTCGCGGACCAGATCGGGTTCTCGCTGGAGACCCAGACCCGTCCGATCTACGCCGCCTGGGCCGACCTGGAGACGGTCGTGCACGAGAACGCCCACCAGTGGTTCGGCGACTCGGTGTCGATCGAGAACTGGGCGGACATCTGCCTGAACGAGTGCCTCGCGTCCTACGCGCAGTGGCTGTGGCTGGAGAAGGAGGGCACGGACCTCGACCAGCGCTACCGCGACAACGTGCAGCAGCGGCGCGACCGGGCGGCGTTCTGGGCGCCGAAGCTCTACGACATGGGCAAGGGCAACGAGTTCCGCGGTGTCTACGACAAGGGCCTGATGGGCATGCACGCCCTGCGCAAGCAGGTCGGTGACGACGTCTTCTTCAAGGCGCTGCAGACGTGGCTGACCAAGCACCGCGACGGCAACGCCTCGTGGCCGGAGTTCGAGGAGCACTTCAAGCAAGCCTCGGGGCAACCGCTCGACGGCTTCTTCTCGGCGTGGTTCCGCAAGTCGGGCATTCCGGAAGATCAGTACCTGCTGCCTGTCGGTGTGCGCCGCTAGAGTCGGTGTCATGGCAGTCGTGAAGATCAACGCGATCAAGGTTCCCGAGGGCAACGGCCCCGAGCTCGAGAAGCGGTTCGCCGCCCGTCTGGGCGCGGTCGACGACCAGCCCGGCTTCCTCGGCTTCGAGCTCCTGCGCCCGGTCGCGGGCGAGGACCGCTACTTCGTCGTCACGCACTGGGAGACCGACGAGGCCTTCGTCGCGTGGCGCGACGGGCAGGCCGGTGCGGCGGCGCACTCCGGTGAGCGCGCACGGCCCGTGTCGAGCGGTGCCGACCTGCTGGAGTTCGAGGTCGTGCTGGGGAGCAAGCCCAAGCAGTGATCGAGGACGCCTACGACAGAGCCGCCGAGCTGATCACCGGCGCGGACGCCGTGCTCGTCTGCGCCGGTGCCGGCATGGGGGTCGACTCGGGTCTTCCCGACTTCCGCGGCACCGAGGGCTTCTGGCGGGCGTATCCGCCCTACGAGCGGCTCGGGCTGAAGTTCGAGGAGATCGCCGACCCCGTGCACTTCGCCGACGATCCCGCACTGGCGTGGGGTTTCTACGGCCATCGGCTCGGCCTGTACCGCGCGACCGTGCCGCACGAGGGTTTCGCCGTGCTGCGGTCCTGGGATGCGCGCGTGTTCACGTCCAATGTGGACGGGCAGTTCCAGAAGGCTGGCTTCGCGGACGTCGCCGAGGTCCACGGGTCCATCCACCACGCCCAGTGCGTGGAACCGTGCACGGACGAGATCTGGGAGTGCACGTTCGACGTCGAGGTCGATCCCGAGACGATGCGGGCGACCGGCGAACTGCCGTCGTGCCCGTCGTGCGGCGGGCTGGCGCGGCCCAACATCCTGATGTTCGGCGACTGGGGCTGGGTGCCGCACCGCAGCCAGCGGCAGCTCGACGAGCTGACGGCGTGGCGCAGGAACCAGCGTCAGCTCGTCGTGATCGAGATCGGTGCCGGCACCGCCGTGCCGACCGTGCGGCGTCAGGCCGAGCTGGCCAGCGCGGCCAACGGTGCGCTCATCCGGATCAACGTCCGCGAGCCGGAGATCCGGCACAACCGCGGGGTGTCGTTGCCCGTCGGCGCGCTGGAAGCCCTCAGAACCTTGGCACGACGAACTGCGTGACGACGGCCCGGTGGTCACTGCCGGGCACGTCGAACACGTCCACCGTGTCCACCAGGACCTTCGAGTCCACCAGCACGTGGTCGATGGTGACCGGCGGAGGCCAGAACCCGCTGTCGCTCGGCCAGGTGTGGATCAACCCCTTGCCCACCTGGTCGGCCGCGTCCACGTAGCCCTTGTTCAGCAGCCGCGTGAGGCCGACGTGGTCGAGCGTGGCGTTGAAGTCACCGGCGAGCACTCTGATCGCACCGGTCGAGTCGGGTGCGGGCAGTCCGGCGAGCTCCCGCTGCCACGCCTCGGGTCCCGCGGTGACGACCGGCGGCAACGGGTGCACCGAGACGACCTCGATGTCCTTGCCCGGCAGGTCGACGAGCGCCCCGGCCTGCTGCAACGTGCCCGGCGGCGTCAGGTCTCGCCGCGAGAGCGGGAACCGGGAGGCGAGACCGCTGCCCGACCCGCCCGGTTCGTCGAGGAAGACCCGGTTGGGCAGCACCTGCCGGAGCCCGGCCCGGTCGAGGTCGCCCACCATCTGAGGCGTGAGCTCCTGCATGGCCAGGATGTCGATGTTGCGCTTCCTGACCTCCTGCACGATGAACTGCGCGTCCGCGATGCCGGTGAGCAGGTTCGACGTCATCAGCCTGACCTGCTGCCCCACCCCGTTCGGCCGTGCGTCGGAGAACGCCCGCGGCGCCACGTTCGCGACCAGCACGACCCCCACCAGAGTCATCGTCAACCCGATGACCCACCTCTTGCGGAACAACGCGAACAGCCCGATGAGCAGGCCCACGACGGTGATGTACGGGGTCAGCGACGTCGCGGCGATCATGTACCGCGTGCCGTCGATGCCGAGCAGCCTGACCAGCGCCGCCGTGACGAACGCCATCGCGCACACGACCAGCAGGAACGTGGCGAACCCGCTTCGAGGCGGCTTCACCTCGGTGGTGACCACGTCGTGCAGTGTGCCCGAGCGCGCGTCGGTCTCCGGTGTGCTCACACCCGAAAGGACGGTCAGCGCCCCTGCCCCGTTGCCCGCCGGAAATTGTCAGACCCCTCCGCCATGCTGATTCCAACCAACTCGGAGGGGGCCCGATGGGAGCCAAGGACTGGATGCTCTTCTACGCATCCGACGACGTCAGCAAGGTCCTGCGCGCAGCACCGAAGATCGACCGCGAGGCCACGGCGGCCTTCGTGGAACGCCTCTACCCGTCACACGACATCCGCCCGATCGAGGACGGCAACCTCCACTACGGCAACCCGCCGGAGGGCACCGTCTACGCCGGCGTCTTCCCCGGTCTGTCGATCATCTGCACGTGGGAGGCCGCCGGTGACTCCTACACCGACCTGCCGGAACACTTCGTCCGCGAGGCCGCCGGCCGCACCCTGTACCTGCACGCCATGCACAGCGTCGTCGACTTCTTCTCGTACGCCATCTGGGAGCCGGACGGCACGCTGCGCCGCGCGTACAGCCTCTCCCCGGACAGTGGCGTGATCGCCGACGTCGGCACTCCCCTGCCGTTCGAGGAGAAGTACCGGGCGGGCGACCCGGAGTTCCTCGAAAGCCTCGATGAGGACGACGAGTACCCGTTCCGCTTCCACCCGCTCGACCTGGCCGAGGCCGCCCTGCGCGAGCTGTTCGGCTTCAACTACGAGGGCGCGTACGAGGACGACGACCCGGAGCTGGAGGAGGTCGTGCTGGCGGGCTACGCCGTGACGCCCCGCTGACTCAGGCCGTGCTCTGCCTCAGGTCCCACCGCATCATCGCCAACGACGAACCCGACCTGGAGCGCTGGTCCAGTCGGGGTTCGCCGTGACGTGGCGCTGAGCAACGGTGATCAGGCGGTAGGAGCCGAGCTCCTCGGCTGTGCCCCCGGAATGCGTTCGAGCAGACCGACGATCGCGTCGACCGTCTGCAGCACCACCTTCGGCTCGATCGGCCCCACCCCCACCGAGTAGGCGATGCCCGCTTCGACCGTTAGGGTCCGCAGATTGCCCATCTGCGACTCGCCCTGCAGTCGCTCGACGACCGCGGGGGTGAGCATCGCGGCCGCCCGGTGCGGATCAGCGGTGAACGCCACGTAGGCCTGGTCCAGGCCGGCGGGCAACCTCAGCTGGTGCCACTGCGGCTGCGGGCCGGTGGCGACGGCCTGGGGCATCTCGGCGACCCACCTCTGCGCGCCGCTGCCTCCCGCCCAACTGCTGGAGGCGAGCTTCAGCGGCTCCAGGCCGGCGGTGGCCACCTCGATCCGGTGCTCGACGTGAGTGACCACCTTGTCCTGAGTGGACGCGCTGTTCAGCTCGATCGAGGCCTCGGTCAGGCGGACCTGCCAGCCGTGGCGTTGAAAGTCGAGCGCGTGGTCGAACCGCGCCTCCGACGCCCGGCGCAGCCAGCCGAGCGCGCTGCCGTGCTCCTCCACGAACGGCCGGCGCAGGTCAGCGGACCAGGCGGGCGCGACCGTGTCCGTTCCGCCCAGACCTGCGGCGAACTTCGCCAGTTCGGCCGCGTGGTCGAGGGCTGTCCTGCGGTCCGCGCGCCACCGCCACCAGAACATCAGTGCGAACAGCGCCACCAGGATCAGCACGAGCAGTCCCAGCTTGAGCTTCCACGGTTCCATGTCGTCCGTTCCCCGGTGGATCAGATGGATCAGATGTCGAGGTAGCCCTCGATGCGCTGCTTCGAGTGGTCAGAGCCGGTCTCGTCGTACGAGTTGGCCTTGTCCGTCATGCCCTGGTTGCGCAGGCCCTTCTCGTGCGTCGGGTTGACCTGTGCCAACGCCTCGTTGCCGGCGGCGTCCACCATGGACTTGCCGAAGCCCTGCTGCACGCGCTCGCCGATCATTCCGTCCTTGCTGTTCAGACGGGTGAGCGGATTGGCTTTGAGCTTCTGCAGCTTGCTCAGGCCCTGGAGCTGCACGTCGGCCGCGTGGCTCGCGACCTTCTTGTCCGCCATGGACTTCTGGAACGCGGTCCGCACGTTCTTGAGCCGGCTGCCCAGCTTGCGCAGGAACTCCATGATCTTCTGCAGGAACTGGCGCAGCTTCGCGACGATGCGGGACACCCGGCTCGCCGTCGACGCCACGCGGACGCCGGTGGCGGCTCCGGCCGCGGCGGTGGAGGCGCCGAAGCTCGGGACCGCGGCGGCCAGTGCCGGGATCCAGATCATGATCAGCCAGGTGATCAGCTCGGTCAGGATGGCCTTGATGATGTCCTCGATGATCGTCATGATCATGGACGAGATCATCAGCATCTCGGCCAGCTCACCGGCCTGGCCCGCCACGCCGTCGATGCCGTTGGCGAACTCGCCCAGCCTCGTGCTGGCGACCTCGGCCGTCTGCCCGCCCCAGGTCTGCACGGAGCTCGACAGGTCCTGGTCGAACGTCTCCCGCAGCTTGCCGATGCCCTCGGCGATCGCGCCGTAGTTCTCGCCCGCCTGACTGAGCGCCGGGCCGTCACCGCTGACGAAGTGGATCGCGTCCTCCAGCGGCTGGACGACGCTGATCAGGAAGTTCAGCCCCTGCCCGACGAGCCAGCCGATCGGGTCCATCGCGATGCCCTGGGCGGCGGTGCCGACCGCGCTGATCAACGCGCTGCCCTCGGAGGCGAGAGCGGCGCTGCCGCCGGTCTCACCGCTCTTGCCGAACGCTTCCTTGGTCTTGAGGTAGCTGCCGTAGAACGGCGCGGCCTCCGCCATCTTCTGGCCGGTCGTCTTCTCACCAACGGTGATCTTGACGCCGCCGGCCTCGAACTCCTCTTCCGCCACGGCGACGCCCTACTTCCCGCTGATCTCGATCTGGACGCCGCTGAAGATGGCCTTCAGCGCGTCCTCCTGGTCCTGGTAGCCCTGCGCGGTGCCGCGGAACTTGTCGCCGGCCGACTGCAGACCGCTCTGCATGTCCTTCATCAGTTCCCTGAGGTCGCCGAGCATCTGGTCGTACTCGTCCTTCACGAACAGGCCGACGATTCCCCACGACTTCTGGCCCACGTCCGCCTTGTCCACAAGTCCGGCGATCTCTCCCGCCGTGCCCTTGTGACCGTCCAGCTTGCCCGCGAAGGCCGTCAGCTCCTCGGTGTCGACTTCGAAGCCGCTCATCGTCCGTCCTCATCGTCGTAGAGGTTCAGGTAGCCGCCCTGCTTCGGTGGCGCCTGGGGTGGTGGCTGCGGAGACCGCGACTGCCACGAGTCACCGCGGAGGACGTTCTGGTCGGAGTAGTCCTCGGGAGGCTCCGGTGCCTGCCTGCGCGGCGGCGGCGGAGGCGTCTGCCGGTCAGGCGGAACCGGTGCGGGTGGCGGCTGGCGGACCGGTCCTGCCTGCGGTGCGGGCGGAGGCGTCGGTGGTGCCGGAGGCCGTTGCGGCGCCGGGACCGTCTCCTCCTCCGTCGCCCGCTTGAGGTCCTCTTTGGACATTCCGAAGAGCTGCGCCTGCGTTTCCAGCACCTGGTCCTTGAGGTGCATGTCGTCACCCAGCGCACCCTCGACGATCCCCGCCTGGCGGCGCGCCGCTTCCGCGACCGCCTTCTGCAGCGTGGACATCAGCTCGGCGGCCAGCGCGTGCGGCGGGCGACGCATGGCCTGGTCCGTGAGTCTGATGTCCTTGATCGAACCGGAGGGTCCCGCGACGACGGTGACAGCCCGGTCGGGCGACGTGGCCACCGCCTCCATGTCGACCAGCTGCTGCTGCATGTCGCCGATGTTGGCGAACTGCTGGTCGACACGTTGCATCTGAGCCTGGAACCGCTCGAACTGAGCTACTAGCTGGTCGAACTCAGCCGACACCGCTGGGGCCTCGCTTTCATCAGGTCACCGTGAGCAGAGATTGTCGACATCGAATCACCGACACGTAGGCGAAACGGTCAAATCCGCACTGCCTTGTGATCCGACGGACAGAGAACGAGGCAGGTTCCACGCACACGAGAACGGCCCCCAGGCCGCGAAGCCTGGGGGCCGTTCTCACGCACTGCCTAGATCACTCGGTCTCGTTCGCCGGAGCGTCCTGCGGCTCGGCGGCGGGCGCCGTGGCGGTGAGGTCGACGGGCGGGGCGTCGGGCACGCGGTTCGGCTTGGCCTCGCCGCGGAACACGAACTTCGCCTTGTCGTGCTGGTCCGACTCGCCGTCCCAGCCCTCGACGTCGGTGATGATGATCTGGCCCGGCTGGATCTCGCCGAACAGGATCTTCTCCGACAGGGTGTCCTCGATCTCGCGCTGGATCGTCCTGCGCAGCGGGCGGGCGCCCAGCACCGGGTCGAAACCGCGCTTGGCCAGCAGGGACTTGGCCCTGTCGGTCAGCTCGATCGCCATGTCCTTGTTCTTCAGCTGCGTCTCGACGCGGGCGATCATCAGGTCCACCATCTTGATGATCTCGTCCTGAGTCAGCTGGTGGAAGACGATGATGTCGTCGATGCGGTTGAGGAACTCGGGCCGGAAGTGCTTCTTCAGCTCGTCGTTGACCTTGTTCTTCATGCGCTCGTAGTTGGACGCGGTGTCCTGACCCGAGGTGAAGCCGAGGCCGACGGCCTTGCTGATGTCCGACGTGCCCAGGTTCGACGTGAAGATGATGACGGTGTTCTTGAAGTCCACCGTCCGGCCCTGACCGTCGGTCAGGCGGCCGTCCTCCAGCACCTGGAGCAGCGTGTTGTAGACCTCCTGGTGGGCCTTCTCGATCTCGTCGAAGAGCACGACGGAGAACGGCTTGCGGCGCACCTTCTCGGTGAGCTGGCCGCCCTCTTCGTAGCCGACGTAACCGGGAGGGGCACCGAAGAGCCGCGACGCGGTGTACCGGTCGTGGAACTCGCCCATGTCGATCTGGATGAGCGCGTCGTCCTCGCCGAACAGGAAGTTCGCGAGCGCCTTCGAGAGCTCGGTCTTACCGACCCCGGACGGGCCGGCGAAGATGAACGAGCCGGAGGGGCGCTTCGGGTCCTTCAGACCGGCGCGGGTGCGGCGGATCGCCTGCGACACGGCCTTGACCGCGTCGACCTGGCCGATGATCCGCTTGTGCAGCTCGTCCTCCATGCGGAGCAGACGCGTGGTCTCCTCCTCGGTGAGCTTGAACACCGGGATGCCGGTCCAGTTGGCGAGGACCTCGGCGATCTGCTCGTCGTCGACCTCGGCGACGACGTCCAGGTCACCGTCCTTCCACTGCTTCTCCCGCTCGGCCTTCTGGCCCAGGAGCTGCTTCTCCGCGTCACGCAGCTTCGCCGCGCGCTCGAAGTCCTGCGCGTCGATCGCGGACTCCTTGTCGCGACGAACGTCCGCGATCTTCTCGTCGAACTCGCGCAGGTCTGGCGGCGCGGTCATCCGGCGGATGCGCATGCGCGCGCCGGCCTCGTCGATGAGGTCGATCGCCTTGTCCGGCAGGAACCGGTCGTTGATGTACCGGTCGGCCAGCGTGGCGGCGGCGACCAGCGCGGAGTCGGTGATCGAGACGCGGTGGTGCGCCTCGTACCGGTCGCGCAGGCCCTTGAGGATCTCGATGGTGTGCTCGAGCGACGGCTCGCCCACCTGGATCGGCTGGAAGCGGCGCTCCAGCGCGGGGTCCTTCTCGACGTGCTTGCGGTACTCGTCGAGGGTGGTGGCACCGATCGTCTGCAGCTCGCCACGAGCCAGCATCGGCTTGAGGATCGACGCGGCGTCGATCGCGCCCTCGGCGGCACCCGCACCGACGAGGGTGTGGATCTCGTCGATGAACAGGATGATGTCGCCGCGCGTGCGGATCTCCTTGAGGACCTTCTTCAGGCGCTCTTCGAAGTCACCGCGGTAGCGCGAGCCCGCGACCAGCGAGCCGAGGTCGAGCGTGTAGAGCTGCTTGTCCTTGAGCGTCTCGGGCACCTCGCCCTTGACGACCATCTGCGCCAGCCCCTCGACGACGGCGGTCTTGCCGACGCCGGGCTCGCCGATGAGGACCGGGTTGTTCTTGGTGCGGCGGGACAGCACCTGCATGACCCGCTCGATCTCCTTGGCGCGCCCGATCACCGGGTCGAGCTTGCCTTCACGGGCAGAGGCCGTGAGGTTGCGCCCGAACTGGTCGAGCACCAAGGAGGACGACGGCGTGCCCTCGCCACGACCGGTCGACTCCGCCGCACCCTTCTCGGTGGAGTAACCGGACAGCAACTGCAGCACCTGCTGACGCACCCGGTTGAGGTCGGCCCCGAGCTTCACGAGGACCTGGGCGGCGACGCCCTCGCCCTCGCGGATCAGGCCGAGCAGGATGTGCTCGGTGCCGATGTAGTTGTGGCCGAGCTGAAGCGCCTCGCGCAGCGAGAGCTCCAGGACCTTCTTCGCACGGGGGGTGAAGGGGATGTGTCCACTCGGAGCCTGCTGGCCCTGGCCGATGATCTCTTCGACCTGCTGGCGGACGCCCTCCAGCGCAATCCCCAACGACTCGAGCGCCTTGGCGGCGACACCTTCACCCTCGTGGATCAGACCCAGGAGGATGTGCTCGGTGCCGATGTAGTTGTGGTTGAGCATCCGTGCCTCTTCTTGGGCAAGGACAACCACCCGCCTCGCGCGGTCGGTGAACCTTTCGAACATTCGCACTCCCTGACTGCTGCGTCGGCGGTCCTCGGCTCCACCGATCTACCCTGGTGAGCGCGGCACCGTGGCTCCACTGTAGTGGGCGGTCCCGAGGCCTGTGGCTCCCATCAGCGGCAAGCCGCGTCCGGCGAACATTGACATCAGCATCAACGCAGGTCGGAAGCAACGGATTCCACAGATCGGGCGATGTCCGCTGAACGCGAACAACCGACCGTTGAGCGATACTCCTGTGATCGGGGACACCTGGGGGAGGCGAAAGAAGAGCGTCGTGGGTAAGGTTAGGCAAGCCTCATACGCATGAGATTGGACTTGCGCGTTGACCGTACCTGCGAGGGTCTCACAGCAGAACCCGCGTGCGCTCACGCCACTGGCCGAATCCATCGCCCGCCTGCAGACCGGCACCGAGATCGTCTTCGGCACACCGTCTGAAGACTGGACGATCTGCTCGGACCTGCTGGCGGAGCCCACCCGGTTCGACCTGTGGCGCAAAGACCTCGCGGAGTGGATGGTCGAGCAGTACGGCGAGTCCGACGACCGCGCGACGGCCGGCTACATCATGGGCTGGTACCTGCACCAGCCCGGCTACCTCGCCGGTCTCCTCTTCCACACGGCCCGCCGGGTACCGACGCTCAAGCCCTCGGACATGGCGTTCCGCATCAACCCGACAGGCCGCCCGCACCCCGACGGCACGGCCGTGATGTGCGACGAGTTCGCCTGCCTCCCGGACGACCCGGCCTCGAACCACCCAGCGGCAACCGTGGTGGCCAACGAAGCAGCCCTGGCCGCAGTACTACGCGCCCGCTACGCAGCCCACGCAGCCCAGTTCGTGGCCTCCTTCGGCCAGGTGGTCCGCTTCGGCCGCCGCCAGCTCTGGGCAGCAGCGACCGACATGCTCGAGTACGGCGCGTGGGCGGCAGGCCGCCAGTTCGGCGACGAGAACGCAGGCGTGACCGACGCGGCGATGATCCTCCCGGAGAAGCTGGAGCCGTTCGTGGCGGCTTCCTCGCTGCACTTCACGGATGAGGGCTGGAAGCGCAAGCGCAACAGCTGCTGCTTCCACTACGTCCTGCCCGACGCAGAGCCGTGCACAGCCTGCCCCCGCACCTGCAAGTAACTAACGCCCAACCACCGCGATGCCGAAGGCGAGCCGTCCTTAGCAAACGGGCCAGGCGGTGGGGTCCCATCACGAGTCGCGCCATAGCACTTGCTGCACCTGAAGAAGGGTGTCAAGCGGACACGCTTTTCGTCCGCTTGACACCCTTCTTCAGGTGTGGCCCGCTCTTGGTGCGGCTCGTGATGGGACCCCACCGCCAACGCAACCCTCTAAGCAACCGGCGGCCGCCCAAAGCAAAAGGCGTGCCATCTACCCGCCCACGGCGCGGGCCCCCTGATCAGATTGCCGGGGGTCTGGGGGCAGAGCCCCCAGGGAAAGCACGCAAGGCGACCACGCCGCCCGCAAGGTGACCACCCACAACAGCCGCGTCTCTCACGGCAACCGATGCCGAGACCCCACAGGCACCACCAACGGCGTCCCGGAAACCGGATCCTCGACAACCCGGGCATCCAACCCGAACACCTCCAACAACATCTGCTCGGTCAACACCTCCCCAGGCGCCCCCTGAGCCACAATCCGCCCATCCCGCATGGCAACGATGTTGTCCGCATACCGAGCAGCCAAGTTCAGATCGTGCAACACCATCACAATCGTCCGCCCCATGGACGCATGCAGCTCCTGCACCAGATCCAGCACGTCAATCTGGTGGGCAAGATCCAAATAGGTGGTCGGCTCGTCCAACAGCAACAGATCAGTCCCCTGAGCAAGAGCCATGGAGATCCAGGCCCGCTGCCGCTGCCCACCGGACAGTTCGTCCACAGTCCGCTCGGCCAAGTCCACAATCCCGGTCATGGCCAACGCGGCATCAACAGCAGCAGCGTCATCAGAGGACCACTGCCGATACCAGGACTGATGCGGATGCCGCCCCCGAGCGACAAGATCAGCCACAGTCAGTCCCTCAGGAGCGGACGGAGCCTGAGGCAACATCCCGAGAACCCGGGCGACATCCCGAGTGGACATGGAATCGATCTGCTTGCCGTCGAGCAACACAGCACCGGACCGAGCAGGCAACAACCGCCCAAGAGCCTTGAGCAGAGTCGACTTGCCACACCCGTTGGGCCCGATCACCGCGGTGACGGTGCCACCGATGATCGACAGGTCGAGGTTGTCGACGACCTGCCGTTCCCCGTAGCCCACGCACAACGACGAAGCCTCAAGACGCACACTCATACCCGCGCCTCCCGGCGGCTTCGGATCAGCAGGAACATCAGGTAGGGCGCTCCGAGCACGGCGGTGACCACACCGACCGGCAGCTCGGTGCGGTAAATGGTCCGCGCGACCAGGTCCGACAACATCACGAGCGCGCCGCCGATCACCACCGAGCCGAACAACGGCGGCTGAGCGGTGCCGGACAGGCGAAGAGCGATCTGCGGCGACGCCAGCGCGACGAAGACGATCGGCCCGGCCGCGGCGGTGGCCACCGAGGCCAGCACGATCGCCACGATGATCAGGAACGACCGCGCCGCGTTCACCCGCACGCCGAGCCCGCGCGAGGTCTGGTCGTCGAACTGCAAGGCCCCGAGAACATGGCCGCCGATCAGGGCCACGGGAACCAGCACGACCAGCGCCAACGCGACCGGCACGACGTGCTCCCAGCCGCGGCCGTTCAGCGAACCGGTGATCCACACCATCGCGCGGCCCGCGTCCTGCACGTCGCCGACGGTCAGCAGGTAGTGCGTGAAGTTGCCGGCCACGGCGGTGATGCCGATGCCGACCAGCACCATCCGGAAGCCCTCGATGCCCTGCCGCCACGCCAGCGCGTAGACCAGCAGGCCCGCGAGCAGGCCACCGGTCAGGCCCGCCAGCGGGACGCCGACCGAGGCGGCGGTGCCGGTCACCACGCCCAGCGAACCGGCGAAGGTGATCACCGAGACCGCGCCGGCACCGGCTCCCCAGGTCACGCCGAGGATGTCCGGCGAGGCCAGCGGGTTGCGCACGATGGCCTGGAAGATCGCGCCGGAGAGTCCCAGGGCGCCTCCGACCAGCAGGCCCGTCAGCGCTCGCGGCATCCGCAGTTCCATCACCACGAACTGGTCGCGGCGCGTGCCGCCGCCCAGGAGCGTGTCGACGACCTGGGTCACCGTCAGCGGGAAGTCGCCGATCATGATGTCGGCGACCAGCAACGCCGCCAGGACGACCAGCGAGGCCGCCACCACCAGCAACGGCCGGCGGCGCAGCCGGAACGAGGCCGCGCCCAGCCGCAGGGCGGGCGCCTTGGCCGCGGGGGTCTTCACAGCGGTCGTCGTCAAATCTTCACCAGCTTCTTGCGCCGCACCAGGAAGATGAAGAACGGAGCGCCGATCAGCGCCAGCATCACGCCGACCTCCACTTCGGAGGGACGGGCGACCACCCGTCCGACGATGTCGGCGAACAGGATCATGATCGCTCCGAGCAGTGCCGAGTACGGCAGGATCCAGCGGTAGTCGGGGCCGGTGAACGCGCGCGCGACGTGCGGCACCACCAGCCCCAGGAACCCGATCGGCCCGCACGCGGCCACAGCCCCGCCGACCAGCAGCGTGATGGCGAAGATGCCCAGCGACCGCGTCCTGCTGACGTGGACGCCCAGCGACTTCGCCACGTCCTCGCCCAGCGACATGGCGTTGAGCCCCGGCGCGTTGAACGCCGCGATCACCAGGCCGACCAGCAGGAACGGCGCCACCTGCGACAACACCGTCAGGTCGCGGCCGGCGATCGCGCCGACCTGCCAGAACCGGAACGCGTCGAGCGACTGCTGGTCGAGCAGCACGATCGCCGACACCAGGCCGTTCATCAGCGCGGAGACCGCGGCACCGGCCAGTGCCAGCGTCACCGGCGACGGCCCGCCCCGCCCGGCCGACCCGAGCAGGAACACCACGACGCTCGCGATCATCGCGCCGGCGAAGGCGAACCAGATGTAGCCGACCAGCGAGTTCACGCCGAGCAGGAAGATCGAGAGCACGACCGCCAGCGCCGCGCCGTGCGTGACGCCGAGGATGCCGGGATCCGCCAGCGGATTGCGCGTGTGGCCCTGCATGAGAGCGCCGCCCACACCGAGCGCGATGCCCACCGCGATGCCGAGCAACGTGCGCGGGATCCGCAGCTCGCGGACCACCACGTCGTCCTCGACACCGGTCGGCGTGAAGAGACCGTGCCACACCCCGGAAAGCGGGATCTCCTTCGAGCCGATCGCGATGCTCGCCACGCACACGGCGACCAGCACGACCAGCAGGAAGAGCAGGCCGAACGACCTACGACCCAAGGCCCACCCTCCTCGATCAAGACAGGAGAGGTAAGCCTAACCGAACCACCTGGTCGCACCGAGGTCCAGGGCGGCGGTTCCGGTCACACCACCGGCCTCATCAGGAGAAGAACGGGCCCAGGAAAGATCACCAAACAATGTTCAGCCAACCCGTTGTCGGGTCAACTAAAAAGTCAGCAGCAAGAGTGTTCATGATCTCGTTTGGACAGGACCGTTCCACCTTCCGCGCACCGAGCAGTAGCTGACCGATCACTCAAATAGCACGAAGGGGTTCCGGGAAGATTCCCCGGAACCCCTTCGTGTTTTGCCGAATTTCAGCCCTGCTGGTGGTAGGCGTCGAGCACCTCGGCCGGGATGCGGCCGCGGTCCGACACCTTCATGCCCTGCTTGCGGGCCCACTCGCGAATGGCCTGGTTCTGCTCACGATCCGCCGATGCGGGGCGCGCCTTCACGCTGCCGGCCGGACGGCCGGGGCCAAGACGCTTACGACCACCCGCGCGACGTGCACTTCCCACGAAGTCGGCAAGAGCATCCCGCAGTTTGCCCGCATTGCCCGAGGAAAGGTCGATGGTGTAGCTGACACCATCCAGTCCGAACTCGACGGTCTCCTCAGCGGTGGAACCGTCCAGATCGTCGACGAGGGTCACCGTGACCTTCTGCGCCATGCGTATCCTCCTGGACCCCGAATGCGCGGTCACCCGCGTGCGAACTAAAGCCTTCTGCGAGGCAGGTTAGCGCACGGATGCCGCATTGCACCTATCGACATCCGGAAAGTTACTCATTCAGGGCGAACGAGCGGGAACAAGATGGTCTCCCGGATACCCAGACCGGTGAGCGCCATCAGCAGCCGATCGATACCCATTCCGACACCACCACTCGGTGGCATTCCGTACTCCAGTGATCGCAGAAAGTCTTCGTCGATCGGCATCGCCTCGTGGTCACCGGCCGCCCCAAGACGCGCCTGTGCTTCCAGGCGTTCCCGCTCGATGACCGGGTCGACCAGTTCGGAGTAACCGGTTCCGAGTTCGAATCCGCGCACGTAGAGATCCCACTTTTCGGCCACACCCGGCTTGCTGCGGTGCTGCCTGGTCAGCGGAGACGTCTCCACCGGGTAGTCGCGCACGAACGTCGGCGCGTAGAGCGAGTCGCACACCAGGTGCTCCCACAGCTCCTCGACCAGCTTGCCGTGCCCGAACTTCGGGTTCACCTCGAGTTCGTGGCGGTCACAAAGCTTGCGCAGGGTCTCGGCAGGCGTCTCGGGGGTGATTTCCTCACCAACCGCTTCGGACAACGACTCGTAGATGCTCAGCGTCGTCCATTCACCCGAGAGGTCGTACTCGGTGCCGTCCGCCAAGGTGACGATCTGAGAACCCGTCACGGCTTCCGCCGCTTCCTGGATCAGCTCGCGCGTCAGTACCGCGTTCGAGTCGTACGTGGCGTACGCCTCGTAGTACTCCAGCATCGAAAACTCGGGCGAATGCGACGAGTCCACGCCCTCGTTGCGGAAGTTGCGGTTGATCTCGAAGACCTTCTCGATGCCACCGACGACGCAGCGCTTCAAGTACAGCTCCGGCGCGATGCGCAGGAACAGGTCGATGTCGAGCGCGTTCGAGTGCGTGATGAACGGACGCGCGGAGGCACCTCCCTGCAGCGTCTGCAACATCGGCGTCTCGACTTCGAGGAATCCACGCCGGTGGAACGAGTCGCGCAGAGAACGAACGACGTTCGCACGGGTCCGAACAGTGTCACGCGCCATCGGCCTGAGGATCAGGTCGACGTATCGCTGACGAATGCGGGTTTCCTCGCCGAGTTCCTTGTGCGCGACCGGCAACGGACGCAACGACTTCGACGTCAGCTGCCACCCGTCGGCCATCACGGAAAGCTCGCCGCGACGTGAGCTGATGACCTCACCGCTCACGAAAACGTGGTCGCCGAGGTCGACGTCGGTCTTCCACTCGGAAAGCGCTTCTTCACCGACACCGGCAAGGCTCAGCATCGCCTGCAGTTCGGTGCCGTCGCCTTCGCGCAACGTCGCGAAGCACAGCTTTCCGGTGTTGCGCATGAACATCACGCGCCCGGTGACGCCGACCTGCTGTCCGGTCCGGGTGTCGGGTTCGAGTTCGGGATGCGCGTCGCGAATCTCGCGCAACGTGTGCGTGCGCGCGACTTCGACGGGATAGGGCTCCTTACCGGAAGCGAGCAGCCGCGCACGCTTCTCCCGGCGCACGCGCATCTGCTCTGGCAGGTCTTCTTCGCTGGTCACGAGGTTTTGCTTCGGCTGCTCACTCACGCGGAGAAGGGTACGGACACCTGTGATGTCAAAGCGAACCGGATACCCGTTTCACGAGGTGGCCGCAACACGCCGACGCCCTGCACGAGAGGCTGAACCTGCGGACGAGCCGCCGTCGTCCCCCTGACACCGGTGGTACCGCTCAAATCCCTGACCGCGGCGGACCAGCCGCCTCCTGGTATCGCCAACGGCCGTGCCGCGCGGGCGATCGGCCACTACGTCAGACGTGCGAACCAACTCGTCCGGCGCCTCGAAGAACCTCACCAGACCATTCTGGACACCGGTCCACTCACTAAGTTGGGGTGATGGATCTACACGCTAGGCGAGCGGACTCGTTCGGCGAGCAGGCCGAGGCCTACGCCGAACACCGGCCTGACTATCCCGTGGCGGCGATCCGGTGGGCTCTGGAGCCGCTGGGCACCGACGAGCGGCTCGACGTGCTCGACCTGGCCGCCGGCACCGGCAAGCTGACCGCGGGACTGTGCGCGGAGGGCCACCGCGTGACAGCCGTGGAGCCCAACGAGCAGATGTTGTCCGAGTTGGTGCGCCGCGTTCACGGCGTGCGCGCGCTGCCGGGTCATGCCGAGCACATCCCCGTTCCCGACCAGACCGTCGACGCCGTGTTCGTCGGCACCGCGTTCCACTGGTTCGACCAGCAGAAGGCGTTGCCGGAGATCGCGCGCGTGTTGCGGCCCGGCGGGGTGCTGGCTGCCATGTGGGCCGAGCCGGTCACGGACGTCGAGTGGGTGCGCGAACTGGAGCAGGTGTCGGCGAGCAGCGTCGAGTCGCAGCGGCAGGACCCCGTCTCGTTCATGGCGCACCCGTCGTTCACGAAGGCGGAGCAGGCCACCTTCCCGCACACGCACCGCCGTGACTCGCCGGAAGCCGCCCTCGCGTGGATCAACACGCATTCACGCCTGCTCGTCATCGACGAAGCGGAGCGGGCCGCGATCAGCGACAAGATCCTGGCGTTCCTGCGCGCGCGTCCGGAGACGTCGAACGGGCCGTTCGACGTCCCCTTGCGCGCGGAGGTCTATCGGATGGTGCGCGTCAGCGAGTAGCGGGCATGTTGCGCTCGAACACCATGCGCAGGCCCAGCAGGGTCAGGTCGGGCACGTGGTGCGCGATCGTCGAGGACTCGGAGACGACCAGAGGAGCGAGCCCGCCCGTGGCGATGACCGTCACGGGACCGGGGTCGGTCTGCTGGAGCTCCTCGGTGATCTTGCGCACCAGCCCGTCCACCTGGCCGACGAACCCGTAGACGATGCCGGACTGCAGGCACTCCACGGTGTTCTTGCCGATCACGTTGCGGGGCCTGACCAGCTCGACCTTGCGCAGCTGGGCGGCGCGGGAGGCGAGGGCGTCGACCGAGATCTCGATGCCCGGCGCCAGCGCGCCGCCGAGGAACTCGCCCCGTGACGAGATGACGTCGAGGTTCGTGGACGTGCCGAAGTCGACCACGATGCACGAGGTCGCGTAGAGGTGGTGGGCGGCCAGCGTGTTGATCACGCGGTCCGAGCCCACCTCCTTCGGGTTGTCGACGAGCAGCGGGACGCCGGTCTTCACGCCCGGCTCCACCAGGATCTTCGGCACCGCGTCGTAGTAGCGGCCGAGCATGACCCGCAGCTCGCGCAGCACCGCGGGCACGGTGGACAGCGCGGAGATGCCGGTGATCTTGTCGGCGTACTCGCCGAGCAGTCCGCGCATGGTCAGCGCGAGCTCGTCGGCGGTCATCCTGGCGTCGGTGCGCATCCGCCAGTCGCGCACGAGCGGGGCCGAGTCGCCGACCCCGTCGTACAGACCGAGCACGATGTTGGTGTTGCCGACGTCGATGGCGAGCAGCACGGTGCGTTTCCTTAGTTCTCGGCCTGGATCAACGCGTCGAGCGCTGTCGCTTCCACGGTCTCAGACGAAGGCGCGCTCGTGGAGCCGTTCACCAGACCGGACCCCTCCGGGGCGTGCGCGGGGTCGCTGCCGAGGTCGACGACCTTGTTGTCGGCGTCCACGAACACGACCCGCGGCTGGTAGGTGCGCGACTCCGCGTCGTCCATCTGCCCGTACGCGATCAGGATCACGATGTCGCCGGGGTGCACGAGGTGCGCCGCGGCGCCGTTGATGCCCAGCACGCCGGTGCCGCGTTCGCCGGGGATGACGTAGGTCTCCAGGCGGGCGCCGTTGGTGACGTCGACGATGGCGACCTGTTCGCCCGCCAGCAGGTCGGCGGCCTCCATCAGGTCCTCGTCCACCGTCACCGAACCGACGTAGTGCAGGTCGGCCTGCGTCACGGTGGCGCGGTGGATCTTGGACTTCAGCATCGTGCGGAACATGTCACTCCCCCTGCTCGTCGCCGTCGCCGAGCAACACCGCGATGTTGTCGATCAGGCGGGTGGAACCGACGCGGGCCGCGACCAGCAGCCGGGCGTCGCCGTTCTCGGGTGCGGGACCGAGGTCGACCCCGCGCAGCTCCAGGTAGTCCACTTCGACCTCGGGCGTCTGCGCCAGCACGTCGTTCGCGGCCTTGAGCACCGCGTCCGCGCCCTGCGACGACACGTGCGCGCCGGCGGTGAGAGCGGCCGACAGCGTCACGGCGTGATGGCGCTGCTCCGGGCTCAGGTAGGCGTTGCGCGACGACAGCGCGAGGCCGTCGTACTCGCGGACGGTCGGCACGCCGACGACGTCGAGCGGGAAGTTGAGGTCGCGCGCCATCTTGTGGATGAGCTGCAGCTGTTGGTAGTCCTTCTGCCCGAACACCGCGTACGTGGGCTGCACGATGTTGAACAGCTTCGACACGACGGTGAGCACGCCCGCGAAGTGGCCGGGGCGGACAACGCCCTCCAGCTCCTCGCCCAGCGGGCCGGGATGCACGGTGACCTGTGCGCCCTCGGGGTACATGTCCTCGACGGACGGTGCGAAGACGATGCCCACGCGCTCCTCGCGGCAGATGTCCACATCGGACTCGAACTGGCGCGGGTACTTCGCGAGGTCCTCGTTCGGCCCGAACTGCAACGGGTTCACGAAGATCGACACGACGACCACCGTGTTCTGCATGACCTGCGCCTCGCGGATCAGCTGCCGGTGGCCCGCGTGCAGGGCGCCCATCGTGGGCACCAGCGCGACGTTGCGCCCGGCGTTGCGCAGCGCCCTGATGACCCTGTTGAGGCGGGCCGGGTCGCGGTGCACCGTGACGTCGTCCGGGCGGTAGTCGTCCTTGGTCAGTGGCTTCGTCACGTCAGTCCTCAAGAGTGGTGCGAACGTCGTTGGCCGCGTCGGGCTTGAGCAGCCCGGAGTCCTCGGCCCGCTCGGCGGTGCGGCGGGCGAGCACGCGGTAGCTGGGAAGGATCTCGGGTGCCTGCTGCGCGAGCACGCCGAGGTGCTTGCGCAAGGTACCCGTGTCGCCTCGGGCGACAGGACCGGTGAGGGCGCGGTCACCGTGCCGCAGCGCGTTGTCGAGCGCGGCGGACAGCAACGGGCCGAGCAGGCGCTCGGCATTGGCGATCCCGGAGCCGGTGAGCAGGTCCGCGGCGTCGCGGACCAGCGTGATCAGGTGGTTCGCGCCGTGGGCCAGCGCCGAGTGGTAGAGCGGGCGGACGGCCTCGGGGACCCTGACCGGTTCCGCGTCCATCTCGACGACCAGCGCCTCGCCGACGCTCCAGGCCACCTCGTCGCCGTCCGCGGCCGTGACGCCGACGCACGCGGCGCTCATCCGCTGCAGGTCCTCCGCGCGACCGGTGAACGTCATGACGGGGTGCAGCGCGATCGTGAGCGCACCCAGTTCGGCAGCGGGTTCGAGGATCCGCACGCCCATCGCGCCGCTGGTGTGCACGACGATCTGGCCCGCGCGCAGCGATCCGGTGGCGACGAGGCCCTTGACCAGGCCTTCCAGCTCGTCGTCCGGCACGGCCAGCAGCACCAGGTCGGCACGCGCGGCGACCTCGGTGGGGTCGGCGATCGGGATGCCGGGCAGCAGCTCGTCCGCGCGGTTGCGGGATGCTTGCGAGACGGCGGAAACGCCGGTCACCACGTGGCCCGTCCTGGCCAGCGCGGCGCCCAGCACGGAACCGACGCGGCCTGCCGAGATGACACCGACGGCGAGCCTCGCCGGACGTGGGGTCGCGTCCATGCGACTAACTCCTTCTGACGTTCCAGTCCCTTGTGCGGGTACCGGACGACGCCGCCGAGGGTAGCTCCGCCGAGTGCCCGTGGACCCGCTCGGTGACCGGATTCACCGACGGGCGGCGGCCCTGGCGGCGTGCAACGTGTCGAGCAGCACCCCGTGGCGTTGCTCGGCGCTCTGACCGGCCGTTCCCTGCTCGATGCGGTGCCGCAGGAAGGCCAGTTCGGTGACGGCGATCTGGTAGCTCTTCACGGCCTTGACCGACGCCTCACCCGACTTGCGCTTGACCGCCCGCAGCCAGTTCCTGCGGCCGTTGAGGCTGGCCAGCAGGGCGACCTCGCTGTTGGCGATCCACCGGTTCTGCGCCATCGCGGCGAGCTGCCCCGCGACGATCCGCTGCTCGCGTCTGCGCTGCCACACCACGATCGCGACGGCGCCGGCGAACACCGGGACCATGATCAGGAAGTACAGGTTGATGAAGGCCGAGCCGGTCCCGACGGTGGTCGAGAAGTTCCACAGCGAGTGCAGCCCGACGGCCGTGAGGTAGCCACCGATCGGCGCGATGACGCGCACCGTGGCGTTGCCGGTGGTCGCCGCGATGCCGACGCCGATGCCCGTCATGGCCGTGAACAGCGGGTGCGCGAACGGCGAGAGCACCCCGCGCAGCACGAACAGCGCGATCACGCCGCCGCTCAGGTCACCGAGCCCGTTCTCCAGGAAGACCCGGCCGAAGTACCAGATGTTCTCGGTGAACGCGAAGCCCGCGGCCGTGATGCCGGCGTAGACCATGCCGTCCACGACCCCGTCGAACTCGTGACGGCGGCGGACGAACACGGCGATGAGGAACACGGCCTTGGTGGCCTCCTCGACGATCGGCGCGCCGACGACGGCCGTGAACGTCGTGCCGTCGTCGGTCAGCAGGTTGCCGAGCACCCTGGACGTCTGGTTGAACGCGAGCGAGCTGATGGTCGCGCCGCACGAGCCCCAGACGAACGCGAAGAGCAGCATCTTCGCGGGTTCCGGTTCCCAGCGGTCGATCCAGAGGAAAGCGCTCACCACGAACGCGACGGGGATCAGCGCCGCGGCGGCACCGACCAGCAGCGGCTCGATGCCGATGCTCGACGTGCCCAGTGCGAACAGCACGAGCCCGGCCGCGGCGAGTGCGATCAGCGCCACGACGGGGAACAGGACGGTCCAGCGGCGCTGCTCGATGCGCTTCTTCGTCGGCGTCGGCATGGGGTCGGCGTCGGTCACGGGAAATGACCTTAGATGCACACTTGTCCGATGTTCGACTGGGAAGCCGCTTGGCACGCCGCGCTGTACGGCCCCGGTGGCTTCTTCGCCCGCGGCGAGAAGCCGTCCGCGCACTTCCGGACGTCTCCGCTGGTCGGACCGGAGCTGGCGGAGGCCCTGCTGACGTTGCTGTCGCGCGTGGACGCCGCGCTCGGATTTCCCCCGGTCGTGGACTTCGTGGACGTGGGTGCGGGCGGGGGCGAGCTGGCGTTCGCGGTGCGCTCGCTGGCGTCCGGTTCGCTGGCGTCGCGCCTTCGGGTGACCGCGGTCGAGGTCGGTCCTCCCGTTGAGCTGCCAGGGGTTCGGTGGACCTCGTCCGTGCCCTCGTGCGTCGGGCTGCTGGTCGGGCACGAGTGGCTCGACGCGATCCCCTGCCCGGTGGTGACCGGGCCTTCTACCGACCCGTGGATCACCCGGTGGTGGCCTTCGCTGGCCGACGGCGCCCTGGCCGAAGTGGGGGCGCCCCGGGATCGGGCCTGGGCCGCGGCGGTGTCGTCGGTGCGCGGTGCGGCGTTGGCGATCGACTACGGGCATCTCGTGTCCTCGCGGCGGTTCACGCTGACCGGGTACCGGGGTGGGCAGCAGGTGGAGCCCGTGTTCGACGGGTCCTGCGACATCACGGCGCACGTCGCTTTCGACGCCTGCGCTGCCGCTGCCGGCGGGGACTGGGTGCTGGTGTCGCAGCGGGATGCTTTGCGCGCCTTGGGGTTGACCGGTGCTGCGTCTGGTTCCGGGTGGGACTGGCTGGAGTCGGCCGCTCGGGCCGGGCGGATCGCCGAGCTGCGCGATCCCTCGGGGTTGGGGGGCTTCGGCTGGCTGCTGCACGGGAACGGGGTGGCGGTCGCGGACCTGCTGCCCGCGCTGCCGCCCTGGCGTCCGAATCCCGCCAGCTTTCCGGAGTTCTGACGGCGATCGTTGGGGGCATGCGAATCCACAACGTCCTGCCTTCGGCCGCGCTGGCCGATCCCGGCCGCGAGTACCGCGCCTCCGAACCTGGCGTGCCGTTGCGCTGCTGCCTGCGCAAGTCGCTGGCCGGTGAGCCGGTCTGGTTGTTCCGCCACTCGCCGTCGGTCGGCAAGGGTCCCTACTGCGAGGTCGGCCCGATCTTCACGCACGTGGACTGCCCGGACTCGCCGTCGTTGGATCGTCTCCCCGTCGAATTGTTGAACAATCCCCGGATCCTACGTTCCTACAACGCCGCAGGTCAGATCCACGACGGCGAGGTGGTGGAGCCCGGATCGTTCGATCGTGCCATCGCCGGATTGTTCAACAATCCCGCAATCGAGGCGATCCAGGTGCGGAGCTTGTCGCACGGGTGCTTCTTCTTCGCGGTCACGAGGTCGTAAGCCTGGTTTTGGCCTGACTCGGCCAGACCTGGAACGGCGAGAGCTGGACCGGTAGGAGCTGGCCCGGCCGGACTCGACTAGGCACGGTCGATGCGGCCAGACCCTGTTCGGCCAGACCCTTCTGGGCAGGACCAATGTGGCCATACCCAACTCGACCAAGCCCAATGCGGCTAGACCCGCCTCGGCAAGGTCCGATGTGGCCGGACTCGACTCGACCAAGCCCCAGGCGGATCCGGTTCGGTCCGGCTCGGTCGGTCCGGCGCGGTCGGTCCGGCGCGGTCGGTCCGGCGCGGTCGGGCCAGCTCAGTCGGGCCAGCTCAGTCGAGCCAGCTCAGTCGAGCCAGCTCAGTCGAGCCAGCTCAGTCGAGCCAGCTCAGTCGAGCCAGCTCAGTCGAGCCAGCTCAGTCGGGTCTGACTCGCTACACCCGCCCGATTCAGCCAGACCGGGCACGGCCAGGGCCGACGCGGTCGCGCCTGATGCGGTCCGACCCGACGCAGTCACCTCGGATGTGGTCACATCCGACTCAGCACAGCCAACGCAGCCACATCCGGCCCAACCAGGCCTCAGGCCGTCACGCGGGAACGGCCGAGCCCCACGCAGCCATTTCCGATGCGGCCACTTCCGATGCGGCCACTTCCGATGCGGTCAGGTCCGATGCGGTCAGGTCCGATGCAGTCAGGTCCAGCTCGGCCAGACGCGACAGCTAGGCCCGACGTGAAGCGGCCCGCCCCGCCACGTCCGCCCCAGCCAAACCCGACACGGCCACGTCGCCCCCCAGCAGACCCGACACGTGCCAGACCCGACGCGGCCAGACCCGACGGGGCGGCAGACGGACGCGGCCAGGCCCGTGCGGCAAGCAGGAGCGGCCAAGCCCGACCCAGCCACCTCCGGCGCGGCCCCTCCCGACGCACAGGCACCGGACCCCGGCGCCCTCGACCGTGCGGCGGCGGATTCGCGGCCCGTGAAACCATGCTCGGGTGAGCGAGCAGATCACCGTCGGCGTAGGCGCAGGCGCCCGCTACCTGGGTGTGGACCGCGTGATCGACCTGGGGCCACTGCACCCGTCGGCCCACGGCGCGTACCGCCTGCGGCTGACCGTCACGCCGGAACTCGTGATCACCGCTGCCGAACCGCTGGTAGGTCACCTTCACCGCGGCGCCGAGAAGCTCTTCGAGGTTCGTGACTACCGGCAGGTCCTGACGCTTGCCAACCGGCACGACTGGCTCTCGGCGTTCTGCAACGAGTTGGCCGTCGCCCTGGCCGTGGAGCGCATGACGGGCATGGACGTCCCGGCCCGTGCCCAGTGGTTGCGGGCTCTGCTGTGCGAGCTGAACCGTCTGATGGCGCACATGGTCTTCCTGACTCCGTTGTCCCCCAACGCCGCCGCCTACCGCGAGGGCGTGCAGGCGTTGATGGAAGAGGCGTCGGGCGGGCGCATCCACTTCATGTTCAACAGGATCGGCGGCCTGCGCGAGGACGTCCCGGCCGGCTGGACCGAGCGGGTCGCCGACTTTTTGTCCACTGTGGACACCACATCCCTGCCCATCGATTTCGGTGCGCTCGAAGGGCTTGGTGTGCTGCCGCGCGAGGACGCGCTGGCGTATGGCGTCACCGGACCCATCGGCCGGGCCAGCGGGGTGGACTTCGACCTGCGCCGTGACGACCCGCTGCCTGCCTACAAGGCTTTGGGCTTCTCGCCCGTAGTCCGGACCGAGGGGGATGCAGCCGCGCGCGTCCGGTGCCTTCTCGGCGAGGTCGAGAAGTCGGTGGAGTTGGCTCGCGCGTGCCTGGAGCAGTTGCCGCAGGGGCCGGTGAACCTTCGGCTGCCCAAGGCCATCAAGGCACCCGAGGGTTCCGTCTACACGCGCGTCGAGGCGCCGTTGGGCACTTCGGGGGTGCACCTGTCGTCACGCGGCGAGAAGACGCCGTGGCGGCTCAAGCTCCGCACGCCGTCGTTCAACAACGTTCAGGCGCTGTCCGCGCTTCTGCCCGGCACGAAGGTGGACGACCTGCCGGCCGTGCTGAGCTCGTTCGCCGTCATCGTCGGCGACATCGACAAGTAGGACCTAGTCGTCGCGGCGGCGACGGCGGCGCGGTGCGTCGCCTCCGCCCAGCGATGCCAGCAGTTCGCTCACCGACTTGCCGTCCGCGTGCGCGCCCGACGGGTCTTCCGGCGCGGCGCGGCGGCCCGTCGAGACCGCGGGCAGGCGGGTGGACGAGTCCTCGGCGACCCGGCGGCCGGAGACCGGGGTCTCGTCGGCCGGGGAACGCCTGCCGGGCGAGACCGCCGGGAGCCTGGCCGACGACTGCTCGGCTGCGGAACGGCGGCTCACCGGGGGCAGCGACACCAGCGAGTCCTCGGAGGCGGTGCGGCGCGACGGCCGCTCGTCGGAGCGACGGCCGGGGCTCGGGGCGTCCGGCTTCAGGGTCTCCCACGAGCCGCTGTCCTGCACCGGAGCCGGGGACTGGGACTGGGACTGGCGGTCGTCCGCTCGGCGGCGGCCTCCGCCGGTGGCCAGGGCCTTCGGGTCGATCATCTCGGTGCGCTCGGCCACGCGGGAACGCGGTTCGGGCTTGCGGGTCTCCACCGACTTCGCGACCGCCGCGGGGGCCTTCGGGGGCTGCTCCGGGCGCTGCATCGGCTCGGGGCGGGCCGGGGGTTGCTGCGGGCGCTGCACCCGCTCGGTGCGGTGGACCTGCGCCTGCACCGGCTGGGCCTTCACGGTGGGAGGCGGCGGGGCCTTCTGGGGAGCCGGGGTGGCACCACCGAGCCTGGCCGAGACGGCTGCCGCCGCCGATGCGGGACGGGGCTGCGGCCTGGGCGGTTCCTGCTGCTTCGGGGCCTTCACGGGCTCGCGGCGGACCACGGCCGGCTGCGGGCGCGGCGAGTTCCTGGCCGGATCCGGGCGCACGGGCTCGGGACGGGCCTGCTCGCGGCGCGGGGGCTGCATCTTGGCGTCTTGGGCGACGCGCTCGATCAGTTCGGTGCGCTCGGACGGCTTCTCCGAGGTGACGGACGACGTCGCGGTGATCACCGGCTTGGCGTTGATGACGCGCTGTTCGGGTGCCGCCGTCAGCCGTGCCGCTTCCGAGCCGAGTGAACGCAGGCGGGTCGACTCGGCGCGCAGGGCCACGCGTTCGACGAGGACGTCACCGCCGAGCAGGGCCTGGAGGTTGTCGCGCAGCGCGTGCAGATCGGCGCGCAGGGCCTCGATGTCCGCGCGCGATTCTTCCTCGATGCGCTTGCGGGTCTCCGACTCGATCTCGAGCTCGTACTCGCGGCGCGCGGCGACCTCGCGCTCCAGTTCCAGTTCGTAGACGGACTGGAGATCGGCCACCTCGTCGTCACGTTCCGTGACCTGCCTGCGATACCTCGCAGCGAGGAAGGCACCCACCAGAGCCGCCCACAACGCGGCCACCACGGCCAGACGCAGCATGCGGGCGCTGTCGCTCAGCACGAGCACCGCCGCGGCCACGAGGGCGAGCGCCAGTGCCGCTACCAACAGCAATCGCCCTGAGCCACGACCGTGATCATCTTGCTCGTCGTCGGTCGACGCGCCTCGCCCGGTCATGCGCACTACGGTACCGCGTAGTTATGTGACTGAGACCTACGGCCGGGTATCTAATCCGTCCCGGAACTCTCGTCCGGCGTCCTGCAGCAGTGCTCCAGCCACAGCGCGGCAGCCGTCAGCGAGACCGCGGCGATCATCCCCACAACGGCCGCCACCAGGTCGTTCGAGGCCGCTGGGAACGAGTCGCGGACGGGCAGCACGAAGATCAGCAAGCCTGTCCAGGCACCGAACATCAAAGCGCCCAGAACGGACGACGCCTTCGCCAGCACGACCGCTCGGGCGGCCGTCAGCGGCTGCACCGGACGAGCGCCCCGCCGGCGCTGGATCCTGGCCCGCAACGAGAACGCGAACACGGTCTCCACGACCGCGATGACGAACAGCGTCGACCCGGCCAGCAGAGGCAACGCCGGCAACGAGTCGTACGTGAGCCGCAGCAACAGGTGCGCGAGCAGACCGCCGACGATCGCAACGGCCGCCAGGTCGCGGGGACGGGTGAACTTCACGCTTCCATCCAACCCGAAAGCACGAGATCGTCGCGCCGACGCACGCCCTCGGCGGAAAACTTCAGGCCCGCAACGGGTCCGTGGCCCGCCAGCACCGCGTCCGGTTCCACGTCGAGCCACGGGATGAGGACTGTTGCGCGCTCAAACGCCCCAGGATGCGGCAGAAGCAGCTCCGGGTGGTCCGAAGTCACCCCGTCCACCGAAACCACGTCCACGTCCAGCGTGCGGGGGCCCCAGCGCTTCTCCCGCACGCGCCCGGCGGCGTTCTCCAGCGCCTGACCGCGCCGCAGCCAGCCCCACTCGTCCACGTCGTCCGATGACACGATCACGACGGCGTTCAGGAAGTCCGGCTGGTCCTCGACGCCCCACGCCGCCGTCTCGTACACCGGCGAGACGGCGACGACGAACGGCCGCAACCCGTCCACGACGGACTGCAGGAACTGCAACCGATCGCCGAGGTTCGAGCCGATCGAGAGGACCGCGCGGCTCAACGGGCCTCCTTGGGCAGCGGCGCGGCCAGCCGGCGCGACCGGCGGATCGTCACCGACACGTCGTCGAACGTCAGCGGGATCGGCGCGGACGGCTTGTGCAGCGTCACCTCGACCGCGTGCAGCCGTGAGTCGGCCATCGCTGCGTCGGCGATCCGGCCGGCCACGGTCTCGATGAGATCGCACGGCTCACCACCGATGATCCCCGCGGCCATCTCGGCCAGTTCGCCGTAGTGGTAGGTCTCTTTCAGGTCGTCGGTGCGGGACGCCGCGCTCAGGTCCAGCCAGAGCGTGATGTCCACGACGAACTCCTGCCCGTCGCGCTTCTCGTGCTCGAACACCCCGTGGTTGCCGCGCACCCGCAGGCCCGTCAACGCGATTCGGTCAGCCATGTCCCCGCCTCCACGCACCGGCGACGGCGACCGCGTCCAGCGTCCGGTCGACGTCGTGCACCCGCACACCCCACGCTCCGTTGAACGCGGCCAGAGCGGACACCGCCGCGGTCGCGTCCTCCCTGCCGTCCGGTGGACGGTTGCCGAGCAACGTGCCGAGGAAGCGTTTGCGCGACGCCCCCACCAGCACCGGGAAGCCCAGCTCGACCAGTTCGTCCAGGCGCTGCAACAACTCCCAGTTGTGGTCGCCGAGCTTCGCGAACCCCAGCCCGGGGTCGAGCACGATCGACGACTCCGCGACACCGGCGGCCAGCGCGGCCTCGACGCGTTCCAGCAGCTCCGTGCGAACGTCCGTCACCACGTCGTCGTACGTCGCCAGCGCGTCCATCTCCGTGCTGTGCCCACGCCAGTGCATGAGCACGTACGGAACTCCGGCCGCGGCGACGACAGCGGCCATCTCGGGATCGGCGAGGCCACCGGACACGTCGTTCACGATCGACGCACCCGCCTCCAACGCCGCCACGGCCACGGAAGCACGCATGGTGTCCACGCTGACCGGCACGCCCTCGGCGGTCAGCGCCCGGATCACCGGCACGATGCGGGCGATCTCCTCGGCCGGCTCGACGCGCCCGGCACCGGGCCGGGTCGACTCGCCGCCGACGTCGATCATGTCCGCACCGCGCTTGAACATCTCGACGCCGTGCGCGACCGCGTCCCGCCGGTCGATGTAGCGGCCGCCGTCGGAGAACGAATCGGGCGTCACGTTCAGCACGCCCATAACGACACAGCGGCCGGGACGAGGCAGACCGTTCACCTCGACCGGCCCCTGATCAGTTCGATCGCTTCCGCCCGTGAGGACGCGGACGTGCGCAGCAACCCCCGCACCGCCGACGTCGTCGTGCGGGAACCGGGCTTGCGCACACCGCGCATGCCCATGCACAGGTGCTCGGCCTCCATCACGACGATCACGCCGCGCGGCTCGAGCTTGCGCACCAGGGCGTCCGCGACCTGCGACGTGAGTCGCTCCTGGACCTGCGGCCGCTTCGAGTAGAGGTCGACGAGCCTCGCGAGCTTCGACAACCCCGTCACGCGGCCGTGCTCGTTGGGGATGTACCCGACGTGCGCGACGCCGTGGAACGGCAGCAGGTGGTGCTCGCAGAAGCTGAACATCGGGATGTCCGTGACGAGGACGAGCTCCTCGTGGCTCTCGTCGAACGTCTTCGCGAGGACGCTGTCCGGATCGGTGTAGAGGCCGGCGAACAACTCCTGGTAGGCGCGCGCCACCCGTCCGGGTGTCTCGCGCAGGCCCTCCCGCTCCGGATCCTCACCGCACGCGATCAACAGTTCGCGCACCGCAGCCTCGGCCCGCGGCTGGTCGAAGACCCGCCGCGCGGAGACGCCGGCCTCCCCGTCAAGGGTGAGGCCGGCGTCTCCGTCGAGCTGGTGTTGCTCGGTCACTGCCGCTCGTCCTGCTCTGACTGCGGCTTCTTCGGCTCCCAGACGTTGTGCGGCTTGCCGCCGGGCACCGTCGCCGGGGTCCATCCGGGCGGGGCGCCGTAGTTCGGCGGACCCGCCTGGTTCGAAGGCTGACCGGGCTGGTGGGCACCGTTCGACCCGTTGGGCGACGGCAGTGCCTCGGTGGCCGGTTCCGCGGCAGGCTCCGCCTGCTGCGTCTCCGGCTCGTCGTCGAGGGTGTCCTCGACGACCGGCGGCCACGGCTCGCCGCGCTCCCTGGCGAGCTCACCAGGGGTCTTGATCGGCGGGATGTCGGACGGCCTGCGGTCACCGAAGTCGTTGAACTGGGTGATGCGCGGCCGCTTCTCGACGCGGGCGAAGATCCGCTCCAGTTCCTTCTGGTGCAGGGTCTCCTTCTCGATCAGCTCGAGCGTGAGGTCGTCGAGGACGTCGCGGTAGGTGACGAGCACCTCGTACGCCTCGGTGTGCGCGGCCTCGATGAGCTTGCGCACCTCCTCGTCGATCTCGTGCGCGACCTCCAGCGAGTAGTCCGCCTGGCGACCGGCCGAGCGACCGAGGAACGGCTCGCCCTGCTCCTGCCCGTACTTCACGGCGCCGAGCTTCGCGCTCATGCCGTACTCGGTGACCATCGCGCGGGCGATCTTCGTCGCCTGCTCGATGTCGTTGGACGCACCCGTCGTGGGCTCGTGGAAGACGAGCTCCTCGGCGGAACGGCCACCCAGTGCGAACACCAGTCGCGCGATCATCTCGGACCTGGTCATCAGGTCCTTGTCCTCTTCCGGCACCGACAGGGTGTGACCACCCGTGCGGCCGCGGGCGAGGATCGTGACCTTGTAGACCGGGTCGATGTCCGGCATCGCCCACGCGGCCAGGGCGTGCCCCGCCTCGTGGTACGCGGTGATCTTCTTCTCCTTCTCGGAGATGATCCGGCTCTTGCGGGCCGGACCGCCGATCACGCGGTCCACCGACTCCTCGAGGGCCGCACCGTCGATGGTGTGGCCGTTCTGGCGCGCGGTGAGCAGCGCCGCCTCGTTGATGACGTTCGCGAGGTCGGCGCCGGAGAACCCGACGGTGCGCTTCGCGAGGCCGTCGAGGTCCGCGTCCGCGGCCAGCGGCTTGCCCTTCGAGTGCACGCGCAGGATCTGCTTGCGGCCCTTCAGATCCGGCACGGACACCGGGATCTGACGGTCGAAGCGGCCGGGGCGCAGCAGGGCCGGGTCGAGGATGTCGGGGCGGTTCGTCGCCGCGATCAGGATGATCCCGCCGCGCGAGTCGAAGCCGTCCATCTCGACGAGGAGCTGGTTGAGGGTCTGCTCGCGCTCGTCGTGACCGCCGCCCATACCCGCGCCGCGGTGGCGGCCCACCGCGTCGATCTCGTCGACGAAGACGATGCACGGCGCGTTCTGCTTGGCCTGTTCGAACAGGTCACGCACACGCGAGGCACCGACACCGACGAACATCTCGACGAAGTCCGAACCGGAGATCGAGTAGAACGGCACGCCCGCCTCGCCGGCGACGGCTCGGGCGAGCAGCGTCTTGCCGGTGCCCGGAGGGCCGTAGAGCAGCACGCCCTTCGGGATCTTCGCGCCGAGTGCCTGGTAGCGGCCGGGGTTCTGGAGGAAGTCCTTGATCTCTTCCAGTTCCTCGACGGCCTCTTCGGCACCGGCGACGTCGGCGAACGTCGTCTTCGGCATGTCCTTGGACAACTGCTTGGCCTTGGACTTGCCGAAGTTCAGAACGCGGTTGCCGCCGCCCTGAGCGTTGTTCATCATCCACATGAGCAGCAGCAACAGGAGGCCGAGCGGCACGAGGTAGATCAAGATCTGCATCAGGATGGACTCCTGGCTGACCTTGGTCTCGACCGTCGGCTTGTTGCCGGCCTGGTCGAGGACGGTGAAGATCTCGTCCGTCGAGCTGGCCGGGAACTGCGTGATCAGGCGGTTGCTGCCCTCGAAGGTGGTGCCGTCGGTGAGGGTGAGTCGGAGACGCTGCTCCTTGTCCTCGATCGTGGCTTCCTTGACCTTGCCGTCCCTGACCTGTTGCAGTGCTTGGGACGTCTTGACCGGGTGATACCCCCGTGAGTCGTCAAAGAGCACGGTGAAGACGAAGTAGAGCAGCAACACCGCAGCGATCCACAGCAGCGGGTTGCGAAGCAGGCGCTTGCGGTCCATGCACTTACGGCCGGCGGGCGGCCTCGACCCTCCCTGACTTGCGCGTCGGGCAGTGGAAGACCCACATACCGCGTCCGACCAGCCTACCGCTCGCTGGCCGGGTACTGAGCAACCAACGGGCGGGGGCC
Organism: Lentzea kristufekii; assembly: GCF_033949925.1. Lineage (NCBI taxonomy): Bacteria > Bacillati > Actinomycetota > Actinomycetes > Pseudonocardiales > Pseudonocardiaceae > Lentzea > Lentzea kristufekii. Next base: position 245,137 of record NZ_JAXAVV010000008.1, read on the forward strand.
ATCTGTGGTTCCCACGGGTGACCCCCACCACGCATGTTCACGCAGTTTGGTTCATCCGGAACAAATACGGCCGTCCAGACGAGTGACGCAGGTCACGCCATCTCATTACGTTTGCGGGTCACATGTCATCCTCATTCATCCCCCGAGTGTTCTCCCGCCACTCGAAAGAGTGAACACGTGACCGAAGGTAAGTAACTGTATGTCAGCACGTCATACGTCCCCCGGATTGTTCCGGCGGGTGGCCCTCCCCGTGGCCGCCCTGCTCGGGGTGGTCGCGGCGGCGGGCGTCACGGTCGTGGCACTGCGTGCCACCAGCGGTGCCGACTGCTCCGGCGCACTGCCGTTGAAGATCGCCGTCACCCCAGCCGCCCTGGATGTGGTGAACGCGGCGGCGCAGGACTACCAGCGATCACAACCGGTCGTGCGCGGCCGGTGCGTTCAGGTCCAGGTCGAGTCGCGCAACGCGGCCGACGTGGCGAACGAGCTCCCCACCGCGCAGATCAACCCCCACTCCCTGTGGATCCCGGACTCCTCGATGTGGGCGGCCGAAGCCCAGCGTCAGGCCGCCGAGACCGGCCCGGAGGCCCCGAAGCTCGACATCAAGCCCTCGCTGGCGTCGAGCCCGCTGGTGATGGCGGGCTCCGAGCAGGCGATGTCCAAGATCGGCTTCCCGGTCACCCCCGTGTCGTGGGCCAAGGTCGTGGACCCGAAGGTCCAGATCTCCATGAGCGACCCGACGATGACGTCGGAGGGCCTCGCCTCGCTGTTCGTGATCCGCACCCTGCTGGGCAATCCGGACGGAACGCCCAAGCCCGAACTGGTCGGCACCCTCCTGCGTGTCGGTCGCAGCGCCGTCCCGTCGGTCCGCGACTCGTTCGGCAAGGTCACCACGGACGCGGACAAGGCACCGCTCTTCGCCGCCACCGAGCAGTCGGTGGTGTCCAACAACCGCTCGGCGAAGGACAACGCCGTCCTGGGCGCCCCGCCCAAGGAGGGCACGCTCTCGTTCGACTACCCGCTGGTCCGGGTCTCCCGCCCGAACGAGCCGGAGGGCATCGGCGAGGCAGCGGCCGAGTTCGAGAAGGTCCTCCGCTCCGGCGAGACCTCCAAGCGCTTCGGGGAGGCGGGCTTCCGCACGGTGGGCGGCGCCGCCCCCGCGAAGTGGAGCACCGACGTCGAGGGCGTCCAGGCGGGCGACGTCAAGCTGATCGAGACCCCGAACGCCGACCAGGTCTCCGAACTCCTGCGCACGTGGGGCGCCATCAGCCTCGACATGCGCATGCTGACGGTCATCGACGTCTCCGGCTCGATGATCGAGAAGAGCGGCAACGGCAAGACCCGCGTGGAAGCCGCCACCGAGGCGTCCATGACGGCTCTCTCCATGCTCCCGGACACCACGGCGATCGGCCTCTGGGCGTTCTCGACCGACAAGAAGCCGCCGAACGACTGGATCGAACTGGTCCCGATCGGCCCGCTGGGCGAACCCCTCGCCGGCGTCACCCGCCGCAAGCGCCTGGAGGCGGGCGCCTCGCAGCTCCCGGGCCTCGTCGGCGGCGGCACGGCCCTGAACGACACGACGCTGGCCGCGTACCGCCACGTCCTGAAGGGCTACGACCCGTCGAAGGTCAACTCGGTCGTCCTGATGACCGACGGCCGCAACGACGACATCTCGTCGATCGACACCAACGCGCTGATCGAGACGCTGAAGCGGGAGTCCGACCCCGCGAAGCCCGTTCCGGTCATCATGGTGGGCCTCGGCGACGAGGTGGACATGGAGGCGCTTCGCGCGATCTCCGCCGCCACCGGCGGCAAGGCGTACCAGGCGCCGAACCCGGAGGACATCCGCGGCGTGCTGCTGGACGCCGTCTCGCAGCGGCGGTGCCGTCCGAACTGCTGACCGTGCAACGCACGCGGGGCGCTTTCGTACTCTCATGCAGTACGAAAGCGCCCCGCGTGCGTTTCGAGCAGGTCGATCAGATGCTCAGTTGGAGTAGACCTTCGGATCCAACGTGCCGATGTACGGCAGATCCCGGTACCGCTCCGCGTAGTCCAGCCCGTACCCGACGACGAACTCGTTGGGGATGTCGAAGCCGACGTACTTCACCGGCACCTCGACCTTCACCGCGTCGGGCTTGCGCAGCAGCGTGCACACCTGCAGCGACCGGGGCTTGCGCGACTGCAGGTTCTTGAGCAGCCACGACAGGGTCAGTCCCGAGTCGATGATGTCCTCGACGATCACCACGTTGCGGTCGGCGATGTCGCGGTCCAGGTCCTTCAGGATGCGCACCACGCCGGACGACGACGTGGACGACCCGTAGGACGAAACGGCCATGAATTCGAGCTGCACCGGAACGGGCAGCGCGCGGGCAAGGTCGGCCATGAACATCACGGCGCCCTTGAGCACAGTGATCAGCACGAGGTCGGAGTCACCTTCTGGGTGATCAGCCGCGACCTGCTTGGCGAGTTCGGTGACCTTGTCGCTGATCTCCTGCTCGGTGATGAGCACGGATGCGATGTCGCCGTCGTACACGGACAGGTCCCCTCTGCTTAAGACTGTGGTTCCACAGCGAGCCTGCCATGCGCGCGCCGCACGACAAAGCCGCCAGGTAGCCAGACACCGCCCTGACCGCGCCATTCACTCACCAGTGCGTCGACACGGCGCAGGTGCGAATCGGACAGTTCAGGCACGCCTTCGTCGATCAGCCACGCCCTGACCACTCTGCGTCGCAAAGCCGCGGGCAGTTCGGCGATGTCGTCAACAGCACAGCAGTCGCCGGCGAAGGCTTCCGCGAGAGAGTCGAGTGCGTCACAGTCCTCACGCAACTGAGCCGCCGTACGCGCCAACGACGAGGCCACGCCGCCCTGCAGCACGTCCTCCAGCAACGGCAGGACCTCGGTTCTCAGCCGCACGCGCGTGAACGACGGGTCGACGTTGTGCGGGTCCTCCCACACCTCGATGCCCTGCTCCGCGCACGCCGCACGGGTGACGGCCCGCGACACGCCGAGCAGTGGTCGTCCCCACGGCGGGTCGAACGCGCGCATGCCGGCGATCGACCGCGGCCCGGATCCGCGCCCCAGGCCCAGCAGCACGGTCTCCGCCTGGTCGTCCAGGGTGTGGCCGAGCAGCACGACGCCGGACGACGGCTTCAGAGCCGCGTAGCGGGCCTTGCGGGCCGCGGCCTCGGGGCCGCCGCCGCCCTCGACGGCAACCGGCTCCACACGCGCTACGAGACCGAACTCGGAGCACTGCTGAGCCGCCCGAAGCGCCACGTCACCCGATCCCGGCTGCAGCTGGTGGTCCACGACGACCGCCGACGCGCCGGGCACCAGCCGTGCCACGGCGGCCGCCAGCGCGAGCGAGTCCGCGCCGCCGGAGACCGCGACGGTCACGTGCTCCGGCTGCACCTCGTCGAGGAAACGGCGGACCGCCGTCCTGATCTCGGCGACCGGTCCGTTCACGGTGACACGCGGCGCAGCCAGCTCATGGGCTCGGCGATCTCGGCGCGGGTCGGCAACGTGTCGGCGGACGTCCAGATCGCGTTGAAGCCGTCCATGCCGACGCGCTGCACCACGTACTCGGTGAACTCCGCGCCCTCCTCGTACTGCCGCACCTTCGCCTCGACGCCGAGCACCGTGCGCAGGATCCGGTCGAGCAGGCCGCCGCCCTTGCGCCGCGCGCTGAAGCGGGTGCGGATGGTCGACACGGACGGCACCACGGACGGGCCCACCGCGTCCATCACGTGGTCGGCGTGGCCTTCGAGCAAAGTGGACAGTGCGATCAGCCGGTCCAGCAGGACCTTCTGCTGCGGCGACTGGATGAGCTCGATCAGTCCCATCGGGCCGTCGCCGGCGCGCAGCTTGTGCCGGAAGTCGCGGATCACGTCGGACAGCGGCGCGCGTTCCTCGTCCATTGAGGACAACAGCGCCGTGACCTGGTCGGAGAAGTACTTGCGCAGCCACGGCACGCCGGTGAACTGCAGCCGGTGCGTGCACTCGTGCAGGCACACCCACATGCGGAAGTCGTCGTCCGGCACGTCCAGGGCCTGTTGTGCGCCAACGATGTTCGGCGCGACGAGCAGCAACCGCCCGGCGAGCTGCTCGTTGGGGCTGAACGGGTCGTACTGGCCCAGCACCCGCGAGGACAGGAAGGCCAGCACGACGCCCGCCTGCACACCGGCCGTGCCGGCGAGGATGCCCGCCATCGGACCTGTCTGGCGCGGCATGGCGGGCGCGGTCAGCGCGGCCAGGCCCTGCGCGGCGGCCGCGACCCACGCCGGCCTGTCCACGACCTCGCCCGGCAGCAGCGGCAGTCCCTGACCGAGGCCGGTCAGCTCGCGGACGTGCACCTCCGCCTGCGGGGCGAGCTCACGAAGTCTGCCTACGACGTGGTCGGCCTCGCCCTTGCCGATCACGGGACCCGGCCGGACGAGCCGCACGGCGGTCGAAACCGCCAGCTCCCAGTCCACCGGGCCGAGCTCTGCCTCCGTCGCGCCGTTCACGCTTCCGACGCTACCTGCGACCGGCCCGCTACGAACAGCCACAACCCCGCAACGCGGCGGCCAGCACGTCCAGCGCGGGCCGCACCTCGGTCTCCGGGTTGCGGTTGCTCGCGGACATGAACGAGAACACGAGCACGCGTCCGTCCACGTCGACGACCATGCCGGCGAGCGCGTTGACGCCGGTGAGCGTGCCGGTCTTGGCCCGCACCCAGCCCTTGCCCGGTGCCGCGGTGCCGCCGTAGCGACCGGCGAGGGTGCCGCTGCCACCCGCGACCGGCAGCGCCGTCAGCAACGGCCGCAGCTTCGCGGTGCGCGCGTCGTCGAGCGTGGGCTTGGCCGCCGTGGTGAGCACGTCGGTGAGCAGCTTGGCCGGGATCTTGTTCGTCGCGGACAGCCCGCTGCCGTCCACGAAGTTCGCCCCGGTGAGGTCGAACCCGTTCTTGCTCAGCACGTCCCGCACGGCCTTCACACCGCCCGCGAACGACGGCTCGTTGCCCGTCTTGATCGCGATCTCGCGCGCGATCGCCTCGGTCAGCACGTTGTCCGAGATCTGCATCATGTTGTCGACGAGCTGCTCGATCGACGCCGACTTGATCTCGCCGAGCACCTGCGCGCCCGCCGGAGCCGCTCCCGCCGTGGCGCCGGGGGCCCCGATGCGCTGCGCGAACACGTCCGCCGCCGCCTGGGCCGGGCTGCCGGTGCGCGCGCCGTTGACGTTGGTCTGGTCGATCCGGCCGCCGTCGAGCATGAACGGCACGATCGGCGCGACCGAGCCGCCCGCGATGTCCACCGACTCCCACTGCGGCCCGAGCGCCTCGCCCGCGTACCGGCTGAGGTCGAACTGGACCTTGGTGACCGCGCCCTTGGCCTTGACCTGGCCGACCAGGTCGTCGAGTGTCGCGGCGCCGGGGTAGACCGACCTGCCGGGCGCGCCGGAGATCGTCGGGTCGCCACCGCCGACGATCACCACGGTGCCGGGCTCCGCGCCCTGGACGACCTTGGTGGACAGCCGGTCGGTCTTCTCGAGGCTCAGCAGCGCCGCGGCGGCCGTGAGGATCTTCAGGCTCGACGCCGGGGTGGCGGGCGTGGTGTCGCCCTGCTGCCACAGCGCGGTGCCGCTGGCGGGGTCGATGACGCTGCCGGTGAGCGTGCCCAGCGCGCTGTTGCCCGCCGGCCCGGTCAGCGCCTGCTTCACGCCGGCGGGGGTCGGGGCCGGTGCGCCCGCGGTGGCGGCCTTGACCAGCGGCTGGACGTTCGCGGGCGCGGCCGGGGGCCGGGTCTCGATCGCCTTGGTGCCGCCGAACTCGTCGACCGCGTAGATCGTGGCGCCGGCCAGGGCCGCGACGACGAGCAGGCTCAGGACCGCGAACAGCGGCTTGCGGCTCTTCCTCGGCTCCTCGGCGAGGCGGTCCTCCGGTTCCTCCTCGTAGCCGGTGACGGGGAGGTCCCGGGACTCCTGGCGCGGAGGCGGTACCGGACGGGCCGGCTCGGCACGCTGCGGTTCCTGACGCTGGGGCTCATGGCGCTGGGGCTCATGGCGCTGGGGCTCATGGCGCTGGGGCTCATGGCGCTCGGGTTCCTGGCGCTCGGGTTCCTGGCGCTGCGGTTCCTGGCGCTGCGGTTCCTGGCGCTGCGGTTCCTGGCGCTGCGGTTCCTGGCGCTGAGGCTCCTGGCGCTGCGGTTCCTGACGCGGAGGTGCCTGGCCCTGGAGCTGGTCGACGCGCCTGGTCTGCTCGGGACGCGACTGCTGCTGGTGCTGCTGCCGGTCCGACTTGACCGGCTTGTCGAACCACGACTGTTCCAGGTGCGGCAGCTGGTCGACGCGCGCCGTCTTGCCGGGCGGCACCGAGAGCTCCGTGGTCTTCTGCTCCGGCCTCGGCACGACGCGGGTCCGGTCGTTCTTCGGCTCGACGCGCACCGGAACGGCCCGAGGTTGGCCGACTTCTGGACCAATCGCCCCGTGAGACTTCCCACCGGCGGCTTCACCGGAAGGCCCGCCGGGAGCGCCGGAACCGGCCGTTGGCACACCCGGAGCGGCCTGGCCCGGACCGGTGGCGTTCGGGCTGGAACGGACCGGCGACGAGCGCAGCGGCTCCTGAGTGGACGGTGCCGAGAGCACCGCGGCGAGCGGGAAACGCATCGTCGGCTGGTCCACGGACGGGCGGTTGACCTGCACCGTTGACTGTGAAGCTGCGGCGACCGACTCGGCGTCGTCGTCCTCGGTCGGCCACTGGGGGTCGTCCGGCAAGAGAGCCTCCGTCAGCTCGGTACGGGCAATCTCACACCCACCAACCGCCGCTCCGATGAGGGTTGACAAGGCGTCGTGGTCCACACTAGTGGGCGTCACGAATGGGCTACATGAGCGAGGACCAGTGGAGTTCGACGTCCTGATCGAGATCCCCAAGGGCGTGCGCAACAAGTACGAGGTGGACCACAAGAGTGGCCGCATCCGCCTCGACCGCACGTTGTTCACGTCGACGCAGTACCCGGCCGACTACGGGTTCATCGAGAACACCCTGGGTGAGGACGGCGACCCGCTGGACGCCCTCGTCCTCGTCCAGGAACCGACGTTCCCCGGCTGCCTGATCGCGGCCCGCGCGATCGGCATGTTCCGCATGACCGACGAGAAGGGCGGCGACGACAAGGTTCTGTGCGTCCCGGCCTTCGACCCGCGGCACGAGCACCTGCGCGACATCCACCACCTGGCGGAGTTCGACCGCCTGGAGATCCAGCACTTCTTCGAGGTCTACAAGGACCTGGAGCCCGGCAAGAGCGTCGAGGGCGCGAGCTGGGTGGGCCGCACCGAGGCCGAGGCCGAGGTCAAGCGCTCCTACCAGCGTCTCAAGGACGCCGAGGCGCGCGGCGAAACGCTGCACTGAGAACGACGAAGAAGAGGGGGCCGCACGCAGCGGCCCCCTCTTCTTCATGTTCTGGCCTAGACCGCGATGGCCTCCGCGTCCGCCACGCGCTCCAGACCCGAACGGGTCGAGAGCGGCTTCTCGCGCAGGAACCACACGAGGACGAACGCCGCGATCATCACGATGCCGCCGGTCAGGAAGACCGTGTCGATCGCGCTGGAGAACCCGTCGAGGAACGGCTTGGCCAGCACCGGGTCGAGGCCGTTGAGGAACTCGGTGTTGTTGATGTCCACACCGGCCCCGCCACTTCCCTGCAGCATCTTCGCGAACTCCGGGTTCTGCGCCAGAGCGGCCTTGAACGCGTCGGTCTGCAACGCGGACTGCAGCCCGGAAGCGATCTTGTCGCCGACCGTGCTGAACAGGATCGACAGGAACACCGCGGTACCGACGGTGCCACCGATCTGGCGGAAGAACGTCGCCGAAGCGGTCGCCACACCCATGTCACGCGGCTCGGCGTCGTTCTGGATCGCCAGCAGCAGCGTCTGCATGCACTGGCCCAGCCCGGCACCCATCACGAACATGTAGACCATGACCAGCCAGCTCGGCGTGTCCGTGCCGATGGTGCTGAGCAGGAACAGCGCGATCGCCATCAGCCCGGCGCCGATGATCGGGAAGATCCGGTAGCGCCCGGTCTTCGACGTGACCTTGCCCGCGATCGCGGTGGCCGACATGATGCCGAACGTCATCGGCAGCAGCATCAGACCGGCCGTGGTCGGCGTGACGCCCTTGACGATCTGCAGGTACAGCGGGATGGAGACCATGCCGCCGAACATGCCGATGCCGAGCACGAAGTTGATCGTGTTGCCGAGCGAGAACGTGTGGTTGCGGAACATCCGCATCGGCAGCATCGCCTCGTCGCCCATGCGGTTCTCGACCCACACGAACGCCACCAGGCCGAGCACACCGACCACGTACATGGCGATCGACGTGGCCGACGCCCAGCCCCACTCACGGCCCTGTTCGGCCACGATCAGCAGCGGCACCAGGCCGACGGTCAGCGCGATGGCGCCACCGAAGTCGATGCGGTGGTTCACCCGCTGGTGCGGGATGTTCAGCACGCGGGCGACGACGAACAGCGCGAGCAGCGCGATCGGGACGTTCACGAGGAACACCCAGCGCCAGCCGGTGACACCGAGGAACGAGCTGAGACCGGCGAACACGCCGCCGATGACCGGCCCGAGCACGCTGGCCGAACCGAACACGGCCATGAAGTAGGCGGAGTACTTGCTGCGCTCACGCGGCGAGATGATGTCCGCCATGATCGCGAAGGCGAGCGACATCAGACCGCCGGCGCCCAGACCCTGCACCGCGCGGAACGCGGCCAGCTCGTACATCGACGTCGCGATGCCCGAGAGCAGCGAGCCGATGAGGAACAGCGAGATCGCCGCGAGGTACATCGGCTTGCGCCCGTAGATGTCCGACAGCTTGCCGTACAACGGGGTCGTGATGGTCGCGGTGATCAGGTAGGCGGTGGTCGCCCACGCCTGCAGCGTCTGTCCGTGCAGCTGGTCCGCGATGGTCTTCATGGCGCTGGCGACGATCATCTGGTCCAGCGCCGCGAGGAACATGCCCAGCAGCAGGCCGGACAGGATCGTCATGATCTGGCGATGCGTCAGGGAAACCCCTGGCGTGGGTGTCGCATCGGTTGTCGTTGACATCTCTAGTTTTCCCCTCCTGCGCGGGTCCCCATCCCGCGTTCGGTCAAAAGCGCTGGAATCGTGCGCTCGTAGTCCTGGACGAAGCGTTCGAACAGGTCCGCGAAGCCCTTGAAGTCCTCGTCGGCCCAGTCCGCGAACACCTGCTCGATCGCCTCGTTGCGCTGCCGGCGTCGGTTCAAGATCAGCTCACGGCCCGCTTCGGTGACCGCGAGAACACTGGCCCGGCCGTCCGCCGGATCAGCACGCCTCTCCACGAGTCCGTCCTTCACGAGCCCGGCCACCTGCCGGCTGATCGTGGACGGATCGGAGAGCACCGCCTCCGCGAGCGCACTCGAGCGGCACTCCCCGAGACCGGAGAGCGTCGCGAGGAGCACGAAGGCGGACTTGTCCATGCCCTGCTTGGCCATCTGATGGGTGACCTGGGCGTGCATCTTGTTCAGCCGCACCATTGCCATGCCGACACGGTCCGCGAGCTCGTGCTCGGGATCGACACCGGTGCCGAGGCACCTGCCCGGATCGACCATCTGACACCTCGTTGCTTGTATCACCCAACTAGTTGCTCGGTACAAGCATCCATCTCGGTCCAGCGAATTGCAAGTGAGTTCCGAGTCTCACTCCACAGTGGAGTGGTACGGGCGCGCCGAGTAGTGGTTACTGACGGGTAGCCACTAGAGCTACCCGTCAGTAACATCCCTCTCATGAGCCAAGACGTGTCGTTCATCGCAGATGCCATGAAGCAGGCCGTGCCCTACGTGAAGACCACGGGCATCGAGTTCGAGGAGGTCTCCGCCAGCCGCATCGTCGCGTCGCTGCCGGACACCCCGACGCTGCACAACCACATCGGCGGACCGCACGCCGCGATGATGTTCGGCCTCGGCGAGTCCGCGTCCGGCGCCGTCGTGATGGCCGCGTTCGCCGCGCACCTCGGCAAGGCCACGCCGCTCGCCGTCCGCGCGGAGATCGCCTACAAGAAGATCGCGATGGGCCCGCTGCGCGCGGAGGCCGTGCTGGGACGCTCCGCGGACGAGGTGCTGGCCGAACTGGAGTCCGGCACGCGGCCCGAGTTTCCCGTCACGATCACGATCACCAACGCCGAGGGCGTGACCACCGGCGAGATGACCGTCGTCTGGACGTTGAAGCCCGCGCGCTGAACTGGGCATCTCCGTATTTCAGTTCGGAATCGCGATGAACCGATCCGATCCAAATACGTAACCTTGGCCACACCGCTGCGAGCAGGCAGTATTCGGGCCTATGTCGGGGTGGAGAAGTGTGGGCGGAGTCGTGCTGGTCCTGCTCACGGCGGGATGTGCCGCGCAGGTGCAGCAGTCGAGGCCCGTCGCGGTGGAGAAGCCGGCCGAGGACGCGCCGGTGACGGCGTCGTCGTCGTCCGCGGCGATTCCGCCCGCCCAGCTGGGCATCAGCGTGACCTCGATCGTCGACGGCCGTTCCGTGATGCTCTCCGACGGGTCGAAGGCCGAGGTCAGCGCCCTCGCGCAGCCCGGGCCGTGCTGGGCTGACGCCGCCGGCAAGTTCGCCAAGGCGATGCTGCTGAACCAGCAGGTGCGCTACGACCGCACGACCGGCGCGCTCACCCTCGCGGACGGCACCGACTACGCGTTGCTCGCGCTGGGCAACGGCGCCGGGCGCACGGCCGGCGCCCCGACACCGGTGCAGAAGGAAGCCGAAGGGGCCGCGCAGCGCGTTCCGATGGGCCTCTGGGGAGCGCCATGCGGCGGCAAGGACACCCTGGAGACCTCCACTCCCCCGCCTCCGCCACCACCGCCGGCCCCGACCACGACGACGAAGCCGCCCACACCGCCCAAACCGAAGCCCGTCTTCTACGCGAGCTGCGACGAGGCACGCCGGGCAGGCGCGGCACCGCTCTACTGGGGTCAGCCGGGCTACCGCGTCGAACTCGACCCGAACCGCAACGGCATCGCCTGCGAGTCCCACTACCGCTGACCGGCGGGGCAATAACCTCAGCGGCATGAAGCTGGACAGCGCTGCCGTCGACTACACCCCCGGCGAGGCCTGGGCCATCGCGAAGCGGGCGGAGGACCGGGGTTACGACGGGTTCTGGCTCGCCGAGACCAAGCACGACCCGTTCCTCGCGCTGGCCGGCGCCGCCGCGGCGACCGAGCGGATCGAACTCGGCACGGCGATCGCGGTGGCGTTCGCGCGCAACCCGATGACCGTCGCGACCACGGCGAACGACCTCCAGCTGCTCTCCGGAGGCCGTTTCAACCTCGGGCTGGGCTCGCAGGTCGAAGCGCACATCACCAAGCGCTTCGCCATGCCGTGGAGCAGGCCGGCCGCGCGCATGCGCGAGTTCGTGCTGGCGATCCGCGCCATCTGGCACGCCTGGGAGACCGGGGAGCGGCTGGCGTTCCGCGGCGAGTTCTACAAGCACACGCTGATGACACCGTTCTTCGACCCCGGCCCGAACCCGCACGGCACCGCGCCGATCTACCTCGCGGGCGTGGGCGAGCTGATGACCGAGGTGGCGGGCGAGGTCGCGGACGGCTTCCTGTGCCACAACTTCACGACCGAGCGGTACCTGCGCGAGGTCACGCTGCCGGCGCTCGATCGCGGCCGCGCGAAGGTCGGGAAGACGCTGGAGGGCTTCGAGATCAGCGGCCCGGTGTTCGCCGCGACGAACGAGCAGGAGATCGCGGACGTCAAGCGGCAGATCGCGTTCTACGGGTCGACGCCCGCGTACCGGCCGGTGCTGGACCTGCACGGCTGGGGCGCGCTGCACGAGGAGCTGCACCGCATGTCACGGCGGCAGCAGTGGGCGGAGATGAGCGAGCTGATCACGGACGAGGTGCTGGCCGAGTTCTGCGTTCTCGGCGCCCCTGAAACCGTCACGGCCGCTCTGCTGGACCGTTACGGCGACGTCGTCACCAGGGTCTCTCCGTCGAGCGCGGTGCTTCAGCGCCCGGAGAAGTGACTGAGCCCGGCACGTGCCAGCTCGGCGTGGAACGCGTCGAGCTCGGCGCGCACCCTCGCGACGCCCCTCTTGCGGATCCACCGCCGTCTGCCGACGTTGGCCGCGGTCAGGGCGAAGGGCAGTGCCAGCAGGGTCAGGGCCAGCATCATGATCATTCTGTCTCCTCAAGGGTTGCGAACAAGCAACGACCAATCGAGACATCGCTTACGGTACCGGCTCGAACGCCACCCAGGTGGAGCAAAGTCACCGACAGCAAGTCAGTTCTTGACTAATTTTGTTTTCGGTGTGACGCTTGCGCCATGTTCGAAGTGGCGGTGATCGAGGATCCTTCCGCGGCCGAGGTGTCGCTGGACCCGGTGCGGGCGCGTCTGCTCGCGGAGCTGGTGGAGCCCGGATCGGCGACGATGCTCGCCGCGAAGGTCGGGCTGCCCAGGCAGAAGGTGAACTACCACCTGCGCACGCTGGAGCAGCACGGCCTGGTGGAACTCGTCGAGGAACGGCGCAAGGGCAACGTGAACGAGCGCCTGATGCAGGCGACCGCCGCGTCCTACGTCATCTCGCCGACGGCGCTCGCGGCCGTGCAGCCGGACCCGGCGCGGGCACCCGATCGGTTGTCCGCCCGGTGGCTGCTGGCGGTCTCGGCCAGGCTGGTGCGCGACGTCGGCACGTTGATCACGGGAGCGACCAAGGCGAAGAAAAGGCTCGCGACCTTCGCGCTGGACGGTGAGGTCAGGTTCGCCACGGCGGCGGACCGCGCTGCGTTCGCCGAGGAGCTCGCCGGGTTCATGACGCAGCTGGTCGCCAAGTACCACGACGAACAGGCCGAAGGAGGGCGTCCGCACCGAGTCGTCGTCGCCCTGCACCCGAGCGTGATCGCCAAGGAGGAAGAGTCGTGACCCACGAGTTCGAGATCAGCAAGGAAGTCGAGGTCGACGGGACCCCGGAGCAGGTCTGGGACGCCATCGCGACCGGACCGGGCATCGACTCGTGGTTCATGGGCCCGCACACCGTCGACGGCCGTCTGGGCGGCCGCATGTCGCTCGACATGGGCTTCTTCCAGGAGGCCTCGACGATCACCGCGTGGGAGCCCGGCAAGCGCCTCGCCTACCAGAGCGACAAGGGCGAGGACGGCACGTTCCACGCGATGGAGTACCTGGTCGAGGGCCGTGAGCAGGGCTCGACCGTGCTCCGGTTCGTGCACAGCGGCATCCTCGCCGACGGCTGGGGCGACGAGTTCGTCGACCAGCAGTCGAAGGGCTGGGACATGTACCTGTTCACGCTGGCCGAGTACGTGCGGCACTTCGCGGGCAGGCCCGGCGTGTACGTGTTCGCCCAGTGGCCGCCGCAGCCCGAAGGGGCCGACAACTGGCCGGTGCTGCTCAACGCGCTCGGCATCCCCGAAGGCGCGAAGGTCGGCGACGAGGTCACCCTCGAACCGTTCGGCGTCCACGGCGTCGTCGACTACGTGGTCGAGCACGACGTGCACAACTTCCTCGGCGTGCGCGGCCCGGAAGGCATCTACCGGTTCCACGGCACCAACGCCGTCGGCCACCACCTGTTCGGCGATGCGACCGGGCAGGCCGAGAAGTGGCAGGCGTTCCTGGCTCAGACCGTCGGCGGGCAGACCTCGTAGACGTACTCGTCGTGCCCGTACGGCACCACGTTCCGATCGCGGCGGATCACCGAGACCCGTCCGCCGCGATCGGCGCACGACTTCCGGAAACCCTCGTCGGTGTACTCGATCTGGAAGAAGTCGTTGCCGAACGCGGCAGCGTACGCGTTGCACTCGTCGCGGGCCTGGCAGTCCTCGGCGATGGCGAAGTCGAAGCCGATCTCCTTCTTGCCCGCGTCACCCAGTTCCGCGGTGTTCTTCTGCGCCACCGCGAGACCTTGTTCGTGCGCGTACCTGACGAACGCCTTCATGAACTCCTTGGTGGCGTTGAGGTCGAACGTCCCCTCAGCCCTCATGTAGGAGTCGAGGTTGTCCGGCTCGACGCCCTTGAAGAAGGCCGTCTTGCAGTCCTTGATCCACTTCTTCTGGATCTCCAGGATCTTGTTCCGCTTGTCGCCGGTGGAGATGTCGAGGATGCCCTCGTTCCACTCCGGGTCGATCGCGACCTCACCGTTCGGCTTCTTCACCAGCAGGTCGGCGTGGTTCTTGCGCCACCAGTCGAGCCCACCGTCCATCGAGCTCGGCTGCGTCTGCAGCGCGTTGAGGTAGCAGATGTTGTAGCGCCTGCCGTCGATGGTCTTGCTCCGGTCGCGCACGACGATCTTGACAGGCACGTCCGGCTGGTAGGCGCCGCCGAGCTGGTAGTCGAGCTGCCCACCGGCCGGCGGCAACTCGCGCGGCGGCAGGTCCGGCTCACCCGAACAGGAGGCGACCAGCAGGAGCAGGGCGGCCACCACCGCGGCGGTTTTCATGCGCGGCAGTCTGTCACTCGTGGGGTTGCGCAGGCGTAACAGCACAGCACTCCATTGCTCATGAATGAGATCTAGCTTCCAGCGGGTGAAAACTCGGTCGCTCTTCCTGCAGCTCCTCGTGGCCGTGGTCGCCGGCGTGCTGGTCGGTCACTTCTTCCGGTCGTTCGGCGCCGACCTGAAGCCGATCGGCGACGGCTTCATCAAGCTGATCAAGATGGTGATCGCGCCGCTGATCTTCTGCGTGGTGGCGACGGGCATCGCGAAGGTCGGGGACCTGCGCGCGGTCGGCCGGATCGGGCTGAAAGCGCTGATCTACTTCGAGGTCGTGTCGACGGCCGCGCTCGGGTTCGGCCTGCTCGTCGGCAACGTGGTGCGTCCCGGCGACGGCATGAACGTCGATCCGTCCACATTGGACGCGTCCGCCGTCGAGGCGAAGACGCAGGGCGGCCACCTCCCCGGCGTCGTCCAGTTCCTGCTCGACCTCATCCCTTCCAGTGTGGTGGACGCGCTGGCGCGCAACGCGTTGCTCCAGGTGTTGCTGTTCGCGGTGCTGTTCGGCTGCGCGCTGGCCCAGCTCGGCGAGCGCGGCAAGCCGGTCGTGGACCTGTTGGAGCGCATCAACCTGGCGTTCTTCGCGGTGCTGGGCTACATCATGAAACTGGCGCCCCT
This sequence comes from Lentzea kristufekii, assembly GCF_033949925.1. Lineage (NCBI taxonomy): Bacteria > Bacillati > Actinomycetota > Actinomycetes > Pseudonocardiales > Pseudonocardiaceae > Lentzea > Lentzea kristufekii. Next base: position 260,255 of record NZ_JAXAVV010000008.1, read on the forward strand.
CGGCGCGTTCGGCGCGATGGCGTTCCTGGTCGGACAGTACGGACTGGGATCGTTGCGCACGTACCTGTGGCTGATCCTGGCGTCCTACGGCGCGGCCCTGCTGTTCTGCGCGCTGCTCGGCGTGATCGCCTGGGTGTTCGCACGGGTCAACCTCCTGCAGTTCCTGCGCTACACCAAGGAGGAGTTCCTGCTGGCCCTCGGCACGGCGTCGTCGGAGGCCGTGCTGCCGCGGATGATGGCGAAGCTGCAGCGCGCCGGCTGCGCACCCACGTCCGTCGGCCTGGTGCTGCCGACCGGGTACTCGTTCAACCTCGACGGCGCCTCGATCTACCTGTCGCTGGCCACGCTGTTCCTGGCGCAGGCGTTGAACATCCCGCTCGACCTCGGCGACCAGCTGACGATCGTGCTGGTGCTCGTGCTGACCTCCAAGGGCATGGCGGGCGTGCCGGGGTCGGCGTTCCTGGCCCTGTCCGCCACCGTCGCCGCGGTCGGCTCGATCCCGGCCGCGGCAGTGGCGTTGCTGCTCGGCGCGGACCGGATCATGGACTCCATGCGGGTCTTCACGAACCTGCTGGGCAACTGCGTGGCGACGTTCGTGGTGTCCCGCTGGGAGGGGATGCTCGACGTCGAGCAGATGCGGTCGGTGCTCGACGGGTCTGCCACACCTGAGGACGACCTCGTGGAGGCCGAACACCGCCCCTAGTTACGCCGTTGGGCGGCCATGACACCCATCGTGGCGGGTAAGCCTCTCCCATGCGGTGGCTGTTGCTGATCATCCTGCTGACCGGCTGTTCCGCCCTACCCCTCTCCTCCTCCGCTCCACAGGTGGACCGGGTACCGACCGGCACCCTCGACGCCGCAACCGCGCGCACGTCGCTCGCAGCCCTTCCCGTCGCCGCGCCGGGCCGGATGGACGGCTACGTGCGCGACTGCTCGGACGGCAAGGCGTGCGTCTTCGGCCAGCCGTGGTTCGACACCGACGGCGACGGCTGCGACCAGCGCAGCCAGGTCCTGGCCCGCGACCTGACCGGCGTCGAGCGCAAGCCCGGCCGCTGCGGCGTCCAGGCGGGCACGCTCGACGACCCCTACACGGGCTCGCGCGTCACCGGCGTCTCGAAGATCCAGATCGACCACGTGGTGCCGTTGGCGGAGATGTGGCGCAGCGGCGCTTCGGCGTGGGCTCCCGAACAGCGCCTGGCCGCGGCCAACGACCTGCGCAACCTCGTGGCGGTGTCGAGCAAGGTGAACCAGTCGAAGAGCGACAAGACGCCCGACGAGTGGATGCCGCCCAATGCGGGGTACGCGTGTTCGTACGGGCGGATCTACGTGACGGTGAAAGCCGCTTATGGGTTGTCCGTGGCGCCGGCGGAACGATCGGCGCTGGAGCAGGCACTCACGACGTGCGGTTAGTGGCCCTCGGGACGCTGATGCGCGAGTTCGAGAACGTTGCCGTCCTGATCGGTGACCTCGGCGTGGAAATCGCAGTTCTCGACGTAGACGACCAAGTTCTCCACCCCGGCCGCTCGATCCGCGTCAGTGGCGTGGGTGGAAACGCTGAACGCGAGCTCGTCACCGGTGTAGTCGGTGCGGATGCGGATGCCCTCCCCGCGCCGCAGCCAGTAGTCATGGGCGAGTGGTTCCAGCCACACGACGAGCCACTCCGCGGAGTCGTTGTGCACGTCCATCACAGCCATGACGCGAGCGTAGAGAAAAGGCAGAAGGGCCAGGTCAACGAGTGACCTGGCCCTTCCGTCTCACCGAGCCGCCTATCGGAATCGAACCGATGACCTGCTCATTACGAGTTCCCTGGTGTTCATGTTGAGGACTGACGGGTAGTACCGCACCGGTCTGATTGATCCTGGTCAGGCCGGTGCGGCTGCCGTTCGGTGCCGTTGTCGATCAGCTCGTTTCGGAGCGTTCGGGCACACAATGGGCACACTTTGCGAGCCCTCATGTCGTCCCCGCTGACCAGCACGGATGCCGCTCCGCAGACGGCGAACCAGAGTGCGATCCCTCGGAAGTTGATCGGGCGTGCCGTCGCTTCGACCGCGTGCAGCAACGACCGGAAGACACCGGCTGCTGGTCTAGCTACGGCGTCCACAGGATCGGTCCGGTCGCCTTCACGAGCCGAGGCGCGAGCCGATCGCCAGGAGCGGGAACGCTCAGCAGCTCCTGAACCACGTGCGTGAGCGAACCTGTGCGCTCCCACACGATGCCGGGCGGCTCATCCCCATCGGTGCGCAACGCCATCGCGTCGTCCTCATCGCGAACGCGGACGGCGTCGATCCATCCGCCTGGCCAGACTCGGTAGCCGTCGACCTGTGACGGCACGCCCTCGACCGCGTCGCGGTGGACGAAGGTCCAGCCCGCATCTCTGATCGCAATGAGCGCAGCGAGTGTGGGAAAGGCGCGAATCGCCGCGTCGTCGCTCATGCGGCATCACTCGACGCCCGGACGCGAACACCCGTCGCCACAACCAGTTCCGGCAACGGATCGCCGTTCACGCGATGGACCACGCGCTGCCCGGTGAACGCTCGCCGGCCGTGCAGCCAGCGGTGGTTGTCCAGGACGTACCCCTGCCCGGCAGTCAGCCTGAACTCGAACGCGTGACGGTCGATCGCGGCCCTCAACACCGGAATCCAGCGGTCGACTTCAGGTGCGAACTGAGCGAGCTCATCGAGCCGAAGTCTGACGGCGATCCGACCACGACCGTTGTCGCTGAAGATCGAGCTGAGGTGACCGGCCGCGCCGCCGAACAACACGGAGCGCGGTGTGCTCAAGGCGGTGAGCGCTTCGGGCTCCGACTCGGAGAGATCGTCGTACACGGCCTGGCCATCGATGAGCACGCACTCGCCGCCGCTTGTCGCTGCCTGCGTGCAGCTCATCATCAGCAGCGCGGGCGGATGTGGAACGCCGGAGCGATCGGTATGCGGGTTGAGCGCACAAGCGCTGAAGCCTGCGAACCCGCTACGCACGATCGACTCACCAAGGTCAGCGATCGTGGTGACGCCATCAGGTCCGCTGTCCCGGTGCGGCACGACGATGGCGATCGGCTGCGCGAGCTTGAGCAGGTCCTCAGGGCCGTCGAGACCATCGACTACAGCGAGTCCCTGCTCGGCGATCAGCTCGACCAGGTTGGCGGAGTCCGCGTTGACGCGATACGGCTCGATCATGGCGTCTACCTCCCGAAACGACTCGTCTACGGGATCAGCAGAACGCTGTTCTGTCCACCACGTCCAGTGACAGGTTGTCAACACCGCGTCGCCTCGGCATGGTGGGTTCCGGTGCTACGTTGCCGGTGAGCAGCCAGCCCGCGATCACGGAGGACACCTCGATGAGCCAGCTTGCCTACCCCGTCTCCATCAAGGGCGTGGTGGTCCGCGACGGCAAGGTGTTGCTGCTGAAGAACGAGCGCGAGGAGTGGGAGCTGCCGGGCGGCCGGATCGAACCCGGTGAGACCCCTGAGGAGTGCGTTGCGCGCGAGATCACCGAAGAGACGCAGTGGAAGGTGACGACCGGGCCGATCCTCGACACGTGGATGTACTACATCAACGTTGCCGAGAAGAACGTGTTCATCGTGACCTACGGATGCCACCCGGTCGGCGATAGCGAACCCGTGCTTTCCCACGAGCACAAGGAAATCGGCTTGTTCACGGAGGACGAGGTGCCGGGCTTGAACATGCCCGAGGGCTACAAGCGCTCGATTGCGACGTGGTTTGAGCGGCTGCGCGCGGACGCGGTCAGGTAAGCCATGACGAGCAGGCGGTGCGATGCGTGCGGAGCCGGGTTGAGTCGGCTCGCCGTCGAACCGATCTGCCCAACCTGTCACGCGAGCGCGCGCCACGTCGCACCGGTCGTGCCCGCTCGTCAGCTCGTGCCCGCGGTGTGGTTGTGGTCGACTCCCGAAGCGACGACCGCGCTCAAGAGTCGTGATCTAGCAACCATCCTGCGCGTGTACCGCAGGTTGAACAAGCTGAGTCAGGAACGGCTCGCAGCGCTACTCGGCTACGACAAGACCTACGTATCGATGATCGAGACCGGTCGCCGGAACATCAGCGATGTCGCCACCCGCCGGCACATCGCGCGGACGCTCGGACTGCCGATGCACGCGCTCGGCGTAACCGACAACGACGATGCCGACTTCGCCGCGATGATCCAGTTCGGCGACTCGACCATCCGCCTTGCCGAGATCGCACGCCAGTCAGGCAGGGCCGTCGATGCCGTCAACGAACTGTGGCCGCTGGTCGCACGGCTTGAGGCACGAGCCGCCGAGGGACGGGCCGAACGGGACACGATGATCCTGCTCGGTCAGGGCCGCGCCGCGCTCGGCGTCTCGCTCGGCACAGTGCTGCCGGAGGAACGGCTGACGGCCGCTGCCCGCTGGACAGGCAAGGCGCTGGTGATCGCTGAGCGCCTCGGCGATCGGGCGTTCCTCGCTCACGCGCTGCGGATGCACGGGAACGAGCTGCGCAAGGCTGACCACGTCGGCGCAGCCATCGCTCGACTCAGCCGGGCTGTTGCCGTGTCCGAGGATCGTGAGGGACAGGGAGCTGCGTTCGCGCTACTCGCTCGTGCCGCAGGCGAACACGGCGACCCGGACCTGTTCGACCTCGCGATCAACGGGTACCGCGAACGGCTCGATGACGGTGGCGGCCGAAGCATGTTGTTCAACCCGTTCACCTTCCGAGAGATCGAGCTACGCGGCCTGGTCACGACTGGTCGAGCCGCCAACGCGGTCCAGATCATGCAGACGAACATGCCGGATGCAGCACCAGTCGCCCCGCAATGGCACATCATCGAGCGAGTCACCGCCGGGCAGGTTCTGCTTGCAGCCCGACAACGAGACGGCGCAGAAGACGCCTTGCGCACCGCGCTCCTTGCCGCTGAGACCCACCGCCTGCCGCATCAGATACAGCGAACAATCCGCGCTGCCGACGATGGCGGACTCATCGAAATCAGCACGAGTGGGCAACTGGCACTACAACGCCTCAACGCCCTTCTGGCACCGGGCTGATGATCATCGGCTGAGTCGATCGCAGTGGACGACCACGGTCAGTAACGCGTTGCTGGTGTCACACCGATAGAGGGCATGCCTGGCAGCCAGATGTGACACCACTTGCGACTGCGAAAAGAGTTCCGCATGCGCCGATTCACGCTGCCCTTCATCGCGCTAGGCGCAGTAGCCGCTCTGTCCGCCTGCGGCGCTGCAAGTCCTCCGTCTGAACCGTCCCGATCATCAACGGCGGTAACGACCACGACGACCTCCGCTGCACCGCTTCCACCAGTGATCGACACCGCCAAGTACGTAGGCGTCACTGCGAACACAGCGGTCGCCGAGATCCAAAAACTCGGCTACTACGTCTACGTGACGCATGCGACCAAGAAGTCGAACCTCTTCCAGATTTCGACTACTGGGACGCTCCCCGAGTCCCTGAACAAGTGGGTCGTGAGTTCGATCGAGGCCAACCGCAGCACCTACTCCTCGGCTGCGACCGTGTGGGTCAAGCCTGGAGAACTCACTCCAGTGGAGAAGGTCGATGAGGCTGTACAGACAGCAGGGCTCAACTCTGCCGTAGGCACCACGTACCGCACGGCATCCGCATGGGTGCTCGACGTGTGCAAGAGCATGACCACCCCGGCTCAGTACGTCACCGCGTCGGAGTTCCTCCAGGGGCAGATCAACGAGGACGCGAAAAGCCTGGAGATTTTCAAGATCGGCATACCGTTGCTGTGCGCCGAGCACCAAAGCGCACTGAACGAGGTTCTGGAGGGCAACGTTCCGTTCGGTAGCGGAACCTATGAGATCGGTACCGGAAAGGGGAAGATCAAGCCCGGTAGGTACCGCACGCTGTACAGCGTTGATAACTGCTACTGGGAGCGGACACGCCCTGACGGCGAGATCATCGACAACAACTTCGCCACGCACGCTCAGTCGATCACTGTGACGATCGCACCAACAGACGGCAGCTTCACCACTCAGCGGTGCGGCAAGTGGCAGCTGGTCAAATAACTCCGAGTTTCGTACACGCCGCGAGTTGCTATGACGTACCGGTCAGCGTCAGCGAGCACCAGGGGTGGCCCCCAGGCCACCTCCTTACAAGCCCAGTGCTCGACGAACCACGACTGTCGTAACAGCCGACACGATGGCCTTGCCTGCACCCGTGATCAATCCGGGTGCCTTCGACTTGATGCCTTCCCACAGCTTGAGCTCGTCCGTCTCACTCAGACCAGGATCGCGCAAGGCAGCCAGCCTGTTCGCGAAGATCGAGGAGAACAACGACGAGATCGTCGCGGCCAACGCGGCACGCCGGGCAGTCGACGACGCGCGCAAGCAGGCCACGAAACGAGCCGAGCAGCGCGCGTTTCGGGCACAGCTTCAGGAGATGCCGCCGTTTCGCAGGACGACCGGACCTGCGGCACAGCTCAAGCTCCGGGCGACGCTGCGAGCAGCGCTGAACGACGCGATCGCGCAGCAGATCATCACGTTCAACCCGGCTGCTCACGTCGAGGTCGAGCCAGGCAAGCGCCCCAAGGCGCTGGTGTGGACCGCCGAGCGCGTCGAGCAGTGGCAGCGGACCGGAGAGAAGCCATCACCGGTCATGGTCTGGACTCCAGAGCAGACGGGCGAGTTCCTCGACCTGGTGCACGAGGACAGGCTGTACGGGCTGTATCACCTGATCGCGTTCCGGGGCCTGCGTCGGGGAGAGGGGTGCGGGCTGCGCTGGTCAGACGTCGACCTCGACGCGAAGACGGCGACGGTCGCGACTCAGCTCGTCCTCGACGGGTGGGACGTCGAGGAGGGAGACCCGAAGACGTCGAGCGGTGCGCGAGTCGTCGCGCTGGACGCCGAGACGGTCAAGGTCCTGCGGACGCACAAGGCACAGCAGTCAGCCGAGCGGTTGGAGTGGGGCGAGGCCTGGATCAACACGGGCCGCGTGTTCACCGAAGCCAACGGAACGCTGCTGCATCCCGGCAAAGTGTCCGAGGCGTTCGAGAAGAACGTGCGGACGTCGAGCCTGCCGCCGATCAGGCTGCACGACCTGCGGCACGGTGCGGCGACGCTCGCACTCGCGGGCGGTGCCGACATGAAGACCGTGCAGGAGATGCTCGGGCACTCGTCCATCACGATCACGTCGGACATTTACACGAGCGTTCTTCCCGAGGTCGCTCACCGGGCTGCCGAAGCAGCGGCCAAGCTAGTCCCGCGCAAGTCCACCGGAACCGATGGGCACACTTCGGGCACACACGAGGCCCAGAGCAGCGCAGCTCTACAACTCGTCACGAACCTGGGAACAAAGAAAGACCCAGGTCAGGAAGCCTGACCTGGGTCTTATCTCACCGAGCCGCCTATCGGAATCGAACCGATGACCTGCTCATTACGAGTGAGCTGCTCTGGCCGACTGAGCTAAGGCGGCGAGACGCGATAACTATAACCGACCCGCAACCGCGTTACTCACGGGGGTCGGCATCGTTGTACGGACCGTGACCGACGTCACCACCTCCTAACCGCCGGGGAGAGGTTCATGCGCCGTTCGTTGTCCGTGCCGCTGGCCGGGTTGCTGCTCGCGCTCGTCGCGGCTCCCGCGCTCGCGCAGCCTCCGACCACTCCGGTGCCGGGGCCGCGCGATCCGAACCAGCCGCCTGCGTCTGCACCGAACGGGCCGCAGCCTCTCGCTCATGCCGTCGGCGATGCCGGCACCGGGCTGAGTGTCGTCCGGCTCGGGCCGCAGGGGGTGCCGACGAACACGATCCTGCCCGGGCTCAGCGAGCAGTTGCCGAAGCAGTCGGTGACCGAGTTCGGGCTGGGGCTCGCGAGTGCGCAGGTGAACACCGAGGCGTTCCTGAGCACCGAGCGGGTGGTGACGCAGGCGAATCCGTTCGGGTTCGCGGTGGCGGGGCGGTCGCCGCAGTCGCCGGGCACGTTGGTGCAGACGGCGATCCCGGACAACCCGCAGCCGACCAACGGCGGGCTGCCGATTCCCGAGACGCCGCTCGCGAAGCTCAAGCTGCTCAACGGCAGCGTGCACGCCCGGTGGGACGAGAAGGTCGGGCCGTGCGTCAGCCCGCTGGCCACGGCGAAGACGTCGCTGGCCGGCCTCGAGGTGTTGAGCGCGTTGCCGGCCGAGGTGCCGTTGCCGGTGAAGACCAGTCTGATCAGCATTCCGGACACGTTCGAGGCGAGTTCCGTCGTGAAGCTCGTCGACCTGCCGGGCAGCAAGAACAAGGCGGTCGAGTCGACGTCGACGATGCGCGCGGTCAGCGTCGAGCTGGCCGGGGGCATCAAGATCGACGTCGCCACCCCGCCGACGCTCACGGCCACGGCCACCGGGGACGAGGCGACCTCGAAGATCACCTACACCGCACCGGTGCTGAAGGTCAGCCAGAACGGCAAGGACCTCGGCACGCTCGACGCCGCGCATCCGACGCTCGACATCCCGTTGCTGCTGGACCTGGTCGTGGTCAAGCTGCAGATCGCGGGGCTCAACGAGAAGAAGGCGGCCTTCACGGGCACCGGGTTCAGCGGGTTCCAGCTCGGTGCCACCGCGCGGATGCTCGACGTGCAGGTGCTGCCGACGGACAAGTTGAAGCTGCCGAACCTGCCGACGGCACTCGCGCAGATCTCGCTGGGCGAGCAGATCGTCCGGGCCGCGGCGCCGCAGGGTGGCGTGATCTGCGGGACCTCGCAGCCGCCGCAGACGACCGTGCCGCAGCAGCCCGGTGCGCCGGCCGCGCCTCCCAAGGGTGCGCCGCCGCTGGCTTACACGAACGCCGCGTACCAGTCGATCCCGCTGTTCTGGACCGGCACGGCACTGCTTCTCGCGGGTGTGGTCATCTTCGCCGCGCTGCCGGCCAGGGGCAGGTCGCGCGGCTAGGGAACGCACGCGCACACCCTGGTGAACGGCCGTGCTCTTCGGCGACGAACCGGGCTGGGGCTGAGCGGCGGAACGGAATCAGGCTTGGATGCGCGGTGACGGTCAGGTCGACGTCAGCCGCGGTGCAGCGTCGTCACCATCGCCTCGATGGCGATGCGCGGCTTCACGTTGACCTCGATGGCCTCCCGGCAGGCCAGCACGGCCTCCAGCCGCCGCAGGATCGACTCGGACGACCAGGTGGCGGCGGCGGTCCGGGAGTCCTGGGCGCGGTCCGGGTGCATCAGCGCGGCCTCGGACCCCGTCTTGACCACGAGCGCGTCGCGGTAGAACGCGGCCAGGTCGACCAGGGCCATGTCCAGGGAGTCGCGCTGGGTCCTGGTGGCCCGCGACTTCTGCCGCTTCTCCAGGTCCTTCAGCGCACCCTTGGCACCACGGGTGGCGGCGGCGGTGCCCTTGCCCGTTCCGCCCGCGCCCATCGCGGTCTCCAACGCTTCCCGTTCGGACTCGTTGCGAGACTCGTTGGCGGTGGAGGCGTCGTCCTCGGCGGCCTTGATGAGCTCGTCGGCGCAGGTGAAGACGTCGGCGGGCTTGCGCAACGCCAGCGGGATCCGCAGCACGGCCTCGCGCCGGGCCCGTGTCTGCTCGTCCGAGGCCAGTCGGCGAGCCCGTCCCACGTGCCCGCCGCACACCGCGGCCGCCCACTGGGCCATCTCCGGCGACACCCCGTCGACGGCCTCCAGCGCCGAGGCGATGGCGGCGGGCCGAGGTGATCCCAGCGATACGAGCCGGCAGCGGGAGCGGATGGTCACCGACACGTCGTCGGGGTGGTCGGACGGAGCGCACAGCAGGAACACCGTGCGCTCCGGCGGCTCCTCGACGGCCTTCAGCAGCGCGTTGGCCGCGCCCTCGGTGAGCCGGTCGGCGTCTTCGATGATGACGACCTGCCAGCGGCCCGACGTGGGACGGCGGGCGGAGATCTGGACGAGGGAGCGCATCTCGGCGACGGAGATCGACAGGCCTTCGGGCGCCACCACGCGCACGTCGGCGTGCGTGCCGTGCAACGTCGTGCGGCAGCCGGAGCACTCACCGCAGCCAGGGCGGTCGTCCGCCACGATGCACTGCAGCGCGCCGGCGAAGGCTCGGGCGGTGGACGAACGGCCGGAGCCGGGTGGGCCGGTGAAGAGCCAGGCGTGGGTCATCACGCCGGGTGCGGGGGTGCCGCCCGCGACGATCGTGGCCGCGGCTTCCGCGGACGCCGACAGCATCGCCACCGCCTCGGGCTGGCCGACCACCTCGTCCCACACGCTCATGGGTCCAGTCTTCCAGCGACGGATCAGACCGCGGCCTGGGGGACCGCGCGCTTGCGCCCGGCCATCAGCGGAACCACGGCGGAGCGGACCCGGTCGGCCACGTCGTCGACGTCGCCCTCGGCCTCGACCACCACGTACCGGTCCGGATCGGCGGCGGCCATCTCGCTCAGCAGCCGCTGCACGCGCCAGTGGTGTTCCGGGCCGATGCCCTTGGCGTCGGTGCCGGGGCGGTCGAGCAGGATCGTCAGGTCCGGGCGCAGCCGGCCGGTGGCCCAGTCGACCAGGCCTTCGAGCTCCTGGTGTTCCAGCGAGCTCGTCGCGGTGAAGTGCGCCAACGGCGAGTCGACGTAGCGCTCCATCACGACGACGGAGCCGCTGTCCAGCGCGGGGCGCACCTGCCGTTCGACGACATCGGCACGGACGGCGGCGGCGACCAGCGCCTGCGCGCGCACGCCTGCCAGGTCGGCGGACGACAGCATGGTGCGCAGGCGGCGTTCGTCGTGTTCGGGGTCGGCGGCCAGCAGCACGTCGAGGCCCTCGGCGCGCAACGCGGCGGCCAGGCGGCGGGCCTGCACCGACGTGTCCTCGCGGGTGTCGCCCTCGACGGCGATCAGCATGCCCTTGGTGTGCCGGCGGCCGCGGATCGCCGCGAACAACGACGACAGCACCGGCTCCTCGCGGCGGTCGTCCATCTGCCGGTACGCGACGAGGCCCAGCACGATCGCGATCACGGCACCGCCGAGCATCACCGGACGGCTCGCGTCGACCTCCATCGGGTGGCCGAACACGCTGATCTGCCGCTTCTGCAGCAACGTGAGCAACAGCGGCGCACCACCCGACGCACCGAACAGCACGACCTTCAGCAACGTCTGGATCAGCGCGACCGTGCGGCCGCGCATGTCGTCCTGGACCTGCGAGCCCACGATCGTGAGACCCGTCAGGAACGCCACGCCCGCGCACGCGCCGACCAGCGCCACAGTCAGCAGCGCGATCCACAGGTGCGGGGCCAGCGCGACCAGCGCCAGCGAGATGCCGGCGAGCACGATCGTGACGCCGAACAGGCGGTTGTAGGCGAGGCGCTGGGCCAGCCGCGGCGCCGTCGCCATGCCGACCGCGAGCCCGAGGAACACGGCCACGAACAGCAGGCCGAACGTCGAGGCGCCGCCCAGCAGCGACAACGCGTAGTTCTTCGCCGTCCCGATCACGGCACCGGCCGCGGCGAACGCGCCGATCATGCCGATGAGCAGGCCCCTGACCAGTGGCGTCCGACCGGCGAACCGCAGCCCGTCGCGCAGCATGGCGACGAAACCGGGCTTGTCCTCGTCTTCCCTCTTGCGGGTCGAGACGACGCGGCCGGAGAGCTCCGGCAGGCGGGTCGCGACCAGGATCGCCGAGGTGAAGTAGAGCAGGCCGTTGATCACCACCGCGATCGTCGCGATGTTGAACTCCAGGTTCCCGCCCTGCAGGTTCAGGTACGCGGGGATGCCCGAGATCAGCGAGTAGAGACCGAAACCGCTGATCGTCGAGATGCCGTAGGTCATCACCAGGCCGAGCTGGTTCGCCGACTCCACCTGGTCGGGGCGGCGCAGCAGGTTCGGGACCGCCGACTCCTTGGCCGGGATCCACAGCATCGCGCAGCAGCCGACCAGGAAGTTCGCGACGAAGAGCCAGATCGGGGAGCCGATCAGCGCGATCGAGATGAACAGCGACCCGCGCAGGACGTCGCAGACCACCATCACCTTGCGACGGTCGAACTTGTCCGCGAGCACACCACCGATGGGTGCGAAGAGGATGCCGGGCAGCAGCTGGGTCAGCACTACGAGCGGCAGCGCGAACGACTGCCACTCGTAGCTCTTCGTCATCGCAGTGACCAGACCGGTCAACGCGAGCAGTGACAGCCAGTCACCAACGCTGCACAGGTAGGTGACGAGCCAGAGCCGCCGGAACGGCCTGATGGCCAGTACCGATCGAAGCCGGTGAACCGTGGACACGCTGGACTGGGCCTGCCCTGCCTGGCCTGCCTCGGTCGCCGGTGTGTCCGCGTCCTGAATTTCAGTCACCCCTAAGTCGCCACTCCCGTGCGGTCAGCGTAACCGGATGTGGTGATTCAGGATGCCGGACTCACAGCACGGCTAGCTGAAGATCGCTCCGAGAATGCTGACCAGGACCAGGACGAAGAACCCGATGACGACCAGGCAGCCGATGAACGCGGCCACGCCGCTCGTCTGCTTGGCAGGCTGCTGTTGCTGCTGTTGTTGTTGCGGCGCAGACATTTGGTTCGTCGGAGCGAGCTGCTGGACCGCGTACTGGTGCGCCTGCTGAGGCGCGCGCTGCGCCCGGCCACGCGGCCGCCGCTGCTCCTGCTGCATCTGCGACCAGACGGCCTGCCGCAGTTCCTCGGTCGGCTCAGGAGGTGTCGGCACCACCACACGTGACCTGGACGACGTCCATTGAGGAGCGACGAACTTGTCGGCGGTCACCAGGCCCGCGAGCGGGTCGGGGTACAGCCGGGGAGGCGGCGGGGCCTGAGTCCCGTCGGGTCCGAACTCGTTGATCGGCACCGCCACCCCCTGCTCAGCTCTTGGACTTGGCCGGAGCCTTCTTGGCCGCGGGCTTCTTCGCCGCCGCCGGCTTCTTGGCCGGAGCCTTCTTCTTGACCGGCCCCTTGGCTCGCTTCTCGGCCAGCAGCTCGGCCGCGCGCTCGTCGGTGATCGACTCGACGCTGTCCGTCTTGCGCAGCGACGCGTTCGCCTCACCGTCGGTGACGTACGGCCCGAACCGGCCTTCCTTGATCACCATCGGCTTGCCGGACACCGGGTCGTTGCCCAGCTCGCGCAACGGCGGAGCGGCGGCGGCGCGACCGCGCTTCTTCGGCTCCGCGTAGATCTTCAGCGCCTCTTCGAGCGTGACGGTGAAGATCTGGGCCTCGTCGACCAGCGACCGCGAGTCCGTGCCCTTCTTCAGGTACGGGCCGTAGCGGCCGTTCTGCGCGGTGATCTCGGCGCCCGTCTCCGGGTCCTTGCCGACCACGCGCGGCAGCGAGAGCAGCTTCAGCGCGTCGTCCAGCGTCACCGTGTCCAGCGACATCGACTTGAACAGCGAGCCGGTGCGCGGCTTCGGGGCCTTCGCCTTCGACGAGGAGCCGTTCTCGGACGCCTCGGGCAGCACCTCGGTCACGTACGGGCCGAAGCGGCCTTCCTTGGCCACGATCTCGTTGCCCGAGACCGGGTCGGTGCCGAGCGAGCGGCCCTCCTGCGGCGTCGAGAAGAGCTTCTCGGCGATCTCCGCGGACAGCTCGTCCGGTGCCAGGTCGTCCTGGACGTTCGCGCGCTGCGCGGCCCCGTCGACCTCGCGCTCCAGGTACGGCCCGAAGCGGCCGACGCGCACGACGACCGTGCGGCCCTCGGAGTCGCTGAACAGCGGGATCGAGTTGACCTCACGCGGGTCGATGTCCTCGACGCCCGTGCCGACCAGCTTCTTCAGGCCGCCGGAACGGCCGATCGAGCCGTCCGGGCCGATGCTGCCGCCGAAGTAGAACCCGGACAGCCAGTTCGTGCGGCCCTGACGACCTGCGGCGATGCCGTCCAGCTCGTCTTCCAGCGCCGCGGTGAAGTCGTAGTCGACCAGGCGGCCGAAGTGCTGCTCCAGCAGCCCGACCACGGCGAACGCGACCCACGACGGGACCAGCGCCGCGCCCTTCTTCCACACGTAGCCGCGGTCCTGGATGGTGCTGATGATCGACGAGTAGGTGGAGGGACGGCCGATGCCGAGCTCCTCCATCGTCTTGATCAGCGACGGCTCGGTGTAGCGCGAGGGCGGCGAGGTGGTGTGACCGTCCGCGGACAGCTCCGCGATCGTCAGGTCCTGGTCCTTGACCAGCAGCGGCAGGCGCGACTCCGCGTCGTCCGACTCGCCACCGGCCTCGGCGTCGACGGTCTCGACGTAGGCCTTGAGGAAGCCGGCGAACGTGATCGTGCGGCCGGACGCGGCGAACGTGACGTCCTGACCCGTGCCCGCACGACCCTGGATGCGGATGCTGGTCGTGTTGCCCCGCGCGTCGGCCATCTGGGAGGCGATCGTGCGCTGCCAGATCATCTCGTAGAGCTTGAACTCGTCCGAGTCGAGCTCGGCGGCCACCTGGCCAGGCGTGCGGAAGACCTCTCCGGCCGGCCTGATCGCCTCGTGGGCCTCCTGCGCGTTCTTGACCTTGCGCGTGTACTGGCGGGGCTGCGGCGAGACGTACTGCGCGCCGTAGAGGTCCGTGGCCTGCGTGCGGGCCGCGTTGATCGCGGTCTCCGACAGCGTCGTGCTGTCGGTTCGCATGTAGGTGATGTAGCCGTTCTCGTACAGCTTCTGCGCCGTGCGCATCGTGCGGTCGGCGGAGAACCGCAGCTTGCGGCCCGCCTCCTGCTGCAGCGTCGAGGTCATGAACGGCGCGTACGGCTTGCGCGTGTACGGCTTCTCCTCGACCGAGGAGACCTTGACCGGCGCGTTCTGCAGTCCGGCGGCGATGGCGCGGGCCTGCGCCTCGTCCAGCACGGTGACGTCGGCCTTGCCGGTCAGCTTGCCGTCCGAGCCGAAGTCGCGGCCCGTCGCGAGACGCGTGCCGTCGACGGCCACGAGACGCGCGCCGAACTGGCGCGGCGTGGCCTGCTCACCGGCGTCCATCTGCGCGGAGATGTCCCAGTAGCTCGCGGAGACGAACTTCATCCGCTCGCGTTCGCGCTCCACGACCAGACGCGTCGCCACGGACTGCACGCGGCCTGCCGAGAGCTTCGGCATGACCTTCTTCCACAGGACCGGGCTGACCTCGTAGCCGTAGAGGCGGTCGAGGATGCGCCTGGTCTCCTGCGCGTCGACCAGGTCCTGGTCGAGGTCGCGGGGGTTGGCCGCGGCGGCCTGGATCGCGGACTCGGTGATCTCGTGGAACACCATCCGGCGGACCGGGACCTTCGGCTTGAGCGTCTCCAGCAGGTGCCACGCGATGGCTTCACCCTCGCGGTCACCGTCTGTCGCGAGGTAGAGCTCGTCGACGTCCTTCAACGCTTCCTTGAGCTCGGTGACCAGCGACTTCTTGTCGGCGGAGATCACGTAGAGAGGCTCGAAGCCGTGGTCGACGTCCACGCCGAGCCTGGCCCAGGCCTGGCCCTTGTACTTCGCGGGAACGTCGGCGGCACCGCGCGGCAGGTCCCGGATGTGTCCCCTGGAGGACTCCACGACGAAGTTGGCGCCGAGGTACGAGGCGATCTTGCGCGCCTTCGTGGGCGACTCGACGATCACCAGTCGTCGGATGCTGCCCTCGCCTCCGCTGCTCTTCTTCGTCCGTGTCGATCCAGCCACTCGCCGTCCCGCTCTCTTCCAAACCCGGTTCCCAGGCCCGCCAGTGTTGCCCAGCGTCGGCCGAAAAGCACACCATCCGTCATGTCTCCGCGACGCCCGTACGACGAGACAGAGTGACACAACCATGCCGGACGGCCCGCTCAGGCCGCCGGCCAGGTGCTCATCGCCACTCCCTGCGGAGGGCTTCCGACCAGTTCAGCGAGCCGCGCCAGCCTCCGTCGGCCGGTTACCCGCAACGCCGGAGCCCCTACCAGGGTGCACGGAAGTCCGGATGCGAGCAGCGCATTTTGCAACGGTGCGTGTGTCTGCGGTGCGTTGGGGTCCAAACCGAGCAGGTACGCGGACTCCATCCAGCTGCCCGCGGCGAGCGCCCAGACGCGCAGCACTGCTCCGTTCAGCTCGAAGTCAGGAGGCACGGTCTTGACGGATCCGTCCAGCCAGCGGGCGGCCAGAGGGGTGAGATCGGTGCGGAACGGCGTGCGGACGAAGTGCGTGCCTTCCCCGTTGACGCACAGCTCGGTGGTGACGCCGCGCTCGGCGCAGGCCTGCTTCAGGGGGCGCAGCCGCCACTCGTCGCGCAGCTCGGTGTACACGCGGGCGGCCGTACCGCGCGCGAAGCTGACGGCCTGCCCCGGCCCGCAGAGGAAGCCGGCGAGGTCCGCCTTGGCCGGCGTACGCGCCTCGGCCGAGAAGAAGGACAGCTGCCCCACCACGGCCCACAGGGTAGAACAGACGTTCGAGTGTGGCCAGTGTTGTAGTTGTGACTACGCCGGTCGAGCGATCACTGCTGCCCGACCTCCTGCCCCTTCGACCTGATCTCCGAGCACGGCTGCGACCTGCCCAGCGCGTCGGAGTACTTCGGCCGTTTCTGCAGCTCCTGGAAGGTCGCGCGGAGGTCTTCCGGGGTGGTCACGACGTTGGTGTCGGCCAGCGCCTTCTCGGCGCCCTCCAGGAACTGGGCGTTGGCCTCCAGGGCCTGGACGGGAGCCTGCGCGTCTCCGTACGACTTCGCGGAC
Organism: Lentzea kristufekii; assembly: GCF_033949925.1. Lineage (NCBI taxonomy): Bacteria > Bacillati > Actinomycetota > Actinomycetes > Pseudonocardiales > Pseudonocardiaceae > Lentzea > Lentzea kristufekii. The sequence continues at coordinate 276,794 of NZ_JAXAVV010000008.1, forward strand.
TCCGCGACGAACTTGACCAGCTGCTCGTGCACCTTCTCGAGGTCGTCCTCGGGCGGGCCGAGCTCCTTCAGCTTCTTCTCCGCGCCGGCGAACGCGGTGGCGTTGGACGTCAGCAGCCCGAGGTAGGCGGTCTTGACGGCGGCGAAGTCCGCCGGATCCTGTTTGCGCAGCTCAAGGCCCGCTTCCAGGCCTGGGAGGACACCGCCGCAGAACGCGTCCACCCACTGCCGCTGTGCGTCGGTGATCGGCTTGTCCGCCTCCGAACCGCAGGCGGTCAGCACGAGGGAACCTGTCATCAGAACGGCGAGCAGACGTGTCCTCACCCGGCCTAGTTTCCCCCGGACTGCTTCGCCAGCCCCTGCCAGGCCGTGCACACCTTGTTCGCACGGAACGCCTCGGAGTACTTCGGGGTCGTCTCCACGATCTGCTTGAACAACGTCCCCACGCTGCTACTGCTGCTGCCGACCATGATCTGCTCGTACCGCTCGGGGAACTTGTCGTCCGCCGCCTGCGCCCGCAGCCGCGCTGAACTGTCGTCGAAGGTCTTGGCCTCGTTGCGCAGCGCGCTGACCAGCCGTTCGTGCAGGCTGCGCACGTCGGAACCCAGCGGGCCGAGCTTCTCGAGTTCGTCCGCCATGTGGCGGTTCGACACCGCTGCGCCCGCCGTCCAGGCGACCACGGCCACCTTGACGGCCTCCATGCCCTCCTGGGCCTTGCCCTGGAGCTGGAGCCGCGCGGTCTGCGTGACGCCCATGGGGCCGCAGTACGCCTCGAACCAGGCCACCGGATCGGCACCGGGCACGTCCACCGTCGTGGTGGGCGTCGGCGCGGTCGTCGGCGGACTCGGAGGAGGAGGTGTGCTGCACGCGGTGAGCGCGACAGCACTCAGGACAGCAGCGATCGACGAACGTGCGTTCACGCGAATCCCCCAGGAAACGTCTGACCAGATCGCCGAACGGTACACGTTCGGGCGATCTGGCCAGACCGGATTCAGCGGGTCAGGAAGTAGGTGGAGACGCCTGCAGGCCCTTGCAGTTCGACGCCTTCTGCGCCGCTCCCGCGAGGCCCGTCTCGTCGAACTTCTTCTGCACGTCGGCGCCGGCCTTCTCCAGCTCGCCGGCCTTCGCGACCATCTCGGTGAAGGCGGTGACGACCTGGGTCGGGTCCGTCGACGAGTCCAGCTTCGACTTGGTGTCCGCGAGCAGGGTCTTGATCTGGCCCATGCCGTCCTGCGCGGCGGTGGTCAGCTCCTTCGACTTCGGGTGCGGGCCGTTCTCCAGGCCCTTGAGGTCCGCGATCGACTTGTCGACCGCGGACACCTTGGACCCGAGCCAGTCCGACAGGCCCGTCTTGAGCTTCGCCGGGTCGCTCATGTCGATCGGCGGCTCGTCGGCCATGGTCTTCACGGTGCCGTCGACGGCGCCGCAGACCTTGTCCATCCACGCCACGACATCCGCCTCGCTGGCGGCGGTGGGCGTCGACGAACCTCCGCCGGTGCACGCGGTGACCGCGAGCAGGCAGCTGGTCATGACTGCGATGAGTGTGCGGCGCATGGGCCGGAAGTTACTCCGAACGGCCTTGCTCAACTCGTCGGCGTGACGTTGAGGCGCTGCATCTCCTGGCACTTCTGCGCCGACTGCGTGGCCTTCTGCAGCTCGGGGACGTCCTTGAGGTCGCGCAGCGGGTCGGCGAGCTCGGAGAGCTTGGCGATGGCCTCTCCGGCGGCCTGGAGGCCTCCGGTGGCGTTGTTGGCGTCGGCCTGCTCGACCTTGACCTTGGCGTCGGCGAACACGGCGCCGAGCGAGGTGAACGTCTCGGCCATCTTGGTGACGGCCTCCTCACCGCCCGCGACGGGCGACGGACCGACGTTCTTCAGGCCTTCGGCCGACTTGGTGAAGGCGTCGGCGAGCTGGCCCATGTACGCGGCCATCTCGGCCTTGAGCTTGGCGGAGTCGCCGGCGTCGAGCTTGGGGGCCGTCTTCTCGATCTTGGCGAACTCGGATGCCGCACCGCACACCTTGTCCATGTAGGCGACGGCCTGGGGGTTGGCCGCGCCGCTGGTGGGTGTCGTGGAAGTGCCGGAGTTGCCGCCGGTGGTGCACCCGGCCAGCGCAAGGGCGGCAACAGCGGCAGTGGCGACGAGGCTGCGCCTCATGTCGGAACTCCTCGGTCGGGGTACGTCGGGGGAGACCCGAACGTACCCCGACCGGAGGTGGATCTACGCGGCGCCGTTGCTGACGGACTCCGCGGGCGAGTCCGCGATCGACGTGCCGCGGCGCTTGGACACGACCACCGCACCGATGATGATCAGCGTCGCGACCACGGCGATCGCGATGCGGATCGGCTCGGACGCGCTGTCACCGATGGTGAAGGTGACGATGGCGGGCGCGATCAGCACCGAGACCAGGTTCATGACCTTGATCAGCGGGTTGATGGCCGGGCCGGCGGTGTCCTTGAACGGGTCGCCGACGGTGTCGCCGATGACCGTCGCGGCGTGGGCGTCGGAGCCCTTGCCACCGTGGTTGCCGTCCTCGACCAGCTTCTTGGCGTTGTCCCAGGCACCACCGGAGTTGGCCAGGAAGACCGCCATGAGCGTGCCGGTCGCGATGGCACCGGCGAGGTACCCGGCCAGCGGGCCGACGCCGAGGCCGAAGCCGACGGCGACCGGGGCGAGCACCGCCATCAGACCCGGGGTCGCCAGCTCACGCAGCGAGTCCCTGGTGCAGATGTCGACGACCTTGCCGTACTCCGGCTTCACCGAGTAGTCCATGATGCCCGGGTTCTCGCGGAACTGACGGCGCACCTCGAACACGATGGCACCGGCGGCACGCGTCACGGCGTTGACCGCAAGGCCCGAGAACATGAAGACGACGGCCGCACCGATGGTGACGCCGACGAGCACGTTCGGGCTGAACACCACGTTGGTGAACGAGATGGGCAGATCACCCGCGAGGTTGCCGACCTTGGCCACGGCCTGGTCGATCGCGTCCTTGTAGGAGCCGAACAGCGCCGTCGCGGCGAGCACCGCCGTCGCGATCGCGATGCCCTTGGTGATGGCCTTGGTGGTGTTGCCGACCGCGTCGAGCTCGGTGAGGATCTGCGCGCCCTCGCCGTGCACGTCACCGGACATCTCGGCGATGCCCTGCGCGTTGTCGGAGACCGGGCCGAAGGTGTCCATCGCGACGATGACGCCGACGGTCGTGAGCAGACCACAACCGGCGAGCGCGATCGCGAACAGACCGACGACGACCGAACCGGAGAGCAGGAACGCGCCGTACACGGCGGCACCGATGACGAGTGCGGTGTAGACGGCCGACTCGAAACCGACCGAGATGCCGGACAGGATCACCGTGGCCGCACCGGTCAGCGAGGTCTGGCCGACCTCCTTGACCGGCTTGTGCTCGGTGCCGGTGTAGTAGCCGGTCAGCCAGAGGATGATGCCGGCCAGCACGATGCCGATGATCACCGCGACGGACGCGATCAGTGCCGGGTTGCCGCTCGTGGACTTGACCGCGTCGCTGATGCCGTTGAGGTCTGCGAAGGAGCTCGGCAGGAACGCGAACGCCGCGATGGTGCACAGCACCGCGGAGATGACCGCGGAGATGTAGAAGGCGCGGTTGATGGCCGTGAGGCCGTTCTCGCCCGCCTTCGCCTTCGTCGTGTACACGCCGATGACCGCCGTCAGCACGCCGATCGCGGGAACGATCAGCGGGAACAGCAGGCCCTGCGCGCCGAACGCCGCGGTGCCGAGGATCAGCGACGCGACGAGCGTGACGGCGTAGGACTCGAAGAGGTCCGCTGCCATGCCGGCGCAGTCACCGACGTTGTCGCCCACGTTGTCCGCGATGGTGGCGGCGTTGCGGGGGTCGTCCTCGGGGATGCCCTGCTCGACCTTGCCGACGAGGTCGGCGCCGACGTCCGCGGCCTTGGTGAAGATGCCACCACCGACGCGCATGAACATCGCGAGCAGCGCGGCACCGAAACCGAAGCCCTCCAGGACCTTCGGGGCCTGGCCGGCGTAGACGAGCACGACGAGCGCCGCACCGAAGAGACCGAGACCGACGGTGGTCATGCCGACCACGCCGCCGGTGCGGAACGCGATGCGCGTCGCCTTTTCGCGACCGCCTTCTTCGTTCGCGGCGGCGGCGACACGCACGTTGGCGCGCGTGGACAACCACATGCCCAGGTAGCCGATAGTCGCCGAGAACGCGGCACCGACGAGGAAGAACAAAGACCGGCCGATTCGTTCGGCCAAATCATCCGCCGGTAGCGCGAACAGCAGTACGAACACGATCACGACAAAGATGCCGAGCGTGCGGAACTGCCGGTTGAGGTAGGCCGCTGCGCCCTCCTGAACCGCCTTGGCGATGTCCTGCATCTTGGGGGTGCCCTGGCCCGCGGCCAGCACCTCCTTGAGCAGCACGTACCCGACGGCGAGAGCAGCCAGGGCGACCACGGCGACCACGGCTACGACGCCGCGATCACCCCCGGAGAGCTCTAGGCCCTCCGCGAGGAAATGCCGGGACATCCGTCCTCCTGGTGAGTTGCCATGTGCAGCGCCAAGGCAGACCAGCCGCCCAGCGCGACGTGACGCATCCCTCATTGGATGCGATGAGCGGGGAGTCTAGGGGTTGCTTGCAACGAGGCAACGAAACGTCCCGATCCGTGCACACACCGTTATCTGCGCAGGAAGTCGAGTACGGCCCGGCCGGGACTGTCGGTGGTGTATGCGAAGCTCGATCCCGTGGTGGATCAGGGACGCCGGTTGCTGGACCGCGTGCTGGCGGGTGTGCCCGCCGGGGAGTCACCCCTCACGCACGCGCGTGATCTGCCGTTGCGGCAGGCAGATCACGTGGAGTGGCCTGCGTGGACGGCCCCCGCGGTCGTCGAGGCGTTCGTCGGGACCGGTGTGCGCGAGCCGTGGCGGCACCAGGCCGAGGCCGCCGAGCTGGCGTGGTCCGGGCAGCACGTGGTCCTCGCGACGGGCACGGCGTCGGGCAAGTCACTTGCCTACCAGTTGCCCGTGCTTTCCACTCTTTTGGCGGACACGAAGGCCACCGCGCTGTACCTCTCACCGACCAAAGCCCTTGGTGCGGACCAGCTCCGATCGCTCGAGGAGCTGGGGATCAAGGGGGTGCGCGCGTCGGCCTACGACGGTGACACCCCGATGGCCGAACGCGACTGGGTCAAGGCGCACGCGAACTGGGTCTTCACCAACCCGGACATGCTGCACCGCGGAATCCTTCCGCAGCACCCGAAATGGCTGCGGTTCTTCCGCCGGCTGAAGTACGTGGTGATCGACGAGTGCCATTCCTACCGAGGCGTTTTCGGCTCGCACGTGGCGTTGTTGATGCGACGGCTGAGGAGGGTCGCGCGGAAATACGGCGCGGATCCGATCTTCGTTTTGGCATCGGCCACTGTGGCTGATCCTTCTGGATCCGCGCAGCGATTGCTGGGCGTCCCCGTTTCCGCTGTCGTGGAGGACTTTTCGCCGCGTGCGTCGCGCACGGTCGCGTTGTGGGAGCCGCCACTGACCTCTCTGGAGGGTGAGAACGGCGCACCCGTCCGCCGCTCGGCGGGCGCGGAGACGTCGCGCATCCTGGCCGACCTGGTCGTCGAGGGCGCACGGTCGCTCGCCTTCGTGCGCTCGCGCCGCGGCGCCGAGCTGACGGCGCTGGGCACCCAGCGGATTCTGTCCGAAGTGGACGATGAGCTGCCTCCCCGCGTGGCCGCGTACCGGGGCGGGTTCCTGCCGGAGGAGCGGCGGGCGCTGGAGAAGGCGTTGTCCACGGGCGACCTGCTCGGCGTCGCGACCACGAACGCGCTGGAGCTCGGCGTCGACATCGCCGGGCTGGACGCCGTGGTGGTCGCCGGCTTCCCCGGCACCCTGGCGTCGTTCTGGCAGCAGGCGGGCCGTGCGGGCAGGTCAGGCGACAGTGCTCTGGTCGTGTTCGTCGCGCGCGACGACCCGTTGGACACGTACCTGGTGCACAACCCGGCCGCGGTGCTGGACAGACCGGTCGAGGCGACGGTGCTGGACCCGCTGAACCCGTACGTGCTGGGTCCTCAGCTGGCGTGCGCGGCGTCCGAGATGCCGTTGACGCCGGCCTGCCTGGACGACTTCGGCGGACCTCTCGCCGAGGCCGTTCTCGCCGAGCTGGTGGCGGAGAAACTGCTGCGCAAGCGCCCTGCCGGGTGGTACTGGGCGTCGCACGACCGGCCGCACGCAGGCGTCGACATCCGCGGTTCCGGCAGTGATCAGGTGGCCGTCGTGGAGTCGGACTCGGGCCGGATGCTCGGCACGGTCGACCCGGGATCCGCCTGCTGGCAGGTGCATCCCGGCGCCGTGTACCTGCACCAGGGGCGGGCGTACGTCGTCGACGAGCTCGACCTCGACAGCGGTCTCGCGATGGTCCACCGCGAGGACCCGGAGTGGACGACGCAGCCGCGTGACTGCGTGGACATCACCGTCGTGCACGAGGTCGAACGCACCGACTTCGGCGGGGTGTCGGTCTGCCTGGGCGAGGTGGAGGTGACGACCCAGGTCGTCGGTTATCTGCGCCGGCTGCCGTCCGGCGTGGTGCTCGACCAGATCCCGCTCGACCTGCCGGAACAGTCGCTGCGGACCCGCGCCGTCTGGTACACCGTCGACGAGTCGCTGCTGTTCGACGCCGGTGTGGAGGCGAAGCGCGTCCCCGGTGCCCTGCACGCCGCCGAGCACGCGGCGATCGGTCTGCTGCCGCTGTTCGCGACGTGCGACAGGTGGGACATCGGTGGCGTGTCGACGGCCGCCCACCCGGACACGGGGATGCCGACGGTGTTCGTGCACGACGGCCACCCCGGCGGGGCGGGCTTCGCTGATCGAGGTCACTCGGCTCTGCGGGCCTGGCTGTCGGCGACCCGGGCCGCGATCAGTGCCTGCGGGTGCCCGATGGGCTGCCCGTCGTGCGTGCAGTCCCCCAAGTGCGGCAACGGCAACGACCCGCTGGACAAGGCCGGAGCGGTGCTCGTGCTGGACGTGGTGCTGGGCAAAATCGCCTGACCGGGTGACTGCTCCTTGGCTACCGTGGCGCTGTGAACGCCTGCAGCTGCAACGCCACTGACCGGACCCGTCGCGCCTAGGCGCGGCTGGGTCCGATGCTCCGCCGCGCCGGTCCTACCTGGTCACGGGTTCATGGGAGTCGGCCTTGTTCACCCCTTTTGCTGATCTGAACGCACTTCTCGCCGACCTCGTCGCGTCCGTGCGCGAGATCCTCGGCCCCACCTACGTCGGCACGTACGTGCAGGGCTCGTTCGCCCTGGGCGCCGGTGACATCCACAGCGACTGCGACTTCATCGTCGCCTGCACCGAGCTGCCGTCCGGTGATCGCGAAGCCGGGCTTCGCGCGCTGCACAACGAGATCCCGACCCGTCCCGGCCACTGGTCGACGGAGATCGAGGGTTCGTACGCCGACGTGGAGTCACTGCGCTCAGTGGCGGGCCTCGGAGTTCCGTGGCTGTTCAACGACCACGGCACGCGGACCCTGAAGTGGGACCTGCACTGCAACAACCCGCACGCCCGCTGGATCCTGCGCCACCACGGCATCGTGCTGGACGGCCCGCCGATCACCTCGCTCGTCGACGAGGTACCGGCTTCCGTGTTGCGCGCGTCGATGCTGGCCGAGCTGCCGCACGTGCTCGACGGCATTCGCGAGTGGGCGCCGATGGGCAACGCGTGGTCGCAGCGCTACATCGTCTCGACCTACTGCCGCACGCTCTACACCATCCACACGGGAGAGGTGGAGTCCAAGCGCGGCGCCTTGGTGTGGGCAAAGAAAATGCTCGATCAGCGGTGGCACCCGCTGATCGAGCAGGTCTTGCAGGACCGGAACCTCGGCTGGGACGCCGACGCGGTTCCGCGGCCCGGATCCATGGAGGAGACCTTCGCTTTCGCTTCCTACGCGGAAACTCTCCAGCTCTAGGTCTACCACTTTTCCGTAGGGCGCGGCGGGGGCTCACGGGTACCCCCGCCGCGCTCTCCACGTGCCGAACACTGTTTTCCCGCCTGCTACCGCTTCGTGACCGGATCCCTTGGAACATCGGTGGAATCTGGTTCGTTCGTCTCGACAGGACACGCGGGAGGCGACGGTGTCGACTGTCTTCTGACGAACTCCGGGGAGGAGCCGGCTTCACCGACCGCGGCAGAGCTGGTGCTCTGCCACTAACGTTCCTCGGCCCGGTCACTGGTGCGGGAGGCTGTCCTTCGGGGTGCGTGTTCGGCTTTTTCGCCCGTTCCTCTGCCGGCCCCCGACGTGCGGGGTGCGGAGGCCGATCATCGAACCGGGCTTGGTGGAACGGCCGTGCAGGGCATCGCCTTCGGGGTTGTCGGGGAGAGTCCACGACGACACCCAGCACGGCCGGGCTTCGGATTCAGTTGTGTCAGACGGCTTCGAGCTCGTAGCGCGCCGGGGCGTGCACGGCCTCGACGAGCGCGTCCTGCACGACGTGTGCGTCCGGCAGGTTCCAGCCGCAGACCTGCGGCTTGACCCGCCAGTGCACGACACCGTGCGCCATGGTGGTGGGCGGCAGCGGGATGTACTCCCCCTTGCCGTAGAGGTGCACGTCCGGGTTGTTGGCCAGCTCGGCGTTGAGCGTCGAGCCGGACTTCACGAGGAACATCCAGCGGCCGGACGGGGTCGCGGCGATCGGCACGGGGACGCCGATCGACCGCAGTGCGACGGCCGCGCGACGGCCGAGGCCGGTGCCGACCTCGATCGCGTCCACGACGTGACCGGTGGCGACGAGAAGGCTGTACGAGCGGCCCGCCCACCACGTGGCGACCTGGTCGGGACTGGTCCCGACGCGGTCCACCCAGTCGCGGTGCACGGGGATCGGGCCGTGGAGCTCGAGGCCGCTGCGGCCCGCCCACTTCGTGACGCCGTCCTCCGTACCGGCCGGATAGGTGCCGGGCAGTACGGGCCAACCGCGGTACGCGAGGCTCACGGCCTCGGCACGCAGTTCGATGCGGAAGGCCCCGCGCCAGCTATCCGACCAATCCATCTTCCGTCGCCTTCTTCCTAGGTTCTGACTCGACATCGGCAAGGTGTCGGTGTTCGTAGGGACACCGCGTCGGTGCCGCCACTACAACTAACGACACCGGCACCGGCCTCCGTAACCCCCGCGCGACAACTGGTAGCTACGGGACGGCGAACGTCCTTTGCTTGACCGGGCAACTGAACTCCGCGCGTTTGGTTCGATCACCGTTCAGCATGTCCGGGCGGCAGTGTGAGTCCGCTCACCGCTGTGAGCCGACCGCTCGTCGTGCTCCAAACGGCCCGATCTTCGGCCGGACCTGCCCTGGCTCGTGCGCTCGCCGGGCCGAACGGCGTAGTCGCGGACACCTCCACAACCACCTCCCATCCGTTCACCGCGCAGCTCGTCAGCTCGGCCCGGTTTTCCGAAGCCACGCGTTTTGCCTGCTCACAAGCACTTTCGTCGCCGTCCACCAGACGAGTGGCCGCCGCGAGCGCCGCCAGATCGGCCGCACCGGTCACCCGGTGCCGGGCGACGACCGCCGAACCGACCCACGCACCTGCCACCACGACGATGATCAGCGACAACATCGCCACCACGCCGCTCACCGCAGCCGCACCTCGCTCGCAGCCGGACCGTTCGCCGTTCATCGCGGCTCCGGCACGGCGAACGCCCGTGCGCTGAGCGGCAGGCCCAACGGTCCGCGCTTGCTGACCACTACCTTGATCGCGTCGCCTTGGCTGTCGATCAAGACGTTGGCATTGGCCACGATCCGCCCGGCCGCTTCTTCGCCGCGCTGCCGTTCGCCCCGCGCGGTGAGCCGCGCCGCCTCTCTCGCCGCGTCGGTGCACCGCATCTGTTCGGTGACCGCGGTCAGCCCGTTCGCTCCCAGCCACATGGCCACCAGCAACGCGGACACGGCGATCGCCGCCTCGACCGTGACCATGCCCCGGTCGTCAGACCGAAGACAGCGCACGCTGTATCAGCCCTTCCATCAGTTTTCGCATGAAGTCGCTGGTGAGCAGCACGTACAGCAGGCCGCCGAACGCGGCCGCCGCGAGCGTCCCGATCGCGTACTCCACCGTGCTCATACCGCTGTCGTCCTTCAGCAGTTCCATCTGCTTCTCCTAGTTGAGGAATTGATCGGCCAGTCCCAGCACCACCGGCGCGACGCCGAGGCACAGGAACGCCGGGAGGAAACACAGTGCGAGCGGCGCCGCGACCGCGACCGCGGCCTGCTGCGCCTTGGCCTCGGCGTCGTCACGTGCCTCGGCCCTGGTCCGTTCGGCGAGTTCGGTGGTCTGCCGGGCCAGTGCCGCACCGGACCGCGCGGTCCGCCGCGCAGCCCTGGCGAGCTGTGCCGTCGCGGGCTGGTCGAGCGCGGACGCCCACGCCGTGACCGGATCAGCGCCGAGCCTGAGCAACTCGGCGACCTGGCCCAGTTCCTTCATCTCGACCGCCTGGATCGCCGTGGGTACCGGCAACCCGGCTTTCAGGCACGCGGCCAGCAGATCCCAGCGCGCAGCCCGTTCGAACGGACCGTCCGGCTTCGTCGTGCCGTGCGGCGGGTCGTGGGCCCTGGGCTTCAAACGATCAATCGATCGTCGTGGCGCCGGAGCCAGCAGGACTGCCAGCGCGAGCAGGAGGAACGTCACGGCTTCACCTCCGTGATCCGCTGTGTCCACCACACCCCTGCCGCCCCGAGCACCGCACCCAGCGCCAGCAGGAACTGCCCCGCCGTCGTGCTCGTGAGGACGTGGAACGGTCTGGCACCGCTGAACTCGCCCAGCAGCACTCCCACCACCGGCAGCACCGCCAGCACCATCGCGCTGGCCCGCGGCCCGGCCATCCGCGCGTGCACCTGCCGTGCGAACGCCGCCCGCTGATCGAGATCGCGCCTGGTCGCGTCGAGCACGTCCGCCAACGCCACACCGTGTTTCGCCGACACGTGCCACGCCTTGGCCAGCTGGTCCACGGCCTTGCCGAGCAACGGCTGCTTCATCTCGCGCAACGTCCGCTCCACATCGCCACCCAGCCTCGACGCGGCCGCCGCCGCTTTCAGCACTTCCTTCGCCGGAGCCGGGGTGTCCTCCGCCGCGTTCTCGGCCGCCTGGGCCGGGTGTGCGCCAGCCCGCAGCTCGTCGATCACGCCGCCCAGGCCGTTGCTCAACGCTTCCGCGGCTTGCCGGAGCGCCTTGTTCCGCCTGCTCTGCTTGAGGATTCGCCGACCGGTCACCGCCAGCACCGCTCCGGCGACCAGTCCGCCGACGCCCGCCACGAGGTAGGTGACCATCGCCGCGACCGCCAGCCAGATGTACGGCGGCACAACGACTTCTCGCTTGCCGCGCGGCCTGAGTCTTCGGATCGGCTTGAGCTGCGGCCAGACGATCAGTGCCGTTGCCAGCAGAAGCAGGCTCACCACAGCAGCTCCTTCGCCAGCCACCCGCTTTCGCGCGTCCAGACCGGACGGACCGCGAGCTCCGGTTTCCGCTCGAACACCCCGATCTCGTTGAGGTACCTGCTGTTGCCGGCCCGGCGCATGTGCAGCACTACCCGGACCGCCGCCGCGGCCTGACTGCGCAACGCTTCGGGCGACAGCCCGCCCAACGCACCCAGCGCTTCGAGCCGCGCGGGCACCTCCGCCGGAGAGTTGGCGTGCAACGTCCCGGCGCCACCTTCGTGCCCGGTGTTGAGCGAGGTCAGCAACTCCCTCACCTCGGCGCCGCGCACCTCCCCGACCACGATCCGGTCGGGCCGCATCCGCAAGGCCTCCCGCACCAGTTGCCTGGTGGTGACCTCACCGGCCCCCTCGACGTTCGCCGGCCGGGCGGTGAGCCGCACGAACTGCGGATGGTCAGGACTCAGCTCGCCCGCATCTTCAACACACACGATGCGTTCCACCGGCGACACACACCCCAGCAGCGCCGACAACAACGACGTCTTGCCCGACCCGGTCCCACCGATCACCAGGAACGCCAGGCGCCGCTGGACGATCGTCCGCAACGCCTCCGCGATCTCCGCGTCGAACGTCCCGAGCTCCTGCAACGCCGGCAGGTCGTGCGTCGCGGGCCTGAGGACGCGCAGCGACAGACACGTGCGATCCGCGATGGGCGGCAACACCGCGTGCAGCCGGACCCCGCTGCCCGGCAGCCACCCGTCGACGCACGGCGAGGCGTCGTCGAGCCGCCGGCCCGCCGCCACCGCCAGCCGTTGGGCGAGGCGCCGCACGGAGTCCTCGTCGGGGAAGGTGACGCCGGTCCGGCGCAGGCCCGTCGTGCCGTCGACCCACACCTGGTCCGGAGCGGTGACGAGGACGTCGGTGGTGCCGGGATCGTCCAGCAGCGGGTCGAGAGGGCCGGCACCGCTGAACTCCTGGCGGAGCACCTGGAGTGCTTCGAGGACGTCCGAGTCGGCCAGGACGCCGCCGGCCTCGGAGCGGACCGCGTGGGCCACGACGGCCGCGGTCATCTCCATGTCGGTGCCGGCGAGGCGGTGGCGGACCCGGTCGATCAGGGCAGAGGTCATGTCGCTGCCTCCGGGCGGTGGGCGTGGCGGCCATAGGTGATCTCGCGGCCCGTGAGGCGGAGCCAGGTTTCCTGGCACCAGATGAGGAAGCGGTTCACTTCGGCTCCTCCTTGAAGATGTAGCGGGGCGGGTAGAGGCGGCCGTAAACGACGAGGTTGCGCAGCATCCGGCCGAGGATGCGGAGGAGGGTCACGGCTGGAACTCCTTCGGTGGCAACGAGATCCGAGGGCTGAGGACCGGCGGGACGGTCACCCGGCAGAGGTCTCCTGGCGGAGGCTGCGAAGCGGCGGAGGGCGTCGCAGTGGCCGTGCGCCCGCAAGATCAGGGGCGGGTGGCGACGGCTGCGGACTTCGAGGCGGAGGCGGTGAGTCCCGCAGGGACAGGAACGTGGAGCGAAAGCTGCGGAACGGCCGCAGACGGTGACGCAGAGGCGGTGCGTCTCATCGGGACTGGGGCAAGTGGTGGAGGCGCGCTCGCCTGAGCCAGAACCCCCTCTTCCGCAAGGAAGTGGCCGGGAGGACGGGGGTGCGGGACCTTCGCCTCGTCCCCGCGCAGAACCGGGATGCACCCGCATCCGAAGGAGTCTGCCGACGCGATCTCGACGTCTCCCACGGCAAGCGCGACGTACTCGGCCTCATCGGCCACCGCGGCATCCGCGGTGACGGCCGGCGCGACGTCCGCAGCGACCTGCGGGGCGCTCACGGGCGGAGCTCCTTCAGCACCACGCGGGCGGTGGTGGCGAGAGGACCCTTGGGGTTGCGGGGGAAGCGGCCCCGTTCCAGCACCTCGGCCAGGCCCGGCTCCGGGCGCATCGACGTCAGGAGGGGGACGCCGATCACGTCGGCCATCTCGGCCGGTTGGAGGTTGCCCGGGGACGGGCCGCGGACCACCAGGCGGAGGTTGCGGCCGTGGGTCAGGAGGGTGGTGGCCACTCGGCTGGCGGCCGCGGTGGCGCGGACTTCGGCCGGGACGACGAGGATCGTCAGGTCGGTGCGGTCCAGGGCTGCCGAGGCCGCGGCCGTCGGGAAGCGCGGGAGGTCGCAGATCACCGTGCAGCCCGCTCTGCGGCCCGCGTCCAGGACCGCCGCCACCGCTGCCGGTTCCGGGTCGGGTGCCGATCGGTCGCATGCCAGGACGCTCAGGTTGCCCGTCGCCGGCAGGGCGGCTCGCAGGGCCGACATCGGGACCCTTCCGCCGGTGGCGTGCACGCCCGGCCAGCGGGCGCCCTGATCGGATTCGGTGCCCAGGGCCAGGTCTATGCCTCCGCCCAGGGGGTCGCAGTCGACGAGCATCGCTTCGCCGCCCAGGGCCACCGCCTCGCGGCCGCAGGCTATGGCGAGGGTCGAGGCTCCCGCGCCTCCTCGGCCGCCGATGAACGACACCACGCGGCCCCGGTCCGAGGGCGGGCCCTCACCCAGGTCGGTCAGCGCCGTCACCAGGGAGCGGCCCTCCACCGGCAGTTCCAGGACTCCGTCCGCGCCCAGGGCCACGGCCGGGGCCCACGGCGGGTCGCCTCCGTGGACCACGAGGACGCCGGTGCGGCGGGGGAGGCCCGCGTCCAGGCAGGCGGAGACCGCGGCGGGGTCGAGCAGGACCAAGGGGGCGGTGTGCCACTGCGAGCGCAACGACGTGATGTCGGGGGCGCAGGAGAGCGGGCAGTCGGCCGCGGCGGCCACGCGGAGGACCTCGTCGAGGAGGTCCTGGTCCGTGAGCAGGGCGATGGGGTGGGTCATGGGTTCGACCGTGGCCGGTCGTGATGAACGACACAACGGGTGAAGATCCACCTGTGGACAGAACAGCGGCTGTGGACAAGTCGCGATCTTGGATGCCTTGCCGGGCCTGAACTGTCGGGCCCGTGTGCGACGCTGGAGGGTTGGGCACACGGCGCTCGGACAAGAGCGGCAGAGGTCCAGTCGCACTCAGGCGGAAACGGGTCCGGATATGGGACGACCCCCGCCAGGGGGGAGGGACGGGGGTCGTCAATGGTTCAGTCCCGGGGGGTCGGACTGAACCCGTCCGTCGAACCGGACTCTCCTACTGTATCCCCATGCGCCAGTGCTGCGCGCAACTTCCGCAACAGCTGAGGGCCAAGTTTCGGTAACCGTGGTGCACAAGGATTTCGTACACGAACGAAATGCCGCCCGAACGGCCTACTGACGAGTACACCTAAGCTGAGCCACATGAGCCGGATCGCCGCCTTCTTCGACCTCGACAAGACCGTGATCGCGAAGTCGAGCACGCTGGCGTTCAGCCGGCCCTTCTTCCAGGAAGGTCTGATCAACCGCCGCGCGGTGCTGAAGAGCGCTTATGCGCAATTCGTGTTCATGCTCGCCGGCGCGGACGCGGATCAAATGGACCGCATGCGCGCGCACATCACGGCGCTCGCCGCCGGCTGGGACGTCGAGCAGATCCGCGGCATCGTCAACGAGACGCTGCACGACATCGTCGATCCACTCGTCTACAAAGAAGCGACGCAGTTGATCGCCGACCACAAGGCGGAAGGCCACGACGTGGTCATCGTCAGCGCGTCCGGCGAGGAACTGGTCGCCCCCATCGCCCAGATGATCGGGGCGGACTACAGCGTCGGCACGAGGATGGTGGTCCACGACGGCCGCTACACCGGCGCCGTCGACTTCTACTGCGCCGCCGACAACAAGGCGGTCGCGATCAAGCAGCTGGCCGCCGAGCACGGGTACGACCTGACGAAGAGCTACGCGTACTCGGACAGCGTCACGGACCTGCCGATGCTGGAGGTCGTCGGCCACCCGACGGTCGTGAACCCCGACCGGGGCCTGCGCCGCATCGCCGTCGAGAAGGACTGGCCGGTGCAGCAGTTCGTCGACCCGGTGAGCCTGCGCTCCCGCATCCCCACCCCCTCGGGCAGGGCGGTCGCGGTCACCGCCATCGGCATCGGTGCGGTCGCGGCGGCCGGAGCGGCCTGGTACGGCCTGCGCCGCAAGCGGTCCCGCGACTGAAGTCAAGCCCCGGCGGCCACAATGCACCGAGAAGAGACGGGTACCGGCCAGTAGCGGCAACGCGCCGCACACGTGGTGCCCCGGTGAGTGCACGGCACCGCCCTCCCGGCGGTACCCGAACACGAACAAAACCTCACAAATCCAGAAACCCCAGGGCTTTCACTACTGAACGTGGCTTGACCGGTGCACCCGTCCGAGCCCTTGCTGTGACCGGGCCCACGCACTTAAATGGGTGGTGCGGACCTCGGGTCGGCCAGGGGCCAGACGAAGAGAAGTCAGGATCCACCCCGGCCAAGCTCCGTGCGCGGACTTCGAGTACCCACGCGCAGCACGCCGCGGGAGGCTTGTCGTCTAGGGCCTGCGTACCGGGACGCCGGACGCCGAGGCCAGGGTTGTACGACTGGAGTTGCACGCTTGGTAACTCGCAAGCCCGCGCTGAAGACGGGGCACCCTTTCGGGGGTGCCCCGTCTGCTTGTGCGTGAAAAGTTGGCACCGAACGGCAGAATGTGCGCCCGTTGACCCACCACGTCCTCGTGAGTAACTTGCGAAATACGCCAGTTACCTGTGGGAACATCACCGGGAGGCACGGACAGTGCGGAAGTTCGCCGCGTTGACGCTGGTCACAGCCATGGTCGCCCTCACGCCGGTGGCGAGAGCGGACGCCTCGGTGACCACACTGCGCGGGATGTCGCTGGAACAGAAGGTCGGCCAGCTCTTCGTCACGTACGTCAACGGCCAGGCCGCCGACGTCCCGCACCCCAAGAACCAGACCGACTTCGGAGTGGCGACGGCCGCGGACATGGTGCGCAAGTACCAGCCCGGCGGTGTCATCTACTTCAACAACTCGAGCCGCGACAACGTCGACACGCCCAAGCAGATCGCGCAGCTCTCCAACGGTCTGCAGAAGGCCAGCAAGGTCCCGCTGCTCATCTCGATCGACCAGGAGATGGGCGTCGTCACGCGAATCGGCCCGCCGGCCACCCAGCTGCCGGGCAACATGGCCCTCGGCGCGGGCCGCAGCACCAAGGACGCCGAAGAGGCCGCGCGCATCACGGGCCAGGAGCTCCGCGCGATGGGCATCAACCAGAACTTCGCGCCGGACGCCGACGTCAACTCCAACCCGGCGAACCCCATCATCGGCGTGCGCAGCTTCTCGAGCGACCCGAAGCTCGCCGCCGACATGGTCGCCGCCCAGGTGCAGGGCTACGAGGGCCGCCGCTGGTTCGACATGACCTCGGTGACCTCGACCGCCAAGCACTTCCCCGGCCACGGCGACACGTCCGAGGACAGCCACACCGCCCTGCCGGTCTCGAACCGCAGCCTCGACCAGTGGCGCCAGATCGACGCGCCGCCGTTCTCCGCCGCCATCGCCGCCAAGATCGACTCGATCATGACCGCGCACATCCAGGTGCCGCAGATCGACCCGTCGGGCAACCCGGCCACGCTCAGCCCGAAGATCATCACCGGGCTGCTGCGCGACGAGCTGAAGTACGACGGCGTGGTCGTCACCGACTCGCTGGAGATGGCGGGCGTCCGCAAGCTGCACTCCGACGCCGAGATCCCGGTGCTGGCCATCAAGGCGGGCGTCGACCAGCTGCTGATGCCGCCGAACCTCGGTGCCGCGATCGACAGCGTCGTCAAGGCCGTCCGCAGCGGTGAGATCACCGAGCAGCGCATCGACCAGAGCGTCCTGCGCATCCTGAAGATGAAGCTCCTGCGCGGTGTCATGCTCACCTCCGAGGTCGACGTGAACAAGGTCGACCAGATCGTCGGTTCCAGCACGCAGCAGGCCCAGGCCATCGCCGACCGCAGCATCACGGTCGTCCGCAACGACGGCCAGGCGATCCCGCTGAACGCCACCGCTCCCCTGGTCGTCGGCACCAGCGACGCGACCACCTCACCGCTCGCGACCAGGCTCAAGGGCACCAAGTTCGTCACCGCGACGAGCCCCACGGCCGCGCAGATCCAGCAGGCGGTGGCAGCGGCGGCAGGCGCGGACAAGATCGTGGTGCTGACCAACAACGCGAGCACCAGGCCAGCCCAGGTCGACCTGATCAACCAGCTCGTCGCCACCGGCAAGCCCGTCGTCGCGGTCGCCACCGCCAACCCGTACGACGTCGCCCACAGCGGCGCCAAGACGTGGCTCGCCACCTACTCGACCACGACGGTCTCGATGGAGGCGCTGGCCAGGGTTCTGCTCGGCGAGGTCAAGCCGCAGGGCAAGCTCCCGGTCGACGTGCCGGGCCCGACCCCCTACCCGTTCGGACACGGAGTGACCTGGTGAGAAGGCGGAGCTTCCTCGCGGCGAGCGCCCTGTCCGTCCCCCTCGTCAGCACCGCGACCGCCGACGCGACCCCGAAGCTCGCCACCGCGGCCGAACAGCTCGCGCAGGACGGCTGGCGCAAGCTCAAAGGCCGCAAGGTCGGCGTGCTGACGAACCCGACGGGCGTCCTCAGGGACCAGACCCACATCGTCGACTCGATGGTCGCCCACGGCGCCAAGCCGACTGCCGTCTTCGGACCGGAACACGGCTTCCGCGGCACGGCGCAGGCAGGCGGCTCTGAAGGCGACTACGCGGACCCGCGCACCGGTATCCCGGTGTACGACACGTATCAAGCCAGCCCCACGAAGATCCAGGCGATGTTCACGAAGGCGGGCATCGACACGGTCGTGTTCGACATCGCGGACGTGGGCGCGCGCTTCTACACCTACATCTGGTCGCTGTACCAGGCGATGGAAGCGGCCGAGGACCTGGACTTCATCGTCCTGGACCGCCCGAACCCCATCGGCGGCACCGCGAACGGCCCGCAGCTCGACCCCGCCTACGCGACCTTCGTCGGGCTGAAACCGATCGTGCAGCAACACGGCATGACGGTCGGCGAACTGGCGCGCTACTTCAAGGGCGAGTTCGGCCTGGCCACCAAGCTCGACGTGGTCAACGTCCGGGGCTGGCGCAGGAACCAGCTCGACACGGGCCTGCCGTGGGTCCCGCCGAGCCCGAACATGCCCACCCAGGACACCGCGCTGGTCTACCCCGGCACGTGCCTGTTCGAGGGCACGGTCCTGTCCGAGGGCCGCGGCACCACCCGCCCGTTCGAGACCGTCGGCGCGCCCGGCATCGACTGGCGGTGGGCCGAGGCGCTGAACGCCCTGGACCTCGGGGGCGTCCGGTTCCGCGAGACCTACTTCTCGCCCACGTTCAACAAGTTCCAGGGCAAGACCTGCGGCGGTGTCACCCTGCACGTCACCGACCCGCGGAGGTTCGACGCCATCAGGGCCGCCGTGGCCATGCTGATCACCGCGAAGTCGTTGTACCCCGGCGTGTTCGCGTGGCGCCCGGACAACTGGATCGACAAGCTCAGCGGCTCCGACCGGCTGCGCAGGATGATCGACGCCCAGGCACCCCTGGCCGAGGTCGTCGGCGCGTGGCAGCAGGAGCTCCAGCAGTTCCGCCGCACCCGCCTGCCCTACCTGCGCTACCGGTGAGGACGCCATGCTCATCCCTGCCCTGGCCACCGCACTCGTGACGACCCTGGTCCCCGGCCACTACGACCAGCCCCAGGACGGCTTCGCGCACCAGTGGACGACGCTGCGCGAGTCGAACCCGTTCTGGGCCGGTCTCGACCCGGAGCCGGTCAACACGGCCCTGCGCCAGCTCCGCGACTTCACGAAACCCCAGGCCAACGGCAAGCCGCTGTACGCCGGGGCGGTCACGATGTACGTGCACGACGGCAAGATCGTCACGCACGACCGCACGGGCTACGCGGTCCTCTACAAGGACCAGCAGACCCAGCTGCCAGAAGCCGAACGCGTCCAGATGAAGAAGGACACGATCTTCGACTTCGCCTCCATCTCCAAGCTGTTCACGTCGATCGCGGTGATCCAGCAGGTCGAGCAGGGCCGGGTGAGCATCGACGAGAAGGTCGCCACCTACCTGCCCGAGTTCGGCGTGAACGGCAAGGAGAACATCACCGTCAAGCAGCTCCTCACCCACACGAGCGGCCTCGAACCGTTCATCCCGTTGTGGCAGAGGTACCCGGACATCCCGTCACGCCTCAAAGCCGTGATGGACGTGAAGCCGAAGTCCACGCCCGGCACCACGTACGTCTACTCCGACCTGAACCTGATCACGCTCGGCGAGCTGGTCTTCAAGGTCAGCGGCAAGAAGCTCGACCAGGCGGTGAGCGACGGCATCACCAAGCCGCTCAACATGAAGGACACCGGCTACAACCCGAAGGCCAAGGACCGCACGGCCGCGACGGAGTTCCAGTCGACACCGCCACGCGGCATCGTCCGCGGCGAGGTGCACGACGAGAACGCGTGGTCCTTCGGAGGAGTAGCAGGCCACGCCGGTGTGTTCGGCACGGCCAAAGACCTCGCCGTCCTCGGCCAGACGATCCTCAACGGCGGCACCTACCAAGGCCGCCGGATCCTCAGCGAGCACTCCGTCGAGCTGATGCTGACGAACTTCAACCAGCAGTTCCCGGACAACGCCCACGGCCTCGGCTTCGAGCTCGACCAACGCTGGTACATGGGTGCCCTGAGCGGCCAGGGAGCCGCGGGGCACACCGGCTACACCGGCACGTCATTCGTGATCGACAAGGCCTCGCGCTCGATCGCGATCCTGCTGACCAACCGCGTGCACCCGAGCCGTGACTGGGGCAGCGTCAACCCGGCCCGCCGCGCCGCCGCCGACGGCCTGGCCGGCGCTCTCGCCGTCAAGTCACACGGAAAGCAGTGGCGCGCAACGACTTCCGGCGGCACTCTCACCGCAGAGCGTCCGGTCGAGGTCTTCGTGGACGTCGACAAGGGCGACAAGCTGACCGTCCAGCACTGGAACGGCACGGACTGGCAGGACGCGCGCACCATCACGACGACCGGTCGCCGTTGGGTGTCAACGGAATCCGTGAAGACCAGGTTCGTCTACACCAAGGCGGGCCAGTACAACGGCCGCGGCGCCTACGTGCACGCACGCGGCGACGTCACGGCCGAAGGCTGGTCAGTGGCACGCCGCTAGAACCTGGGTGAACAGCGGGAGCGCCCGTGGGAACGCGGGCGCTCCGAAGCTCAGCACGATCCCCGTGCGGTCGTCGTCGCTCAGCTCGTGCCGGAACCACGAGAGAGGGCTGACCTCGATCCCGCGTTCACGCGCGGTCCGCACGATCTCCGCTTCGTGAGGCGTGTCGAGCACCGCGTGCATCCCGGCCGCGATGCCGGACACCGACGCGTACGGCGAGACAGCCTCCACCAGCCGGTCACGGCGCCGTTGGTACTTCAACCGCATCCGGCGCACGTGGCTGTCGTAAGCCCCGGACTCCAGGAAGTCCGCCAGCGTCAGCTGGTCGAGCATGCTGATGTGCTGTTCGCGATCGGTCTTCAACGCCAGCACGGGGTCCACGAACCGGTCCGGCAGCACCATCCACGCGATCCGCAGCGCCGGTGACAACGCCTTGCTGGACGTGCCCAGGTACACGACGTGCTCGGGATCGAGCCCCTGCACAGCGCCGACGGGCTGCCGGTCGTAGCGGAACTCCCCGTCGTAGTCGTCTTCCAGCACGAGGCCGTCCACGCGCCGTGCCCACTCCACGGCCGACGCACGCCGCCGTGGGTGCAACGGGCCGCCCAACGGGAACTGGTGCGCGGGAGTCAGCACACACGTCCGCAGGTCGTCCGGCAGTTGCTCGGTGTTCGCGCCGTGGTCGTCCACCGCCAACGGCACCGTCGAGGTCCACATTGACCGGTGGAAGCCCAGCCCGTACTCCTCGACGACGACCGGCGGTGTCAGCAGCCGGTCGAACATCTGCACCGCACCACCGAAACCCGAGCACACCACGATCCGCTCGGGATCGGCACGCACTCCCCGCGCCCGCGCCAGGTACTCGGCCAGCGCCGTCCGCAGTTCGATCCGGCCCTGCGGATCTCCCGGCCCGAACGCCTCCGAGGGCGCCGCCGTCAGCGCCCGCCGCGTCGAGCGGATCCACTCCGCGCGCGGGAACTCGGTGACGTCCGGCGTGGAGACCCTGAGGTCGAAGCGCACCTCGGCGTCCACGGTCCGGCGGGTGACCGGAGGAGGAGGCGCGACTCTTTGCGCGACAACGGTTCCCGACCCTTGACGCGCCGTCAGCCAGCCCTCCGCGACCAGTTCCGCATAGGCCTCGGCGACGGTGTTGCGCGCGATCCCGAGGTCGAGCGCGAGCGACCGCGAGGCCGGCAGGCGAGTGCCGGGTGGCAACCGCGCCGACCGGACCGCCTCCCGCAACGACGCCGTCAACCGGTGCCGCAGACCACCCGGCCCGGACAGGTCCAGGTGGAAGTCAAGATTGGCCCACGATTCCACGATCAGATTGCACCATGCCCAGGTCCAATCAGCGCCATAGGTTTTAGCCATGACGAACCGCATCGACCTCGCCAAGAAGGCACCGAAGGTCTACCGCGCCATGATCGCCCTCGACGCCGCCGCCCGTGAGGGTCTCGACGAGCAGCTCGCCGAGCTCGTGCGCATCCGCGCCTCCCAGCTCAACCACTGCGCCTACTGCCTCAACATGCACACGGTCGACGCCCGGAAGGGTGGTGAGTCCGAGGCCCGCATCTACCTGCTCAACGCGTGGGAGGAGGCCGGCGACCTCTACACCGAGAAGGAGCGGGCGGCGCTGCGGCTCACCGAGGCCATCACCGTCCTGAGCAGCCACGAGTACGTCAGCGACGAGGTCTACGAGCAGGCCGCGGAGCACTTCGGCGACGAGGAGCTCGCGCAGCTCATCGCGTTGATCTTCACCATCAACTCGTGGAACCGGATCGCCGTCTCCACCCGGAAGGTGCCTGACGTCCACTAGAACCTGCCGACAGAGTGACTTTCGGACACACTCCGTTGACCCTCGCAGTGGCGGTTAGTAAGTTTCCCACGTGTCCACTGAAAGCACTGCCGAGTCCAGTCCACTGGTGAAGATCCGGTCGTTGCTGCCCGGTCTCGCGCGCGCCGAGCAGCGCGTCGCGAAGGTGGTGCTGGAGAACCCGGGAACCGTCGCTCACCGCAGCATCACCGAGGTCGCCGAACAGGCGGGCACCAGTGAGACGACGGTGACGCGGTTCTGCAAGGCGATCGGCGTCGGTGGCTACCCGGAGCTGCGCATCGCGCTCGCCGCCGACACGGCCCGCAGCCAGGCCAGGGCCAACCACGACATGGGTGGCGACATCGGACCGGGCGACGACCTCAAGCAGGTCGTCGGCAAGGTCGCGTTCGCCGACGCCCGCGCCGTCGAGGAGACCGCGGAGCAGCTCGACATCGAGTCGCTCGACAAGGTCGTCCAAGCGGTCGCGGGCGCCCGCCGTGTGGACGTCTACGGCTTCGGCGCTTCGGCGTTCGTCGCGTTCGACCTGCAGCAGAAGCTGCACCGCATAGGGCTCACCTGCTTCGCGTGGAACGACACGCACATCGCGCTGACGTCGGCCGCCGTGCTGACCGGCGCGGACGTCGCCGTGGGCATCTCGCACACCGGCTCGACCGCGGAGACCGTCGAGGCCCTGCGCGTCGCCCGCGAGACCGGCGCCACCACCGTCGCGCTGACGAACTTCCCGCGCTCGCCCATCACCGAGATCGCCGACCACGTGCTGACCACGGCCGCACGCGAGACCACGTTCCGGTCCGGCGCGATGGCGAGCCGCATCGCCCAGCTCACGGTGATCGACTGCCTGTTCATCGGCGTCGCCCAGCACCACGTGGACACGGCGAAGACGGCGCTGGAGGCGACCTACGAAGCCGTGTCCGGCCATCGGCTCGGTGCCAGACCAGATGGCCGGCGACGGCCGCGGGAGACGACTAAATGATCTCCCCCCGGAACGGTGTGGTGGTGCACGTGGAATCTCCGACCGAGCAACGGAACCCCCGCACCACGGACATCGACCGGGTATCCACGATCGACGTGCTGCGCATGATCAACGAGGAGGACCGCACGGTCCCCGCCGCGGTCGCGCAGGCACTGCCGGAACTGGCCGTCGCCGTCGACCTCGGCGTCGCGGCGATCATGTCCGGCGGCCGGGTGCACTACGTCGGCGCGGGCACCTCAGGACGTCTGGCAACGCTGGACGCGGCTGAGCTCGTACCGACGTTCAACGCACCGGCGGACTGGTTCGTCGCCCACCACGCCGGCGGTTCGGAAGCCCTCGTCCGCGCCGTCGAAGAGGTGGAGGACCACTCGGGCGCCGCCCAGATCCGCCGCCACGCCACCGCGAAAGACCTGGTCGTGGGCGTGACGGCGTCCGGGCGCACGCCGTTCGTGATCGGCGCGCTGCAGGAGGCGCAAGCGCTTGGCGCCCACACCGTGCTGGTGTCGAACAACGCGTCCGTGCCGTTCACGCCCGACGTCCTCGTCGCGCTGAACACCGGCCCAGAAGCCATCGCCGGCTCCACGCGGATGAAGGCGGGATCGGCCCAGAAACTGGTCCTGACGTCGTTCTCCACGGCGGTGATGATCAAGCTCGGCCGCACCTACTCGAACCTGATGATCAGCATGCGCGCCACCAACGCGAAGTTGCGCGGCCGGACGATCCGGATCCTGCACGAGGCCACCGGGCAGCCGGAGAACGCGTGCGAGCGGGCGCTGGCGGACGCGGACGGCGACCTCAAGGTGGCGCTGGTCCACCTGCTGTCCGGCGCACCGACCGATCGTGCGGCCGCCGCTCTGGAGGACACCAAGGGCCATGTCCGCAACGCCCTGGACCGGCTAGCCGGCTGACACGACGTCCGGCCCGAACACCTCGTAGTGGATGTCGGTGACGCCCGCGGCGAGCAGCTGGGCCCGCATCGCGCGCAGGAACGGCACCGGCCCGCAGAGGTACGCGGTGGTGTTCGCGGGAACGGGAACGCCGCGGAGGTCGGCCAGCCCGGTCCGCCCGGCCGGCCACTCGCCGACGGGCAGCTCGTAGAAGACGTGCGCCTGCGCGTCCTCGATCTTGGCCACGAGCTGGGCGAGCTCGGCGCGGAACGGGTGGCTGAACTGGTCGCGGTCACCGTGCACCACGATGACCTGACGCGGTGAGCCGATGGCGGCGAGCTCGGCGAGCATCGAGATCATCGGCGTGCAGCCGATCCCCGCCGACGCGAACAGCACAGGGCCGTCACCGGGCCGCAGGGTCACGTCCCCGGCCGGACGGCTGAGCCTCAGCGTGCTGCCCACCGGCGCGCAGTCGTGCAGGTACCGGGACACCTCGCCGTCGCGCTTCACCGAGAACTGCAGTGCGTCGTCGGTCCGCCCGGACAGGCTGTACTGGCGGATCTGCCGGGCGCCGTCGGACAGCGGGACCTGCACCGACACGTACTGGCCGGGCGTGTTCAGCGGCACCGGGCCGGTGACCGGCCTGACGACGAACGTCACCACGTCCTCCGTCTCCTGGAACCGGGCGATCACCTTGTAGTCCTGCTGTCCCCTGGGCAGGAACCGCTCCAGTCCGATCAGCGTGTCGGCCATCAGCCAGTAGACCTCGCTCCAGGCCGCCGCGATCTCCGGCGTGACGTGCAGAACGTCGCCGACAGCGGCGAGCAGGTGCTCGTGCACGACCGCGTACTGCCCGGCCGTGACGCCGACCGAGACGTGCTTGTGCGCGATGCGGCGCAGCATCGCGTCGGGCTGCTGCCCCGCGAGCAGTCCGGACGCGAAGGCCGCGACCGAGCCGGCCAGCGCCCTGGCCTGCGTGCCGTCGGCCTGGTTGCCGCGGTTGAACAGGACCCGCAGCAGGACCGGGTGCTCGGCGAACAGGCGCTGGTAGAACAGCCGGCTGATCTCGCCGATGGCGGCCCCCACAGCGGGCAGCGTCGCCTCGACCAGCTCAGCGGACTTCGGGGACAGCATCGAAGGCTCCTCGGGTCAGCACCGGCCTGAGCACCGGAGCAGTGGTTGAGCGATGAGGTCCCCGACGGACAACGGATCCAAATGAGGCCCAGAGGCTATCCCGGTAGCACCGGACGCCACGGGATCGGTGTCGACAGCACCATCGCGCTGGACGTCTCCCCGTGCGCGGCCAGCCGGACCAGCAGCCGTTCCAGCTCGATGATGGACGTGGTGACGACCTTCACGACCGAGCAGATGTCTCCGGTCAGCCGGACGACCTCGACCACCTCGGGGAGGTCGTCGAGCAGCTCGGGGTGCACGGTGATGCACCGCGGGCCGTAGCACTTCATGCGCACCAACGCGACGACCGGACGCCCGACGACGGTGGGATCGACCACGGCGCGATAGCCGGTGATCGCGCCCATGTTCTCGAGCCGGCGGACCCGCTGGGCGACCGTCGGCGGTGAGACGTGGACCCGGCGGGCCAGCTCGTTGTACGACAGCCGCGCATCCTCTTGGAGCGCCTCCAACAGGGCCTTGTCCACCTCGTCCAACATGAACGCAAAGCTACTCGGCGATCTGTTTTGCGATCAGAAGAAGTTCGAGCCGAACGCCTTTCATCGCCCATTCAGGTGACGGGCCGTTCCGGCGACGATTGACCCATGAGCTGCCCCGTGTCCCCCAAGCTGGATTTCGGCGGCACCACGCCGTACGAGGACTACGTGCACGCGTCGGTGCTGCACACCCTTCAACAGCAGTGGTCCAAAGATCCCCGTGAGATGTCGTTCCTGGTCATCACGCAGGTGATGGAGCTGTACTTCGGCCTGCTCTGCTTCGAGTGGCGGCAGGCCCAGACCGAACTGCGCGCCGACGACCTCCGCGCGGCCGTGCGCACGCTGCGGCGTTCCGACCTGCACCTCCAGGCGCTGTCCGCGGCCTGGAGGCCGATCGCGCGCATGACGCCGACCGAGTTCAACTCGTTCCGCGACGCGCTCGGCGAGGGCTCCGGGTTCCAGTCGGGCATGTACCGCGAGATGGAGTTCCTGCTCGGCGAGAAGTCCAGGTCGATGCTCGTGCCGCACCGCGCCGTGCCCGCGATGCACGACCAGCTGGAGAAGTCGCTGGGCGAGCCGTCGCTCTACGACGACGTGCTGGCCGCGTTGCAGCGCAGGGGTTTCGACATCCCGCAGAGCGTGCTGGACCGCGACCTGACCAAGGCCTACGAGCCGTCGGCCGAGGTCGAGCAGGTGTGGGCGGCGATCTACCGCGGCAACGACCGCGACCTGCTGGAACTGGGCGAGGCGCTGACCGACATCGCCGAGGAGTTCGCCCGCTGGCGCTACGACCACCTGCTGGCGACCCGGCGTTCGATGGGCTCGAAGGTCGGCACCGGCGGCTCCGCTGGTGTCGCGTGGCTCGAGAAGCGCACCCAGCGAGCCGTGTTCCCCGAGCTGTGGACCGCGAGGAGTTACGTGTGAGGCGCGAGCTGTTCGACGTTCCCGAAGGGATCATCTACCTCGACGGCAACTCGCTCGGCGCACCTCCGAAGCACGTGGCCGAACGCGTGCAGGAGGTCGTGAAGCACCAGTGGGGCACACGGCTGATCAGGTCGTGGAGCGAAGGCTGGTGGGAGGCGCCGCAACGGATCGGCGACCGGATCGGCCGGCTGATCGGGGCGGCTCCCGGTCAGGTGGTGGTGGGCGACTCGACGTCGGTCAACGTCTACAAGGCGTTGATGGGCGCGGTGAAGGGCACCGAACGCACCGAGATCGTGTGCGACGAGTCGACGTTCCCGACCGACGGCTACATCGCGCAGTCGGTGGCTTCGCTGACGGGGCTGAAGATCCGTGCCGCACATCCGTCCTCTTTGGACCTGAGCGAGGACACCGCCGTGGTGCTGCTCAACCAGGTCGACTACCGGACCGGTGCGCTGCACGACATGAAGGCGCTCACCGAGCAGGCCCATGCCGTCGGCGCGCAGGTGGTCTGGGACCTCTGCCACAGCGCCGGCGTGCTGCCCATCGAGCTGGACGCCCTCGGAGTCGACTTCGCGGTCGGCTGCACCTACAAGTTCCTCAACGGCGGACCGGGCTCGCCGGCGTTCATCTACGTGCCGAAGCACCGGCAGGCGACGTTCGAGAACCCGCTGTCGGGCTGGAACGGCCACCGCGAGCCGTTCGGCATGAAGCCGTCCTACGAGCCCGATCCCGGCATCATGCGCGCACGGGTCGGCACGCCGGACATCCTGTCCATGCTCGCGCTCGACGCGTCGCTGGACGTGTGGGACGACGTCGACCTGGCCGAGCTGAGGCAGCGCGGCCTGGCGCTGACCGCGTTGTTCCGCGAGCACGTCGAGAAGCTCACGAGCCTCGAAGTGATCACGCCGGAGCGGCGGGGCAACCAGATCTCGGTGCGCTGCCCGGACGCCAAGGCCGTGATGGACGAGCTGATCGCGCGCGGAGTCATCGGCGACCACCGGCCGCCGGACATCCTCCGCTTCGGCTTCGCCCCGCTCTACGTGACCGACGAGGACGCCGTCAGGGCCGCCGAGGTCCTGGCGGACATCACCCGGTGAGTGCGGCGTCCGCGATGCTCTTCGCCTCGCGGGCGCCCGCCTCCAGCGCCGAGCAGACGAACAGGATCCACTGGGCGAGGCCCTCCAGGGACCCCGACGCGAACGCCACGGACGCGGCCTCGTACTCCGCCGAACGACGCAGGCACGCCACCTCCGGCACGCCGAGGCCCTTCGGGTCCAGGCCGGTGGAGATCGACGTCATCCGCGCGGCCGCACGGGCGACCACCCCGTTGGCGACGTCGAACGGCGCCAGCCCGAGCAGTTCGCCGTGCACCACCGCGACGACGATCGGCGCCGGCACGGACGTGCCGCCGGTGACCAGCGAGCCGAGCATGTCGAGCCGCTGCGACACGTCCTCGGAGACGCGAGGCCGTCCGACGTCGGTCGTGAGGTCGGCGGCGGCGAGAACGTGCAACCGCGCGAGGGCCTGCAACGGCGCGCGCTGCCACGTGGCGACGAGCCCGCCCAGCGCCTCCGCGATCCGCAGAGACCCCGCCAGCACGGGGTCGGAGACCTCGCCGGACTCCGGGATCTCGGTCGGACCGCCTTCCAGAGCCGCCGACGCACGGGCCGCGCGAACGGACGCTTCCGCCGCCGTCGTGGCCCAGCCGCGCAGGTTCACCCGATGGCGGTGGACCTGGAAGACGGCGTCCTTGGCGGCGTTCGCGGCGTCTGCCACGCCGGGCAAGGAAAGCAGCGGTGCGAGAGGATCGGTCACGGTCGCGCAGAGTACCTGACCAGGTGAAACGGGTGACCCAGCTCACTGGCTCAACCGTTGAGCGCGCAACTGCGCCCGTTCAACGCGCCACACGTGCCTGGACCAGACAAAACGGGTTACACAATGACAGCCGTGTAACCGACCTCCCCAGATTGGTCTGAACCTTTTTGGGGAGGAACCTGTTGGAAGTGAACTGGCTCGCACTACGGTCAGTACCCGCATCCCCAACCGGTCTGGACTTTCCAGGAGGTCTCGCACCATGACGCAGTCGCCAGGCCAGGGCAACGCTCTGGACAACCTGCTCACGGAGAGCAGGACGTTCCCGCCTTCCGACGAGTTCGCAGCACAGGCGAACGCACAGCCCGCGCTGTACGAGGAGGCGAAGGCCGACCGCGAGGCGTTCTGGGCGAAGCAGGCGGAACGGCTGCACTGGGAAACCAAGTGGGACCAGGTGCTCGACTGGTCGGACGCCCCCTTCGCCAAGTGGTTCGTCGGCGGCAAGCTCAACGTCGCCTACAACTGCGTGGACCGCCACGTCGAGTCGGGTCACGGCGACCAGGTCGCCATCCACTGGGAGGGCGAGCCCGGCGACTCCCGCGCCATCACCTACGCCGAGCTGCAGCGCGAGGTCTCCAAGGCCGCGAACGCGTTGACCTCGCTGGGGATCGGCGCCGAGGACCGCGTCGCGATCTACATGCCGATGGTCCCCGAGGCGATCTTCGCGATGCTGGCGTGCGCCCGCGTCGGCGCGATGCACAGCGTCGTGTTCGGCGGGTTCTCCGCCGAGGCGCTGCGCACCCGCATCGAGGACTCCGCGTGCCGCCTCGTGATCACGACCGACGGCCAGTACCGCCGCGGCAACCCGGCTCCGCTCAAGCCCGCCGTGGACGAGGCCGTCGCCGGCGCGCCGTCCGTGGAGAAGGTCATCGTCGTCAAGCGCACCGACACCGAGGTCGCGTGGACGGACAAGGACGTGTGGTGGCACGAGCTGGTGGACTCGCAGTCCGACCAGCACACCCCCGAGGCGTTCGACTCGGAGCACCCGCTCTTCATCCTCTACACCTCGGGCACCACGGGTAAGCCGAAGGGCATCCTGCACACGTCCGGCGGCTACCTCACGCAGGCGTCGTACACGCACAACTACGTGTTCGACCTCAAGCCGGACACCGACGTGTACTGGTGCACCGCGGACATCGGCTGGGTCACCGGCCACAGCTACATCGTCTACGGCCCGCTGTCGAACCGCGTGACGCAGGTCGTCTACGAAGGCACGCCGAACACCCCGCACGAGGGCCGCCACTGGGAGATCGTGCAGAAGTACGGCGTCTCGATCTACTACACGGCGCCGACGCTGATCCGCACCTTCATGAAGTGGGGCGCGGACATCCCGGCCAAGTACGACCTCAGCTCGTTGCGCGTGCTGGGTTCGGTCGGCGAGCCGATCAACCCCGAGGCGTGGATCTGGTACCGCGAGAACGTCGGCGGCGGCAAGGCCCCGATCGTCGACACGTGGTGGCAGACCGAGACCGGCGCGATCATGATCTCGCCGCTGCCCGGTGTCATCTCGACCAAGCCCGGCTCGGCGCAGCGCCCGCTGCCCGGCATCGGCGCGAAGGTGGTCAACGACGAGGGCGTCGAGGTCGAGCACGGCGGCGGTGGCTACCTCGTGCTGGACGAGCCGTGGCCGTCGATGCTGCGCGGCATCTGGGGCGACGAGGAGCGCTACCGCGACACGTACTGGTCGCGCTTCGGCGAGCAGGGCTTCTACTTCGCCGGTGACGGCGCCAAGTACGACGCCGACGGCGACATCTGGCTGCTCGGCCGCGTCGACGACGTGATGAACGTGTCCGGTCACCGCATCTCGACCACCGAGGTCGAGTCGGCGCTCGTGTCGCACCCGACCGTGGCCGAGGCCGCCGTCGTCGGCGCGTCCGACGACACGACCGGCCAGGGCATCGTGGCATTCGTGATCCTCCGCGGTGGCGCGGGTGCGGACGCCGGTGGCGCGGAGGCGATCAAGGCGCTGCGCGACCACGTGGCCAAGGAGATCGGCCCGATCGCGAAGCCGCGGCAGATCATGGTCGTGCCGGAGCTGCCGAAGACGCGTTCGGGCAAGATCATGCGCCGCCTGCTGCGCGACGTGGCGGAGAACCGCACGGTCGGCGACGTGACGACGCTGGCCGACTCGTCGGTCATGGACCTGATCTCGGCGGGTCTGCAGTCGGGCAAGGCCGAGGACTGATCTGCTCCAAACGTGACGGGCGTCCTCTGAGGAGGGCGCCCGTTCGCGTTAAGATCGCGGAAAGTGCTGTGTCGCCACAGCACTCGGTGAGCCGGGAAGTCTGGTCGGCACGAGTATTCGTGTACCTGCTGATCCGCCCTGGGAGCCGTTTTGTCGCGCAAGAAGGCCGCAGTCGCCGAGTTCGCCCGCTACCTCCGCACGGAAACCGTCGGCGGCATGGTGCTGCTCGGAGCCACGGCCATAGCGCTGATCTGGGCCAATTCACCGCTGTCCCCCGCCTACTTCGGGCTGCGGGACCTCCACCTGGGACCGCTGTCGGTCGGTGACTGGGCGAAGGACGGCCTGCTCGCGATCTTCTTCTTCGTCGCCGGGCTCGAGCTGAAGCGCGAGCTCGTCGTCGGGGAGCTGTCGAACTTCAAGGCCGCCGTTCTGCCCATCGTCGCGGCGATCGGCGGGATGATCGTGCCCGCGCTGGTCGCGCTGGCGATCGGCTGGGGAGAGCCGGGGATCGAGAAGGCGTGGGCGATTCCCGTCGCGACGGACATCGCGTTCGCGCTCGGAGTGCTGGCGCTGACGGCATCGGGGCTGCCGTCGAGTCTGCGGGTGTTCCTGCTGTCGTTGGCCGTTGTGGACGACCTGGGCGCGATCATCGTGATCGCGATCCTGTTCACGGCGAAGTTCAACCTGCTCGCCGCGGGTGCGGTCGTGCTGCTGCTGGCGCTGTACTGGTTCCTGCAGCACAAGAGGATCACCAGCCCCTGGATCTACGTGCCGATCGCGCTGGCGACGTGGTGGTTCATGCACGAGTCGGGCATCCACGCCACGATCGCGGGCGTCGCGCTGGCGTTGCTGACGCGGGTGCGGCGCGACCCGTACGAGCAGGAGGCGCCGGCGGTGCGGCTGGAGCACCGGCTGCAGCCGTGGTCGGCCGGGGTGGCCGTGCCGGTGTTCGCGCTGTTCGCGGCGGGTGTGCCGGTGGGCGCGGAGGCGTTGGGGAAGCTCTTCGAGGACAAGATCGCGATCGGCGTGATGGCAGGGCTGATCGTCGGCAAGGTGGTCGGCATCGTGGGGGCCTCGGCGCTCGCGGTGTGGTTCAAGGCGGCGGTGTGGCCGTCCGGCGCGGGGCCGCGGGACGTCATCGCGGTGGCCGTGCTCGGCGGCGTCGGGTTCACGGTCAGTCTCCTGATCGCGGACCTCTCACTCGACGAGCCGGAGACCGCGAAGGCCGCTGTGTTGATCGCCTCGATGATCGCGTCGCTGCTCGCCGCGGTGTTGCTCATTCGTCGCAGCCGGGCTCATGGCACCATGTCCGAGTGACCACCAGGGAGCACATCGCGTCGATTCCGCTGACCGCAGACGACCCGACGGCCGAGGCGTCGATCGGCGGTCTTGTCCGTGATGCGACGGCCCACGTGTCGACTTTGGTCAGAGCAGAGGTCGAGCTCGCCAAGGGCGAGATCACGGCCGAGATCAAGAAGGGCGTGAAGGGCAGCGTCTTCTTCATCGTCGCCCTGACGATCCTCTGCTTCAGCCTGTTCTTCCTGTTCATGGCGCTCGGCTTCGGTTTCGCGCACTGGTTCGGCTGGCCCACTTGGGCGGGCTTCGGGCTCGTGTTCCTCGTGATGCTGCTGTCCGCCGTCGCCTTCGCCTTCCTCGGCTACCGCAAGGTCAAGAAGATCAGGGCGCCGGAGAAGTCGATCGCGGCCGCGAAGGACACCGTCGCGGCCCTCACGCGCAGGGGCGACGACAACTGAGCCGCAAACCCGACCCGTCCGTTGTGCGGGTCGCGGGTCCGTGGACGCACCGCGACGTCTCGGCCAACGGCATCCGCCTGCACGTCGCCGAACTCGGCGACGGCCCGCTCGTGCTGCTGCTGCACGGGTTCCCCGAGTTCTGGTGGGCGTGGCGGCACCAGCTGACCGCACTGGCCGAGGCCGGCTATCGCGCCGTGGCCGTGGACCTGCGCGGCTACGGCGACTCGGACAAACCTCCGCGCGGCTACGACGGTTTCACCCTCGCGGGTGACATCGCGGGACTGGTCAAGGCGCTCGGTGCCCCGCGCGCGCACCTCGTGGGTCACGCGTGGGGCGGCGCCACGGCGTGGACGGTCGGCGCCATGCACCCGCGCGTGGTCTCGTCGATCTCCGTGCTGTCCGCACCGCACCCCCTGGTGACGCGCCGGACGTTCCGCAGGCATCCCCGGACGAACTCGCACGTGCTGCGCTTCCAGCTGCCGATCCACCCGGAACGCTGGCTGACCGCCGAGAACGGGCTGCAGGTCGCCAAGCTGCTGTCCGCGTGGTCCGGCCCGAAGTGGCGGTCGGCGCCCGAGTTCGACGAGGTCATCCGCCGCTGCCGGCAGGCCATGACGGTGCCGGGCGTGGCCCACAGCGCGTTGGAGTACTACCGCTGGGCGGTGCGCTCGCAGCTGCGCAGCGACGGCCGCCGGTTCGCCGAGGCCGTCGACAAGCCGGTGCAGGTGCCGGTGCTGCAGATCCACGGCGCGCTGGACCCGATCGTCCTGGAGTCCTCCGCGCGCGACTCGCTGCCGTGGCTCGGGCCCGAGTCGGAGTTCCGCTACCTGCCGGAGGTGGGGCACTTCCCGAACCAGGAGGCACCCCACACCACGAGCAGGCTGATCACCGAGTTCCTGCAGAAGCTGAGCTGAACGCGGTCGCGAGTTCCGCGGCCGGGTCGTCCGGCAGGTCCACCGACCGCCATGCGACGTAGCCGTCGGGCCTGACCAGCGACGCCCCCTTGGCCGACAGCCCGAACACGTCCAGCCGCTCGACTCGTTCGTACCGGACGGCCAGGCCCACCGCGGCCTCCTCCCACTGCGGGTGGTCGGCGACGAGCACCCAGCCGCGCCCGAACAGGTCCACAGTGGACCTGCCCGGCTCGATCCACGCGTGCGGTGCCCTGGTGCCCGGCTGGCCGTTCCACTGCTCGGGGAGCTGGGCAGGCGGGAGCTCCGGGCCCGCGCCGAGCACCGCGTCCGAGCGGTACAGGACGCCGAAGTGCATGGCGTTGTTGTCGTACAGCGGCGCGTCGTCCGGCTCTCCGTCGCGGTTGTGGCCGTCGTTGCGCGCGAAGATCTGCTGGTGGCAGAGGGTCGCGACCGGACGCCGTTCCGCGTCGTAGGTGTCCAGGAGGGACGGTCGCGACTCGCCGTTCAGCACCGCGGCGATCTTCCACGCGAGGTTGTGCGCGTCCTCGATGCCGACGTTCGCCCCGAACCCGCCGCGGCTCGGCGGCAACGTGTGCGCGGCGTCGCCCGCCAGGAAGATCCGGCCCTGGGAGAACCGGTCGGCGACGGCCGCGCTGATCGTCCAGCGACCGGTGGTGATGATCTCGACGTCGAGGTCGTCGCGGCCGATGGCCTCGAAGATCTTCTGCCGCAGCTCGGGCTCGTCGTACTCGCGGTCGTCGAGCATCAGGACCCAGCGGCCGTCGCCGTAGGTGGTCAGGAAGCCCACGCCGTCGATGACGAACTGGCCGATCCCGTCCTTCAGGTACTCCTGCAGCGGCGCGCGGAACAGCACGCTGCGGGAGGTGTGCATGTACCCGCGTCCGGTGCGGCCGATGCCGAGCTGTTCACGGATCGGGCTGCGGTGGCCGTCGGCCGCGATCAGGTAGTCGGCGCGGATCTCGTACGGCTCGCCGTCGCCCTGGACGATCGCGGTGACGCCCTCGTCGTCCTGCGTGAACTCCAGCATCCTGGTGCTCATGCGGATGTCCGCGCCGAGTTCGCGGGCCTTGTCACGCAGGATCGGCTCCATCCGGTCCTGCGCCACACCGACGCCCGCGGCCGGCGAGTGCTCGACGTCGGAGAGCTCGGCCGGCGGTGACCAGAACGTCTCGTCGAACTTCTTCCCGACCAGGCTCTCGGCCCTGACCCGCCGGACGCCGAAGCCCTTCGCCATCCTGCTCGGCGGCAGCTCGTCCTCCAGCCCGACCGCCCGCAGCAACTCGCCCACCCGAGCGTTGAAACCGACCGCTCGCGGGTGCGCCGAACTGCCCGGATGCTTCTCCACCAACGTCACGGGCACCCCGCGCCACGCGAGGAACAACGCGGCCGACGTTCCCGCCAGGCCTCCCCCGACCACCAACACCGAAGTCTTCACGACATCCCCTCTCGATACGCTGTATCGCTCAATACACTGTATCGCGATGAGACGCTGTATTGTCCAGCCCGATGTCGAACGAACCCGTGTGGGACCGCCCAGAGCCGCCCAGCAAGCCCTCACCGACCCCGTTGAGCAGGGAACTGATCGTGAACGCCGCGATCAGGCTCGCCGACGAGGGCGGGCTCGACGACGTGTCGTTCCGCAAGGTGGCCGCCGCGCTGAACGCGGGCCCGATGCGCCTGTACGGCTACGTCGAGACCAAGGACGAGCTGCTGGACCTGATGGTCGACGAGGTCTACGGCGAGATCACGCCGCCACCGGCGAAGTCGGGCTGGCGCTCCGGGCTGAAGCACGTCGCGCACGAGATGCGGGACGCGGCGAAGCGGCACGAGTGGTTCATCGACCTGCTCAGCGGCCGCCCGCACCAGGGCCCGCACTCGCTCGCGCACATCGAGTCGACACTCGCCACGGTCCGGCTCGCGGACATCGACCAGGTGCTCGGCGTGGTCAGCGCCGTGATGGCCTACGTGTTCGGCGCGGTCCGCAGCGAGATCACGGAGCTGCGCGCCGAACGAGCCACCGGCATGACCGAGGAGCAGTGGCAGCGGGCGTCCGGCCCGTACATGGCACGGATGCTCGCCACCGGCCGCTTCCCGCTGCTGGGCAGGGTCATGCACGAGTCCACCGACCGCGACCACGCCGAGGTCTTCGACACCGGTCTCGACTACGTCCTGGACGGCATCGCCGTCCGGCATGGTCTCTAGTAGAGCGTCGCGGCTTAGCTGTGCTGCGTTGAGTCGCGCACGGGGCTGGGCGGCCTGGTCGGTCGTTACCGAAGCCCGGATGGTCGCGCGCTCACGCACGTCGCCGCCGAGTTGGCGGCAGAAAACTGCCGGCGCAAACGTTTGCTGATCACCCCAACTACCGCCAACCGCGCAGGTGACAGCCATGAGAGCGCGATCTTCATGATCGAAAATCAGCAACCTGCCGCCATCGCTATCCCAAGAGATAGCCGCGACGCTCTACTAGTGGTGTGGCCCAGAAAGTTGCCGGGCGAATTCGCGGTCAGACGGGCGCATCGCGGCGCCGCCCCCACGTCCTCGTACTGGTTGTACGGGGGCGTGGGGGCGGCGTCGTGAGGTGTCCTGCTGAGCGTGAATTACCCAGCCGACGTTCTGGGCCACGCCACTAGCTGGCGCAGCCCTGGGTCGAGGCGCGCTTGGTCAGCGTCGGCGCCTTCTGCACCATCGCCTGCACCTGCTGGGCGGTGAGCACGAAGCCCGTCTCCGGGTCGTCGACCGCGGCGCCGAAGACCACGCCCATCACCCGGCCGTTCGGGTCGACCAGCGGGCCGCCGGAGTTGCCGGAGCGGACCTCGGCACGAACCGTGTAGACGTCGCGCGTGACCGTCTGGGCGTCGTAGATGTCCGGGCCGCGCAGCAGCGGGATCCGCTCCCGCACACGGGCCGGCGAGGCCTTGTACGGACCGTCGAGCGGGTAGCCGAGCACGATGCCGTCCTCGCCCGGCTGGACCTCGTCCGAGCGGAACTGCAGCGGCGTGGCCTCCAGGTCCGGCACCGCGAGCACGGCGATGTCCGTGCGCGGGTCGTAGGAGACGACCGTCGCGTCGAACTGGCCGCGACCGACCTCGACCGTCACCTCGTTCGTGCCGGCGACCACGTGCGCGTTGGTCATGACGCGTTCCGGCGCGATGACGAAGCCGGTGCCCTCCAGCGCACGGGAGCACGACGGCGCACGGCCGCGGACCTTGAGCACGGACGCCTTCAGCCTGCCCGCCACCGGCGAGCTCGCCAGCTGGTTGTCCGGCGGTTCGACGTCCTTGAGCGGCGTGCGGTTGAACGGGTCCATCGCCTGCGGGAAGCCCGAGACGTCGAAGAGCTTCTGCAGGTCGCCGGACAGCACGCGGGCGGCCTGCGGCATGGTCTGGTCGACCTTGCCGAGGATCACCGACTGCTTGAGCGACGAGGTGAGGTCCGGCAGGCCGACGACCGAGGTCAGCGGCAGCGCGATCATCCAGGCCACGATGAAGACGACGAAGCCCTGCACGATCGCGCCCAGCGCGTTGTCCGCGCCGCGCAACGGCGACGCGTTGACCCGCGCCTTGATCGTCCGGCCGATGTAGACGCCGATCGTCTCGCCCAGCGCCACGAGCAGCACGACGATGCCGACCGCGAACACGACCTTGGTGACGACGTTCTCGAACTGGGAGACCAGCAGCGGTGCGATCTGTGTGCCGAGGATCAGGCCGACGAGCACGCCGACGAAAGCGGGCAGCGCGACGACCATGCCTTGCCTGGCCCCGGAGACCGCGGCGATCGCGGCAAGGCCCAGCACGAGCAGGTCAACCCAGTTCAACCCGAAACCTCCGCCTCACTGTGTAGCGCGCAACGCTAGTTCAAGGTCACGCACATCGGTCGCATCCCACGGCTGTTCCCAGCCGCCGAGTGCGATCAGGCCGTTGATCAACCCCGCGGTGAAACCCCACACCAGCATGCCCGGCGCGGAGAAGGCCGCTCCGACGTAACCCGCGGGGTGACGCACCCGGAACCTGTTGGCAGGATCGGCGAGGTGCGCGACCGGCACCCGCGCGACCGCGGCGGTCTCCGCCGGGTCGACAGGTGCGACGGGGCTCGGCTGTTCCCAGTAGGCGAGCACGGGCGTGACCACGAACCCGGACACCGGCACGTACAGCTCCGGCAGCGTCGCCAGTGGTCTCACTCCTGACTCAAGTACACCTGTCTCCTCGTAAGCCTCGCGTAATGCCGTGCCCACCGGCCCGTCGTCGATCTCGTCGGACGCACCGCCGGGGAACGCGACCTGGCCGGGATGCGAGCCCAGCGTGTCCGAACGGCGCAGCAGCAGCACGTCCGGCCCGTGCTCCTCGGACTCGCCGAACAGCATGAGCACGGCCGCCTTGCGCACGCCCTGCTCCGGCGCCCGCGGGACCCGCATGAACGTCTGCGCGTCGATCTCCTCGGTGGCCTTGGCCAGGCGCTGCATCCAGTCGGGTGGCTCTGTCGCCTCCGTCATCGAACCGCCTTCTCCACCTGTTCCGGAGCCTTGAAGTACGGCGGATCGGTGATCTGCCGGACCTGACCGTCCGCTGCTACGTAATACGTGGCGGGAAGCGTCATCGGCGCCTTGAATTGCTTGCGCAGCTGATCCGCCTCGTCGTGGACCGAGGGCAGCCGCACGCCGAGCCGGGCGAGCAACTCCAGGCCGTCCGCCTCCCTGCTCTCCACGAGAACTGGGACGACCGGGACGGCACCTGGTTGCTTCGCGTACGTGTCCAGCACCGGCAGCTCCTCCTGGCACGGCTGGCACCAGGTCGCCCAAAAGTTGATCAGGAGCGGGCCTTTGAGCGCGAGGGCCGTCCGAGTGCCGTCGCCCAGGCACGTCACGCCGACGCCGCCCTCCGCCCCCGGCACGCACGGCCGGAGCTGGGCCTGCGCGCGCAACGCGGCCATGTCCTGGGTGGGGCGGGTGGACGTGGGCTGCGGCCCCGGCGCTTCGTCACGGGGCCACAACGCCACGACACCCGCCACACCGAGGACGAGCACCACGACGAGCCAGCGCGTGCGGTTGTTCACGCTCCTAGCTTCTCACCGGCCCGTACCCGCTCGGCGAGCTCGATCAGGTGTGGCTTCTCGTCGCCCTTCACGAGCTTGGCCGCCTTGTCCGGGTCTTCCGGACCGAGGCCGTACGACGGGCAGTCGTTCATCAGCAGGCAGGCGCCGCACGCCGGCGTTTTGGCGTGGCAGACGCGGCGGCCGTGGAAGACGATCCAGTGCGAGGCCATCGTCCAGTCGCGCTTCTCGATCAGCTCGCCGATGGCGTGCTCGACCTTGACCGCGTCCTCCAGGTCGGTCCAGCCCCAGCGGCGCACGAGACGCCCGAAGTGGGTGTCGACTGTGAGCCCGGGCACATCGAACGCGTTGCCGAGAACCACGTTGGCCGTCTTGCGTCCTACACCAGGGAGCTTGACCAGCTCCTCCATGTTGCCCGGCACCACACCGTCGTGCTGCTCCACAAGAGCGGCACCGAGACCCAGCAGAGACGTCGCCTTGTTCCGGAAGAAACCGGTGGGGCGGAGCATCTCTTCGAGTTCCGCCCGGTCGGCACCGGCGTAGTCGGCGGCCGTCGGGTACTTCGCGAAGAGCGCGGGAGTGACCTCGTTGACCTTCTTGTCGGTGCACTGCGCGGACAGGATGACCGCCACGACGAGCTCGAGCGGAGTGGTGAAGTCCAGCTCGCAGTGCGCGTCCGGGTATCCCTGGGCCAGCACGCGCACCATCCGGTGGGCCCTGCGGGTCAGGCCGAGTTTGGTTTCCGGTTTCTTGGTTGCGGGCACTGATCCAGAGTAGTCAACACGCCGGAACCCACCCCTAGATCCGCACTCGAATCCCTCATGCGCCACACTTCGGAGCATCATGACTGCCTGGCTTGTGATCGTCGTTCCGATCGTGATCATGTTCTTCGCGCTCTTCATGGAGCGCGTCGAAGCGAAGCTCCGGCACGTTGCCGTGCAGGAGAACGAGGTCGAGGAGTTCCTGGAGTCCGCCAGGCCTGAAGAGGTCAAGGCGCTCTACGGACACGGCATCGGTCGCGCCCTTGACATGTTCCGGCTCCGTCGCCGTGGCCGCGGGGGTGCGCGCAAGCGCGTCCGTTAGGACCCAGGGCCCTGCGTTGACCGGCACCCGAATGGCGTAGACTGGTTCGTTGGGCTCTGGATCGAGTCAGTCTTGTTCTGCCTAGTAAGACGGCGAGCCGAGCGGCGATCCACAAGAGAGCCCTTAGACTGCAACGCAGTGATCGGCGGCACGGCGCTGACTCCACCAAAGATGGTGGTAGGCGTGCCGTCGCGTCGATTAGGAGGGACGAGGTGGACGAGACCCTGGCGCGAGCGGGCATCTTCCAGGGGGTGGACCCGGCGGCCGCAGAGGCGCTGGCGACGACCCTGGAAACGGTGGAGTTCCCGCGTGGCCATGTGATCTTCGCGGAGGGTGAGCCGGGCGATCGCCTGTACATCATCCAGTCCGGCAAGGTGAAGATCGGCCGCAAGTCGCCGGACGGCCGCGAGAACCTGTTGGGGATCTTCGGGCCCTCCGACATGTTCGGCGAACTGTCCATTTTCGATCCCGGCCCCCGCACGTCGACTGCGACGACGGTGACCGAGGTGCGCGCGGTGTCCATGGACCGCCCCGCGCTCCGTCAGTGGATCACCAACCGGCCGGAGATCGCCGAGCAGCTGCTGAGGGCCCTGGCCCGCAGGCTGCGCAGGACGAACTCGATGCTGGCCGACCTGATCTTCACGGACGTGCCCGGCCGCGTCGCCAAGGCGTTGCTGCAGCTCGCACAGCGCTTCGGCTCGCAGGAGGCCGGCCTGCTCCGCGTCACGCACGACTTGACGCAGGAGGAGATCGCGCAGTTCGTCGGCGCGTCCCGCGAGACCGTGAACAAGGCCCTGGCCGACTTCGCGCACCGCGGCTGGCTACGACTCGAAGGCAAGAGCGTGCTGATCCTGGACCCGGAGCGCCTGGCGCGCCGAGCCCGCTAATTCAGAACGCAAAGCACCAACGCAGCGGAGCCCCGGGCACTCGACGGGGCTCCGTTGCGTTGAGGCCCGAGCAAGCGACCGACCTCGGGCTCAGCACGGCAGGCATCCCGAGCCCGCAACAGAGCTCCAGCCAGCACGGCAGGCATCCCGAGTCCGCAACAGAGCTCCAGCCAGCACGGCAGGCTTCCCGAGTCCGCAACAGAGCTCCAGCCAGCACGGCAGGCATCCCGAGCCCGCAACAGAGCTCCAGCCAGCACGGCAGGCATCCCGAGTCCGCGGCAACACTCCGACCGACACGGCAAGCATCGCGAGTCCGCGGCGGCGCTCCGACCGGGCGAGGAGTTTCGCGAGTTCGCGCTGGTCATCCGTTCGCCTCTTCGTCTCGATTCGGCGAAGCCCAATCGGGGCGAAGCGGCGGACGGATGACCAGCTTCCCGGCGAACTCGCCGCCGCGCCGGAGGCGCGGCCAACAAGCACAGCAAACACAAAGGACCGGGCGCCACCCCCGACGTGGCGCACCGGTCCTTTGTGTTCGCGCGGCCCATCCCCCGACGAACCACGCCTTCCATCCTCTGGCGCGCAGGCCCCGACCCTCTGGCCAGAGGTTGGTCTCGGTCGGCGAGTCAACTTTCGCACGTCGACACCCCGACCGCTCAAGCCCTTTCACCCTCAAGGACCTCGTGTGTGGCCGATTCGTTGCATGTTTCACCCGGTCATCCCATTCCTGTGACCCAATCGCAACCACCGTGACCCTGCGCACCCGATCTGGTACATCCGTACCAACTTTGGCATACTGGTACACATGTCCCACTCCGCCCGTCTCTCCGACTACCGCGCTGCCCTGACGACCCCCGGCATGCGCGGCCCCGTGGTCGCGTCTCTGCTCGCCCGCCTGCCCATCGCGATGGTCGGGCTCTCGCTGCTGCTCTACGTCGAGCGCGCGACGGGATCGTTCGCGGTCGCCGGCCTGGTCTCGGCAGCGGCGCTGACGGGTGTGGCACTCGGTTCCGTCGTCCAGGGCCGGCTGATGGACCGCTTCGGCCCCACCCGCCCCCTGCTCTGGGTGACCGGGATGTTCGCCGTCTTCGTCACCGTCTCCGTGCTCGCCGTCGAGGCGGCCGCGTCGGTGTTCGTGCTGGTCCCGCTGGCCCTCGGCGTCGGCGCGACCGAGCCGATGGTGGGCTCGGCGTCGCGTGCGCTGTGGGAGCGGATGGTTCCTGCCGGCCCGACGCGGATGGCGGGTTACGCCTACGAGGCGATCAGCATGGAGGTCTTCTTCATCCTCGGACCGGGTCTCGCCGGTCTGCTGCTGGCCGCGCCGTGGGCGGGCACCGGTGTCGTCGTCGGCGCCGTGCTGATGGTCGTCGGCGCGCTGTGGTTCGCGTTCAACCCCGTCGTGCGCGCCTGGGGCCCCGTCAAGCAGGCACCGCGCCCGTTGCTCGGCGCGTTCGCCTACCCCGGTATGCGCACGGTGGCGCTGGCCGCGCTGGGCTTCGGTGTGACCATCGGCTTCGTCGAGGTGGCCGTGCCGGCGTTCGCGAAGGCCGCGGGTCACGCCTCGATGGGTGGTCTGATGCTGTCGCTGTGGTCGATCAGCTCGGTGGTCTTCGGCGTGCTCTACGGCATGCGCCCGTGGCCGCGCCCGATGCACCTGCGCCTGCCGGTGCTGCTGGGCGGCTTCGCGCTGCTGACGTTCCTGCTCTCGATCCCGGCGACGCTGATCGGTCTCGGGATCGCGCTGTTCCTGGTCGGCACGCTGATCACGCCTCAGTCGACCGCGCACTCCGCGGCGATCGAGCAGGTCACGCCGAACGGCATGGCCGCAGAGGCGTTCGGCTGGGTGATCACCTCGGTGACCGTCGGCCTCGCCATCGGGCAGGGCCTGTCCGGCCAGCTGATCGAGCACTTCGGCACCCGGCCGGCGTTCGTCGCGGCGGGTGTCGCCGGCCTGCTGATCGCGCTGGCGGTCTGGCTGCTGCGCGCCACCGTGCAGCGCGGCGTGCCCGCGGAGGTGCCGGCCCGCTCCGACATGGAACTCGCCTCGCGCTGATCGGTACTCGGAAGGCCGGCCCGGATCGGGCCGGCCTTCTGCGTTCGTCAGGCCACCGAACGCATCGGCACCACGAGGTAGGTGAGCTCGACGCCGTCTTCACCGGGCGGCGACGTCAGCACCGTGGAGCGCAGGCCGTCCTGGATCTTCAGCTCGATCCGGCGGCCGGCGAACGCCTTCAGCGCGTCCGCGAGGTAGCGGGCCTGGAACGTCTTGGTCAGCCGGTCGCCCTCGACCGTCGCCTTGACGAACTCCTCCGACTCGCCCTGCTGCGGGTCGCTGCCCTTGACCCTGACCTCCGAGTCCTCGACCTGGATGGTCACGGCCTGGTGAGGGCCGCCGTAGGGCGTGGCTCTGCGGACGGCGCGCGCCAGCGCGTCGGCGTCCACGAGCACCGTGCTGTCGATGACTGCCTCCAGGAGTCGGCGCGCCCGGTCGTCCGGGAACGGAGCGGCCAAGAGCGCGGTGGAGATCGAGTTGTTGCCCCAGGCGAGGCCGATGCGGTCCTGGTTCGCGTGCAGGGCGACCTCGCCCGTCGCTTGCCGGGCCGCCTCGACGATGGCCTTCGCAGGTACCAACAGGTCGAGTTGACCTTGTTGTTCCCACGGCAGTGTGGCGTAGGCCATGCGATAGCGGTCCGTGGCCATGAAGTGCAGCTTGTGGGCGTCCGACTGGATCCGGATGCCCGTGAAGATCGGCAACGCGTCGTCCTTGCTCGCCGCGCCCGCCACGGCCGCGATGATCCTGAGCTTGGCCGCGTCGATGTGGCCCTGGAGCTCCGGCAGCGCCGGAACACCGGGGTGGTGGGCGAGGTCGAGCAGCGGGAGCGCGAACCTGGACGTGGGCGTGCGGATGGCCAGCCGCTGCCCCTCGACCTTGAGCCGCACCTGCGGCTCGTCGAGCGCCTGCAGCGTCGCGGCCAGCGGCTTCGCGGGCACGAGCACCTCGCCCTCGGTGTGCACCGTCGCGTAGACGCTCAGGCGCACGCCGTGCTCCTGGTCGCTGCCCGCGACCTCCACGTCCGTGCCGGCCTTCAGGCGGAGCCCGGCCAGCACCGGGTCGA
The DNA here is from genome assembly GCF_033949925.1 of Lentzea kristufekii. Classification (NCBI taxonomy): domain Bacteria; kingdom Bacillati; phylum Actinomycetota; class Actinomycetes; order Pseudonocardiales; family Pseudonocardiaceae; genus Lentzea; species Lentzea kristufekii. Next base: position 320,484 of record NZ_JAXAVV010000008.1, read on the forward strand.
GCACGCGGGTCGGCAGCAGCCGCGCCACCTCGGCGGCGGCACCGGCGAGCTCGGCTGTGGTGGCGGTGAGGTCCATGGTTCAGGACGCTAGCGGGCACCCCTGACAATTTCGGGCGCCCTGGTTCCGGCTGGGATCTCAGGCACCGGCCTTGCGGCGCGCCAGGTCGATGATCCGCTGCAGGTGCAGGCCCCGCCGCACGTCGCACTCGTGCGTGGTGGTGCCGCTGTCCACCATCGCCACGAAGTCGTCGAGCAGGTTCGTGAAGCACTCCAGCGCGGGTGTGTCCCGGTTCGTCAGGGTGCGGTGGCCCTCGGTGCCGAAGACGGTGAAGTCCGCGAACGGCGGCTGCATCGGCAGGGAGAGGCACAGCGAGACGGTGCTGGTGGCGCCGCCGGCGTGCTGGAGGATCAGCTGCCACAGGCCGGTGTCCGTGACGTTCGCGGCCAGGACGTCGGTGATCTCGCCCAGGGCGGCGTCGAGCAGGTCGAACGCGTGCGGGCCCACGTCGTCCAGGGCGCCCTTGTCGTGGCGCCACGGGGAGTTCGAGAACGGGCCGTCGAGCAGTGCGCCGGAGATCCAGCGGCTGTCGGCGCCGGTCCAGCCGCCGGTGCGGTGCAGCTGGGCCAGCATCTGCTTGGTCTCGGGGGCGTAGCGGCGGGTCAGCACGACCAGGGACGCGACGCCCGCCTCCTCCACGGCCGCCACGAGCTCCGCGGCCACCTCGGCGGATTCCGCGATCGGCTTCTCCAGGACGAGGTGCTTGCCCGCCTTCGCCGCTTCGATCGCCATCGGGCCCTGCACGCCCGGCGGCACGCAGAACGCCACGGCGTCCACAGTGGACAGCATTGCGGTGTAGTCCTCGAACGGTTCCGCGCCAAGGGAACCGGCGAGCTCGCGCGCCGCTTCCGGACGGCGCGCCCACACGCCGGTCAGCGTGGTGCCGGGGTGGTTCGCGATTCCAGGGCCGTGGATCATCTGGGCCCACGGGCCCGCACCGACAAGTCCTACGCGCAGCTGTTCGTCCACTCGCACATCCTGCCTCAGGAGTAACTGGCCTTGGGGACGAAGATCTCCCCGCCGTTGCCGAACTTCAGGCGCACGCCGTCCTGGCCGGCCTCCCGCTTCGGCTCATGACCCCAGCCGCCGGGCACGGTCACCACGTAACCGCGATCCGCTGACGGCCCGAGCCAGATCTCGTAGTGGTCGCCGCCGACGAGCCGTTCGATCTTCTTCACGTACATGCCTGGCGCGTCGGGGGTCGGTTCGACGCTGCTCATGGTCGTGCTGTCCGGCACGAACATCACCACGCCCGCCACCGCGGTGAGGCCTGTGCCCATCACCGCGCCCAGCAGGAACAGCAGGACCTTCACCAGGCAGCCGGAGACGTTCGTCGCCATCACACCATCCTCGAGTAAGCGCGGTCGTACGCTCGGAGGATGCCCGACGACATGACCTTGCCGGGAAACCTGGTACCCCGAACGCCGGTTTCCCAACCCGCCGAGGCACGGGACGCCGTCACCGTGGTCCTGCTCCGCGACGGCGCCGAGGGCCTCGAGGCCTTCCTGCTGCGCCGCGTGAAGGGCATGGCGTTCGCGGGCGGCATGACCGTCTTCCCCGGTGGGGGTGTGGATCAACGCGACGCCGACACGTCCGTCGCGTGGACCGGTCCGCCGCCGGAGTGGTGGGGCGAGATCTTCGGCGTCGACGCGGCGACGGCCCGTGCGTTCGTGTGCGCGGCCGTGCGCGAGATGTTCGAGGAGTCCGGCGTGCTGCTCGCGGGGCCCGACGCCACGTCGGTCGTCGCGGACACGAAGGACTACGCACAGGCCCGGCAGCAGCTCGTCGACCGAGAGCTCTCCCTCGCGCAGTTCCTGGCGGCCAACAACCTGGTCCTGCGCGCGGATCTCCTGCGACCGTGGGCGAACTGGGTGACCCCGTACGAGGAGCCCCGCCGCTACGACACCCGCTTCTTCGTCGCCGCGCTGCCGTCGGGCCAGAAGGCCGACGGCGAGACGACCGAGGCCTCCGACGCGGCGTGGCAGACCCCCGCCGCCGCCATCCAGGACGCCCAGGAGGGTCGCCGCATGCTCATGCCGCCCACCTGGCGCACCCTCGACGAGGTGGGCGCTCTCGGCAGCGTCGAGAAGGTCATGGCCGAGGAACGCAGCGTCGAGAAGATCATCCCGAAGCTGATCCGCGACGGCGACGTCATCCGGGTGGTGTTCCAGTGAGCGGCTCCCCGCTGATCGGCGCCCGCGCGCAGCACCCCCGGTACGGCGAACTCCGCCAGGTCACCGGACACGCCGCCGTGCTGCTGGCCGACAACCCGTCCCCGATGACGCTCGACGGCACGAACACGTGGCTGCTCAAGGCCCCGGACGCGACGTCGTACGTGGTCGTCGACCCCGGCCCGCTCGACGACGCGCACCTGAAGCGCATCGCGGAGATCGGCCCGGTCGCCGAGATCCTGCTGACCCACGGCCATCCCGACCACTCCGAGGGCGCACGGGAGTTCGCGGAGCTCGTGAAGGCCCCGGTGCGCGCGCTCGACCCGACGTTCACCTACGGGTCAGAGGGCCTCACCGACGGCGATGTGATCACCAGCGCGGGCCTGGAGCTCCGCGTTCTGGGTACGCCCGGCCACACCAGCGACTCGCTGTGCTTCGTGATCGAGGGCGAGGCCGTGCTGACCGGCGACACCGTCCTGGGCCGCGGCACGACGATCGTCGCCCACCCGGACGGCAGGCTCGGCGACTACTTCGAGTCGCTCAAGCTGCTGGCCGAACTGCCGGAGAACACCGCTGTCCTGCCCGGCCACGGCCCGGAGCTCGCGGACGCGGGGGAAGCGGCGCGGATGTACCTCGCCCACCGCGCGCAACGCCTGGAACAGGTCCGCAAGGCCGTCCAGGAACTCGGCGGCGCGCCGACCCCGCGCCAGGTCGTCGAGGTCGTCTACGCGGACGTCGACCGGGTGCTGTGGCCCGCCGCCGAATGGTCGGTGCGGGCCCAGCTGGAGTACCTGCGGACCGGTTACTGAGGCTGGTGGCCGTTGTTCGTGGCCCCGAACGCCGACTGACGCGACGAGGACCGGTCGATCTGCCAGCGGCCGCTGTCGGTGGCCGGCGACCCGGTCTGCTCCCGCTGCGCCAGCTCCTCGTGCAGCTGCTGCAGCAGGGCCCGCTCGCGCTCGCTGAGGTTCGCGTCCACCGACGACGGCTCGGCGGGCTCCGCTAAAGCCGCCTGCAGGGCCGCCAGCTCGTCGGGCTTGAGCTCGGTGGTGATCTCGGCCCGGTTGATCGGCACGGGCTCCGGGAGCGCCTCGATCTCGGGCTCCACGGAGGCCCTCGGGATGCGCTTCACGGGCTTGGGCGGGAAGGGCTGCGAGCCCTCGACCGCCGGCGGTGTGGAACGTGTGCGTCGTGAGCCGGTCTCTTCCAGTTGCTCCGGCGCCGGTGTCGGCTCGGCCACCGGCGCCGGAGCGGGAAGCTCCTCGGCGGGCTGGTCGAACCAGGCTTGCTGTTGCTGCGAGACGTGGTCGGCCATAGGGGCCGGGGCACCGGAGATCGGCACCGCGAGAGACGACGTGACCGCGGCGGCGTGGTACTCGCTGACCTGCACACCGGTCGTCAGGACCTCGACGGCGGCGCGGACGCCCGCCTTGCGCAGCACCGAGTCGACCCGGTAGGCGGTCGCCGGCGCGAAGCCCTGCGGACCGATGTCCACCAGCACCACGCGCTGCGGCAACGGGCCCGGCGTGGAGCCCGTCGGCGAGGAACGCCAGACGCACCGCACCGAGCGGACGTCCGGCAGCACCGACACCGCGCGGGCCAGGTCGCCGGCGATGTCCGAGGCCGGGTCGGTCTCGGAGGTGAAGCGGTGCCTGATGAACGGCAGCATCTCGACCACCGGCAGGCGGTCGGTCAGCGACGCGTCCGAGCGGACCTCGTGGAGGATCCACGTGATGGCGGCGCGCTCGTCCGGCAGCACCGGGATGCTGCCCGCGACGAGCGTGCCGACGAGCAGCTCGATCGATCGGTCCAGTTCTCCGACCGCGAGGAACTCGCGGGCCTGCGACAGAGCGGCGTCGTCCACGCGCCCGGCCATCGACAACAGGAGATCGTGGAGACGGACCGGCAGGCCGACACCGTCGTTCGTCACGTCAACTCTCCTTAGCTGAGCACCAGGTGCTCATCGGACTCGGCGCCGGCGCACACCAGCTCGGATGCCGCCAACGCCGCCCGGTGATAGGGCGGAAGGTCCATTCCGGACGACATGACCTCTACGCACGGGTCGTGCTCGCCCAACGCCCGCAGAACGCGCTGCAACTCACCGGTCAGCCGGGCGTGGCCGGTCGTGGCCGCCACCAGCAGGACGCGGTTGATCCCGGAGGGACCGATGCGCCAGCAGGAGCGAACCTCACCGACCCCGTGCCGGCCTCGCAGCGTGGCACCGAGAACGACGGTCGCGGAATCACCCATCGGCACCCGATCGGGTGATTCCGGGGAAAAGGTGTAGTCGGTGGCGGGCACTTCGTCCAGTCCTTTGACCGAACTGAGGGCACCGGGTTCCGCCCCGTAGGGCACCAGCGCGTCCTGCAAAAGGCGCAGTTCGTGATCGGTCAGAGGGATGCGTCCGTGCAGAAGGGTGCGCGGCAGCGACCGCGCGAGCACCGCGTACGCGTCCGAGGCGGCCCAGTCCCGGTACCGCCACAGCAGGTCGTCCGGGAGGCGCCCGGCGAGCCGCAGCAGCAGTTCGTGGCACGTGTCCGACATGTCACACCCTTCAGCAGAACCCGTAACTCGAACCGGGAACTCAGACCTCGACGATCAGTTCGATCTCCACCGGAGCGCCGATCGGCAGCTCGGCCACGCCCACGGCGGACCGGGCGTGCTTGCCCTCGTCACCGAAGATCTCGCCGAGCAGCTCGGAGGCGCCGTTGATGACACCCGGCTGACCGGTGAAGCCCTCGGCGGAGGCCACGAACCCGACAACTTTCACGACTCGCTTGATCGAGTCAATCCCCACGAGCGCGTGCACGGCCGCGAGAGCGTTGAGGATGCACGTCGCGGAGTACTGCTTGGCCTCCTCCGGGGAGACCTCGGCGCCGACCTTGCCGGTGGCCGGCAGCTTGCCGTCGACGAACGGCAGCTGGCCGGACGTGAACACCCACGAGCCGCTCTGCGTGGCGGGCACGTACGCGGCGAGCGGGGCGGCGACGCCGGGCAGCTCGATGCCGAGCTCCTTCAGGCGGTTGCTCCAGGTGCTCACGGCTTCACCCGCTTCAGGTACGCGACGTGCTGCTCACCGGTCGGATTCGTCAGCACGGTGACCAGCTCCCAGCCGTCCTCGCCCCACTGGTCGAGGATCTGCTTCGTGGCGTGGATCAACAACGGCACGGTCGCGTACTCCCACTTCGTCATGCGCGGAGCCTAACTTGCCACCCGAGCGGGGCCTGCGCGGTCGGCGCGGTTGGAGCTACCTTGATCACATGGAGACCTGGCGGATCATCGCCACCGGCCTGTTCGCGGTGGGCGGGCTGGTGTTGGTTCTCGTCGCCATGGCACAGGTGCGTGACCGCAAGCACAGCCAGCGCGTCGCGGTCGTCCAGGCCGGTCTGATCGGACTGGTGGTCGTGGTCGTCATCACGGCCAGCATCGCGCTGTGGCTGCCGTCGGTCGTGGCCTGGGCCTTGGTCGCCGCCACCGCCATGGCCGTTCTCTTCCTCACCATGGTCGATTGACCGACCGGTCCACGTTCGACCGATTTCACACATAGTCTGGACGTGTGACGTCGTGGACCGAGGAGCTGACCCGAGCCCGTCTGCACGTGGTCTCCGGCAAGGGCGGCACGGGCAAGACGACGGTGGCGGCCGCGCTGGCGCTGGCGCTGGCCACTGGCGGGCGCCGGGTGCTGCTGGTCGAGGTCGAGGGCAGGCAGGGCATCGCCCAGCTCTTCGACCGGGCCCCGCTGCCCTACTCCGAGGAACGGATCGCGTCCGCGCCGGGCGGCGGTGAGGTGCACGCGCTCGCGGTCGACGCGGAGGCCGCGCTCCTCGAGTACCTGGCGATGTTCTACAACCTCGGCTTCGCGGGCCGCACGCTGCGCAAGATGGGCGCGATCGAGTTCGCGACCACGCTCGCCCCCGGCCTGCGCGACGTCCTGCTGACCGGCAAGGTCAAGGAGTGCGTGAACCGCACCGGGCCGGACGGCCGCCACCTCTACGACGCCGTCGTGCTGGACGCGCCGCCCACCGGGCGCGTGGTCAAGTTCCTCGACGTCACCAAGGCCATGGCCGACCTCGCCAAGGTCGGGCCGATCAAGGGGCAGAGCGAGGGCGTCGTGCGGCTGCTGCACTCCGGCGACACGGCGGTGCACCTGGTGGCGCTGCTGGAGGAGATGCCGGTGCGCGAGACCCTGGACGCCGTCGCCGACCTGGACGGCGCCGACCTGCGTCCGGGCGCGGTGCTGGTGAACCGGGTCCAGCCGGTCCGGCTGCCCGCGCGGTCGCTGCCGGTCGCCGCCGAGGGCCGGCTCGACGAGGCACGGGTGCGCGCGGGGCTGCAGACCGCCGGGCTCGACCTCGACGAGTTCACGCTCGAAGGTTTGGTCGACGAGACCGTGGAGCACGCCATCCGGGTGCAGTCACAACAAGAGGCCAAGGAACTGCTCGGCGAGTCGGACCTGCCGACGCTGGAGCTGCCGGACCTGACGGACGGGGTGGACGTGGCCGCGCTCTACGAGCTGGCCGAGGCGCTGGTCGCGGCAGGAGTCCGATGAACAAGCTCGAATTCGACCCGCTGCTCGACGACCTGGGGACGCGCGTCCTCGTGTGCTGCGGCTCCGGCGGCGTGGGCAAGACGACGACGGCGGCGGCGCTGGCGTTGCGCGCGGCCGAACGCGGCAGGCGCGTGGTCGTGCTGACGATCGACCCGGCACGGCGCCTGGCGCAGTCGCTGGGCCTGCGGGAGCTGGACAACCACCCGCGCGAGGTCGTCGTGGAGGGCTTCGAGCCCAAGGGCGAGCTGTTCGCGATGATGCTCGACATGCGTCGCACGTTCGACGACATGGTGTTGACCCACGCGGGCCGCGACCGGGCCGACCAGATCCTGTCGAACCCCTTCTACCAGACCATTTCCTCGTCGTTCTCCGGCACGCAGGAGTACATGGCGATGGAGAAGCTGGGCCAGCTGGTGGCGCAGGACGAGTGGGACCTGATCATCGTCGACACCCCGCCGAGCCGGTCGGCGCTCGACTTCCTGGACGCGCCGCAGCGGCTGTCGACGGTGCTCGACGGCAGGTTCATCCGGATGCTGTCGGCTCCGGCACGGGCGAGCGGGCGCGGTCTGCTCAAGATCGTTGGAACCGGTTTCAGCCTTTTCACGCGCGCCGTGTCGACGATCGTCGGCGGCCAGCTGTTGCAGGACGCGTCAACTTTTGTTCAGGCTTTCGACAGCATGTTCGGAGGATTCCGCGAGCGCGCCCAGCGCACGTACGAACTGCTCCGCTCGCCAGGAACCGGTTTCGTCGTGGTCGCGGCGGCAGAGCCCGACGCATTGCGCGAAGCGAGCTATTTCGTGGAGCGGCTCAGCGCCGAGAACATGCCGTTGTGCGGACTCGTCGCGAACAGGACGCATCCCGTGCTCGCGACCGATCTGCCCGCGGCGAAGGCGGTCGCCGCAGCGGACGACCTCGACCGCTCCGGTGACGCGCCGCTCGCCGCGGCAGTGCTCCGGCTGCACGCGGACCGGGTGGCAGTCGCCGATCGTGAGAAGCGGCTGCTGGCCCGGTTCACGCGTGCCCACCCCGGCGTTTCGCTGGTCGGCGTGCCCGCATTGCCTGCTGACGTGCACGACCTCGACGGCCTACGGGAGATAGGTCGCCGGCTCGCCGGCGAGTAGACGCCGGCTGCGCTCAGCCGACCCTCGTGTCCTCGACGTGTTCCTGACGTGCGTTGTCGAGAAGTTCGAGCCATGAGTCGACATCCGGACGGCGGCGCAGCAGAGCGCGGCGTTCGCGCTCGGTCATGCCTCCCCAGACCCCGAACTCGATCTTGTTGTCCAGCGCTTCGGCCAGGCATTCCATGCGCACCGGGCAACCCAGGCACACGAGCTTCGCCTTGCGCTGCTCCGCACCTCGGACGAAGAGCTGATCCGGCTCCTCGTCACGGCACGAAGCGTTGATACGCCAATCCCCCTGGTTCATATCCCCCACTCCTCAGTGCTGTCCAAATGTGGAAATCCGCCACACCCCTGCCACGGATGCCGTAGCGTTCGAGCCACGGCTGCATTCCTTGGACGTTGACGGACTGTAGTGCCGTTCGGTTCCCTCTCCAAGCCTGGGTCACCCGACTGTTACCTGTCTTGCGTATGTCTACTCATGCTGAGTAACGGCACTTACTGATCACCTTCACCCGTTCGTGTACGGCGTACGCTGACCTGCGTGCGAGTCAGGAATGGCGTGCTCAAGATGCTCGGCCTGTGCCTGCTGGCTGGGGTTCTCCTCGCCGGCATGCTGTTCCCAGTCGTGGGTGCGACAGGTCTCGTCTCGAACAGAGCCAGCGACACGGTGGACAGCATCTCGGCAGACCTGGTGACGACGGATCCTCCGTTGATCACCACGGTCACGGACAAGGACGGGGCCCCGATCGCCTACCTGTTCGACCAGTACAGAGTGCTGACACCTCCCGAGAAGATCTCGCCGACCATGAAGGCGGCGCTGATCTCGGTCGAGGACCGCCGGTTCTACGAGCACCAGGGCGTCGACTGGAAGGGCACGATCCGTGCCGGTCTGACGAACCAGGTCAGCGGCTCGGTCTCGCAGGGCGCGTCCACGCTGACCCAGCAGTACGTCAAGAACTACCTGGTCCACGTCGTGGCGCGGAACAACAAGCTGGAGCAGGCCAAGGCCCAGGAGCAGACCATCGCGCGCAAGATGCGCGAGGCCCGGATCTCGTTGCAGCTGGAGCGCAAGCTCGGCAAGGAGGAGATCCTCGCCCGCTACCTGAACGTCGTTCCTTTTGGTTCGACCATTTACGGCATCGCGGCGGCGGCTCAGGCTTACTTCAACACGACTCCCGACAAGTTGACGGTTCCACAAGCCGCGATGCTCGCGGGAATGGTGAACAGTCCGTCAGCACTCGACCCCGAAGCGTATCCGGACAAAGCTTTGGACCGGCGCAACAAAGTGATCGACAGGATGGTCGAGAACGACAAGCTGTCGCGCGACGCGGGTGAGGCGGCGAAGAAGGAAGGCCTGGGTCTCGCGACTCCGGTGCGCACCCCGCCGAACGGTTGTGTCGGCGCCGGTCCGGAAAACGGTTTCTTCTGCTCGTACGTCGTGAACTACTTGCAGCGCGCGGGTTTCAGCGAGGAACAGCTGCGCACCGGCGGCTACACCATTCAGACCACTTTGGACAGAGCAGCCACCTCGCAGGCGAAGGCCGCGGCGGAGGCCGGCGTTCCCAAGGGCACCGAGGGCATCGCGAACACGATGGCGATCGTGAAGCCCGGCAAGGAACGCCACGACGTGCTCGCGCTGGTCGCGAACCGCGACTACGGGCTGAAGTCCGACCTGCGCCAGACCACGTACGACCTGCCCAGCGGCGTGGAGAACAAGTTCGGCGCCGGCTCGATCTACAAGGTGTTCACGGCCGCGGCGGCGCTGGAGAAGGGTCTCGGCATCGAGAACGTCATCCCGACGCCGACGTCGCACACCTCCAGGGTCTTCAAGGGCGGCGCCCAGCGCTGCCCGAGCACCGGTGAGCCCGGTACGCGCTGGTACTGCCTGTCGAACTTCGACTCGAGCTACCCGTCCTCGATGACGCTGCAGCAGGCCCTCGCGACGTCGCCGAACACCGGCTTCGTGATCCTGGAGGAGCAGACGGGCATGGACGCGGTCGTCGACATGGCCTCGCGGCTGGGCATGCGCGAGACGATGGCGACGAACCTGCAGGGCACCAGGCCCGACCCGAAGGCCAAGGACAAGCAGAACCGCATCTCGCAGACGGAGTTCTACAAGCAGAACGGCGGCAACGCGTCGTTCACGCTCTCCCCTGCGCCGGTGTCCACTCTGGAGCTCGCGAACGTCGTCGCGACCATCGTGAGCGGCGGCAAGTGGTGCCCGCCCACGCCGATCGCGAAGGTCCTGGACCGCAACGGCAAGGCCGTCCCCGTCAACGAGGCCCCGTGCGAGCAGGTCGTCGCCGAGGGTCTCGCGAACGGCCTGGCCGTCGGCATGAGCAAGGACGACGTCGGCAACGGCACCGCCGCGGCCGCCGCCCGTGCCGCCAAGTGGTCCCGTCCGATGATCGCCAAGACGGGCACCACCGAGGAGTACAAGTCGGCGGCGTTCATCGGCGCGACCCCGGACTTCGCGGGCGCCGTGCAGACGTTCAACGACGGCACCAACCCGCGTCCGATCTGCATCGGCGCCGCACCGCGGTTGTGCGGCAACGGCAACATCTTCGGCGGCACGATCCCGGCCAAGACGTGGTTCGAGACGATGACGAAGGTGCACGGCTCGATCCCGGCGTCGCCGCTGCCGCAGGTGGAGCAGCGCTACCTCAAGGGCGGCCGCGAGATCCAGATCCCCGACGTGGTGGGCAAGCAGATCAACGACGCCACGCGGATCCTGGACCAGGCCGGCTACAAGGTGAGCCAGCAGTCGGTGAACTCCGAGCAGCCGAAGGGCACGGTCGTCAGCCAGACGCCGCGTGGCAACGCGTTGCGCGGCACGGTGATCACGCTGTCGGTGAGCTCGGGGTACGTGCCACCGCCGGTGGCCACGGAGCCGTCGCAGCCGCCGCCCAGCCCGGGCAACCCGAACGAGCCGCCACCGATCACGCTGCCGACCGAACCGGGCAGGTAGCTCTCAGCCGAGCAGCTGCTTGAGCTGCTGCACGCTCACGTCGATGTGCGCCCGGATCTCGGCGACCGCCTTGTCGTGGTCGCCGAGCAGGATCGCGTCGAGGATGACCCGGTGCTGCGCCACGACCTCCTCCGGCGTCTCGGACTTCGAGAGCACCGTGAGGTAGAAGCGCAGTTCCTTGGTCAGCGCGGTGAAGAACTCGTCCAGCCTCGTGCTGTCGAGCAGCGCCACGATCGCCTGGTGGAAGGCCAGGTCCCGATCGACGATCCTGCCCGTGTCGCCTTCGGCGGCGGCGTCGGTGAGCTCGTCGAACGCCCTGGTGATCGCTTCGAGCTGCTCGGGGCGCGGCGCGCGGATCGCCGCCGCCGTTTCGAGGCGTTCGCGGGCGGTGTAGAGCGCCTCGATCTTCTCCGGGGTGGGCGCGATGACGACGGCGCCGCGGTTGACCTCGTAGCGGACCAGGCCGGTGAGCTCCAGGATGCGGACGGCCTCGCGGATGGTGTTGCGCGCGACGCCCAGCTCGGCCGCGATCGCGCTCTCCCTGAGCCTGTGACCAGGGCCGAAGGCACCGGCCATGATCCGTTCGGAGAGGCCGTCGGCGAGCTGCTGAGCCGTGGTCGTGCGGCGCACTTCGAGGCCGTCGAGGGCTGACATGTGGCCAGTTTAACCAGTTGCCCTACAGTTGAACTGTACTACAGTTAGTCGGCATGGACCTGACGACGTTCAAGGCGCTCAGCTTCGACTGCTACGGCACGCTCATCGACTGGGAGGCCGGGCTCATCGCGGTGCTCTCGCCGTGGGCGCGGGAACAGGGACTGTCACTGTCCGACGAGGAACTGCTGCTCGCCTACGCCTCGGCCGAAGCCGAGGTGGGGACGGCCGAGTTCGCGTTGTACCCGGACGTGCTGGCCGCCGCGTTCCGGCAGGCCGGTTCCGACCTGGGCCGCGAGGTGAGTGACGAGTGGGCGCGGCGACTGGGCTCGTCCGTTCCGGACTGGCCGGCGTTCCCGGATTCAGCGGACGCGTTGGCGCGCCTGGCTTCCCACTACAAGTTGATCATTCTGTCCAACGTGCACCGCGAAGGCTTCGCCGGGAGCAACCGGCAGCTGCGCGGGGACTTCGCGGCGATCATCACCGCGGAGGACGTCGGCGCGTACAAGCCCGCCGAGAACCACTTCCGCGCGCTCGACACCACGCTCGAGTCGTTGGGGATCGAGCGTTCGGAACTGCTGCACGTGGCGCAGAGCCTGTTCCACGACCACGTGCCGGCCAAGCGCGAGGGGCTGCGATCCGTGTGGATCAACCGGCGGCACGACCGGCCGGGCTGGGGCGCGACGCCGAAGCCGACCGAGGACTTCAGCTACGACCTGGAGTTCGGGTCGATGGGCGAGTTCGCGGACGCGGTCGACAAGGCGTTCTGAGTCGGGGTGCCGCAGCGGCCGGGCCGCTGCGGCACACTCGTGTCAGCCGGCCAGCTTGGCCTTCACCGCGGCGGCCACCCGGCCACCCTCGGCGCGGCCGGCGACCTCGGCGTTGACGGCCTTCATGACCTGGCCCATCTGCTTCTGCCCCGGCGCCTCACCGAGCTGCGCGGCCACGGCGTCGAACGCCTTGTCCACAATGGACGCCAGCTCGGCGTCGTCGAGCTGCTTGGGGAGGTAGACCTCCAGCACGGCGAGCTCCTGGCGCTCCAGCTCGGCCTTCTCGGTCCGGCCGGCACCGTCGAAGGCCTCCGCGGCCTCCTTGCGCTTCTTCGCCTCGCGCGAGAGGACCTTCACGACCTCGTCGTCACTGAGCTCACGGGCCTGCTTGCCCGAGACCTCCTCGTTCGTGACGGCCGTGAGCGCCATCCGCAGCGCACCGGCCGTGACCGTCTCCCTGGCCTTCATCGCCACGGTCAGGTCGTTCTGCAGTCGCGTCTTCAACTCCGCCATGAGGCAGAACGGTACCGCCCGCCGGATGCCGCGCCGATCGAGTTACCGCCCTTCCGTACCCTTGACGCGTGAACAAGCTGGGCCGCGCCCTCCTCGCCACGACCGCTCTCGGCGCCGCGACCGTCGCGTACGCGGCGGGAATCGAGAGAAGGCACTGGACTCTGCGCACCGCCACGGTGCCGGTCCTGTCCCCCGGCGCCAAGCCGATCCGCGTGCTGCACATCTCGGACCTGCACATGACGCCGAACCAGGTGTCGAAGCAGCGCTGGGTCGCCGCCCTGGCCGACCTGAACCCGGACTTCGTGGTCAACACGGGCGACAACCTCGCGCACAAGGACGCCGTCCCCGGCACCCTGCGCGCGCTCGGCCCGTTGCTCGACAAGCCGGGCGTGTTCGTGTTCGGCAGCAACGACTACTACGCGCCCAAGCTCAAGAACCCGGTGCGCTACCTGCTGCCGTCCTCCAAGACCAAGCGCATCCACGGCGTGACGCTCCCGTGGCGCGACCTGCGCGCAGGCATGATCGAACGAGGCTGGGAAGACCTCACGCACCTGCGCAAGACCATCATGGTGAACGGCCAGGCCATCTTCTGCGCGGGCCTCGACGACCCGCACCTGAAGCGCGACCGCTACGCCGACATCGCCGGCACCCCGGACCCGTCCGCGGCACTGAGGCTGGGCGTCACGCACTCCCCCGAACCGCGCGTCCTGGACCCGTTCGCGGCCGACGGCTACGACTTCGTGATGGCCGGCCACACCCACGGCGGCCAGCTGCGCATCCCGTTCTACGGCGCCGTTGTGACGAACTGCGAATTGGACCGCGGCCGAGCCCGTGGCGTTTCGCGCTGGGGTTCGCACATGTGGATGAACGTGTCCGCCGGCATGGGCACTTCGCCGTACGCGCCGGTGCGCTTCTGCTGCCCTCCGGAGGCTTCCCTGCTGACCCTCGTTCCGAGGCCCGTTACGCCTGGTCAGGGGCGGAATGAGGGGGTCCGATTCGGAGCTGGCGCGGACATGATGTAGAGTTCTACATGTTCCCAGCCGGGGTGTGGCGCAGCTTGGTAGCGCGCTTCGTTCGGGACGAAGAGGTCGCAGGTTCAAATCCTGTCACCCCGATGTGAAATAGATGCAAATCAGCCCCTGTCCACAGTAGATGTGGACAGGGGCTGATTTGTGTTTCAGGGTCTTTCTGGGCCGGTTTGGGAGAAATTTGGGAGAACAACTCCCCAGAAGGTCACTTCAGCAGCGCGCGGAGCACCCCGAGAAGCCCGCTAAGCGTCGTTAACGGCAAGGCTCGTCATAGTTGTGCAGGTAGCTCGCCAGCGGGCCGTATGGCCGCGCCAGGGATCCACGGCGCGGGACGCGGCTAGAAGATCGCTCCCTGGCCGTGCGCTGACGGTTGCTCGACCGAAAGCCCTGGGATCGTGTCAGCGATCTTCAAGATTCCGCCATCCCACGTGTAGAGCTTGGGGCACTTCCACGCCAGAGCCACCGCAACAACGCAGGCATCGGCGCCCTTCAGGTTGTGATCCGTCGCCAGACGTGCGGCTTGTCCTGCGACGCGCTCAGTGATGTCAGCAACGAGGTACTCGCTGTCCTTGATCCACTGGTGCGCAAACGCGATCCTCCGCTTGCGCTCGGCGGCTCCGCCCTCATCACCTCGTATCTGGCCAGCTCCTGCGATCTCAGCGATCACCAGAGCTGGCAGCAGAACACGGTGCTGCTGGCCGTCGAGACGAAGGAGCTGAACGGACCTGGCGTGCCGATCCGTGTCGGTTGGAGCAAGCACATCGACGATCACGCAGCTGTCGACCACCACGAGCGGTGGTGGTGGTTTAGCCACGCTGCCGCCTAACCCAGTCCACGGAGTCCATTCCTTCTGTCCAGTCAGAACCGAACAAGCCGATCACGTCGTCCAGCGACACCCGTGACTCGGGGGTCTCCACCGAAGTCAGACCCTCGAGCTCAATGGACTCGACCTGATCGTAAATGTTTCGCGTGAGTCGACCCCAGGCTTCGATTTCCTGGTCCAACGCGCCCCGCACGTCGGCCGCCAGCGCAGTCGGGAAGGTAACGGTCACGATCCCTTTGGTTCGGTAGTCACGAAGTGCGGCTGTGTGTTGGTGGCCGTTGTATCGGTACAACTCACCACGCACAGAGCCCAGTGAAGGCGCCGGAGGTTTGATGCTGTCTCGTGCATGCGAAGCGAGTTGCTCATCAAGCGGCGCAAGCGCGTCATCGATCCGTAGCCAGATCCCTTCAACGCCTGCACGCTTGCGCACCTGATCGAGCTCCAAAAGGCTAGCCACGGTCTCGACCGACCAGCCTCGTGGAACCAAAGCCTCGTGGAACAAGTCCCGAAGCCCATCGCGCATCACGCCAGCAACGCGCTCCGTAGCACGGATTCCGATCTTGGCACTGCCTACGGAGAGGCTGCTAATGGCCAACGGTGTCGGCTCATCTTGCGGAAGGCTCCGGAGGACCTTGTCCAACGCAACTATCGCTTCGGCGACCGCACGAGGGTCGATCTGTCCGTGCGGACCTTTCAATTCCACATTGATCACAGCTAGGTCTTCTGCTGCCTCTGATCCCACGTTGACCTCCCCTCGGCTTCTGCATCCCTCACGTCCAGGATGGCACCACCACCGACCGGTGAACCTATCGATACGTGCAGGCACGTCTGTTACTTCGGCCACCGGATCACTCAGACGGGCTATCTACTGCGGTCCTGGCCACAGTGTCGTCCGCCCAGCCTGGTTAAACAACCTCCCCTTCATGATCAAAAGTGAGCCCTATGGCCGCGATGGCGTGCCATAGGGCGCCAACGGCACTGGCCTTTCAAAGCGAGCGTTCCAGCAGGTCAGGGCCATCATGATGCGTCCCACATCAGCACGCGCCCTACCTCCGCAGAAAATCTTGTCGATTCCCCCGGAGGCGTGAGGCCACGGCCTCGAGCGGACCTGAGAAGCCTGTCGAGCGCCACGACCGGCGACCCTGGGCTCATCGCCCGCCGCAACTCCAGCGCTTGCTCCCAGACCTCCTCCAGGTCTGACATGAGCCGATCCCGCATCGTCTGTGTCACGTGCGAGTAGCGACCCTGCACGGTGCCGTCCAGGTGCCCCAGTCGCTCATCCTGAAGCGGCCTTGCTACGCCCAGTTCGACAAGCAGCGTCTTGTGCGTGTGACGGAGACCGTGCGGCGTGAGGCCAGCCGCCACCGGCAGCCAACTTGCGTCCGCGCGAGCAGCGGCACCTCGTCCTCGTGCTGGCACCCCTGGGAACGGGTTGCCAAGGATCGGCACCGGTTATGCCGCGCGCGGCGCTTTCGCCGGATACCAACCAGTCGCAGCAGGCTTGAAAAGCCACGTCGCGAACCCGTTTCGACGCCAGTGCGCGGCGAGCTGCATCGGCACACCACCGCGGATTACCCGCACGGCGCGCTGTGCATCCCGAATCAGGCCATGAAGAAGCAGACCGGCTGCGTGCGGTGATCGGGGCTCGCGTGCCGCACCTGCCATGCCTGTTCAAGGCGTACCGCGAGGTGCGCGACACTCGGCGGCGGGGCGTCGCCAAGCAGGTGGTAGTCAGTCAGCGCGGCCTGTACGGCGGTGAGCGCCATGTGCCGCTCTCCCGCGAACACGGAGACCGGCACGGCATGGCCGTTGCCGGTGAGGTCAGCGAGATCCTGCACACCAAAGGCGTGCGCGATGCGGAGCAGCATCGGCAGGCGCGGTGCTTGCAGTCGGCCGTTCTCGACCGCCTTCACCCACTCTGTGCTCCTGTCGATCAGACCACCGAGGATTGGGCGGGACATGCCGGCACGTCCACGCGCCCGCTTGATGCGCTGCCCGATCGTGGTGTGTGCAGGGTCTGGAAAACCCGACGTCACCGTAGGTCCACCTCATCGCCGGATGTGTCCCCGCCGATGCCCCCCGGTGGCCAAACCGGAGGCCAGCATCCGGCGAGGATGTCGAACCCCAGCGTAGCGGTGGGTTGTGTCCCTCTGAAGAGATCATGAGCCGTGCGGCGGGCACCAGACATCGCCTAGACGAGTAAGTCCTAAACTGATCAGTGGTCGTAGGCGATCAGGGATCGGGTGGTGGGCTGGCCGGTGGCGCGGTTGTGCCAGATCGCGGCGGTCAGTGCGAGCAGGCGTTGGGCGATGCGGGCGGTGACGCCGTCGATGGTGCGGCCGCCGTGCAGTTCGAGGTCGAGCTGGCCTTTGAGGGTGTCGTTGACCGACTCGATGAGTTGGCGGACGGGTTTGAGCAGGTGCTGGGCCGGGTGTGGGGTGCGGTTGCGATAGGACGGGCGTAGCAGCCGGACTCCGCGTTCGGCCAGGAACGCGTCCAGTTCGCGGGAGACGTAGCCCTTGTCCGCGATGATCAGCAGACCGGGCCGGTTGGCCAGCACGGACGGGTCGTGGTCCAGGATCGCCATCAGTACCTGGCGTTCGTCGAGTTTCGGGTTGGCCAGGGCCCAGGTGATCGGCAACCCGGCCGGGGTGCAGACCAGGTGCAGGCGCAGGCCCCAGAAGAACCGTGAATGCGACGAGCAGTAGCCGTAGCCGGCCCAGCCGGCCAGTTCGGAGCGTTTCGCCGCTTCGCGGGAGCGGGCGCACTCGACCGGGGTCGAGTCGACCACCCAGGTCGCGTCGGTCCACAGATCGGTGTCGAGCGCGAGCACACGGATGATGTGCTTGAGCAGCGGGACCGCGGTGCGCAGGCGCTTGTTGTAGCCGGATTGCTGTGGCAGGTAAGTGAAAGCGCCAGGCAGATGACGAGGTAGAAACCGTAGCCAGCGGGCCTCGGAACGGATACCGAGCATGGCCTGGGCGACGGCGAGGGTGAGCAGTTCGGCGTCGGTCAGCCGTGGTGGCCGACCGGTCCGGGCGGCCCTGCCCAAGTGGTCATCGATCTTGACGTAAAGTGCGGTCAGAAGGGTGTTCAGGTCTGTCGTCACAAACGGATCTTGAACACCCTTCGTCCGTCTTCAGACACCGCCCAGACTTAGGACTTACTCGTCTAGGTAACGAGGACCGATCATGGTTCGACCTTGTGGCGTGGCCGAAACTCTCCGCCGTCCTGTTCAGCTCGCTCGAACTGGAGCACTGGTACTAGGTGGCTTAGGTGTTCTCGCCCTGTACGTGCTCGCGATATGGCGCGCGCCTGAGTTTCTGGTCAACCAGGACCTCTTGACCAAAGCAGCCCCGGAACAGCGTCTGCCTGCTGAACACAACGCGCGCTTGATTGTGATCTCCATTGGTGGTGCTCTGGTTGTCGGTACAGGTTTGCTCTACACCGCGCGGAACTACCGCCTCGCGCACCGTGGACAGGTCACTGAGCGGTTCACCAAGGCGCTTGAACGGCTCGGCTCAGACGAGTTGTACGTCCGTATCGGCGGAGTTCACGCGTTGGAGCACGTCATGCGTGACTCACCCGATCATAACGGAGACGTAGTGGAGGTCCTGATCGCCTTCATTCGCGATCAAGCGCCCCGCCGGATTGTGGAGTCGACGGAGGAGCCACAGTGGATGCACCCACCGATCGGGTCAGACAATCCAGAGCTGCCGCGCGAGCCTGCGCCGGACGTACAGGCCGCGCTTACCGCGCTCGGTAAGCGCCCAAACCGCTCCAGGTGTGAGCCGAATTCGATCAATTTCCGAGACCTGCACCTCAAGCGCGCACACCTCGAAGACGCTCGGCTCGAGAACGCCGAACTGTTAGGAGCACAGTTTGAGGGCGCGAACCTGTCAGGGGCACAACTGCAAAACGCGGACCTGAGGGGCGCAGGCCTTCAACGTGCGCGCCTGCTGAGGGCGCAACTCGATAGTGCGGACCTGTGGATGGCGCAGCTCCAGCACGCGGACCTGACGCGGGCGCGACTCCAGCACACGGACCTGCGGGCAGCACAACTCCAGGGAGCAAAGCTGCGACGAGCAGACCTTCAGCACGCGGATCTGTCGGACGCACAGCTCCAAAGCGCGAATCTGACGATGGCGCAGCTTCAGAGCGCGAATCTGACAGGAGCACAACTGCAAGGTGCAGATTTAACAAGGGCCGTGGTGACACCGGGCCAGCTTCGCAGGGCCGAGTTGAGCGAGGACACGATCTTACCCAGGAGGCTCATCCGAGATCCCTCGGGAGAAATCTGGGAGAGATACCCACGATCGGACGCCTCAGACACTGACATAGACCAACAGGAACCTACGCCTTGACCAGCAAAGATGAGTAGACCTGCAGGCCACAACGACTAGTGGACTTAGTTCAGGACGAAGAGGTCGCAGGTTCAAATCCTGTCACCCCGACTGAATAAAACAAATCAGCCTCTGCCGCAGAAATGCGGACAGGGGCTGATTTGTTTTTGCAGCCGTTTCGGGAGAAATCCGGGGAGAGCCGCCGCGCCCCGGCAGCCGTTGGCCGGAGGACGCCCACCGAGGCCGTAACGCCGCTCGCACGACGAGACTAGAGATTCCATCGGATCGTGAATTTGTCTCAGCTTTTGTCTGCCTAGATCGCTCAGGTGGAGGCCCGCCTCCTCTAGGGCCGAAGGTCCCTCCCGGTGACGGAAAAAGACATCAACATTCCCGATAAGCCACCCGATCGTGTGACGGGCCTCGACACGGGCGGCCGCAGAAGGGACCGTTCTTCCATGACGCAGTGCCATCATTCTGCGCCAAACCTTACGAAACCTGCATGTGGCGTTAACCCTTACGAGTGAAGGTTGACGGTTCAACTCACGGTGCGTAACGGCTGTCTTGATCCAAACGACGAAGGCAGTGGTTCAGCCACCGTGGAATATGTCGGGAGATGTTTGTGATGGACTCCGCCTCCGCCGCCCATCCGTCTCACAGGTCGTGGATCGTCATTGCGGCCAAGGCAGTTGTGGTGCTGCAGTCCTTAGGGATCGTTTACATGCTCACTTCGGCCTGGGTGACGGCCGTCGTGGCCGTCGGCTTCATCGTGGTCTTCTTCGCGATCAGGGCGCTGTCGCGCGCCTCGCGCAAGGTCGACCAGATCTTCGACGAGGAGCTCGGCCGCCAATAGGCTTGGCGCCATGCTGACGCGGGTGTCCGAGGCCCTGGTGAAGCCGGGCCGGGAGCAGGAGTTCGTCGCACGGGTGCGAGACCTCGTGAAGGGGTTTCCCGAGATCTACGACGGGCTCTTGGGGCACGAGGTGCTCGTCGACGTCGACGACCCGCTGCGCGTGCGGTACGTGAGCCGGTGGCGCGATGAGCAGGCGTTGGAGAGCTACGCGGGTCCTGGGTGGCGCACCGATCCGGTGACGTTCCCGGACGAGGACTCATACCTGCAGCAGCCGTTGGCGCTGCGGCACTTCCGGCACGTGAGCTGACTCAGCTGATGAAGCCCCGCGCGGGCAGGCCTTCCGGGAACCGTTCGAGGGCCTCGCCGGCGGCCAGGGCCAGCGACTCCAGCGTTTCGGTCTCTGCGGGGGTCGCGGTGTGCGGGACGGCCCAGTAGCAGCCGATGGCGCCGATCGGTTCCGGGCGCAGGATCGGAACCATCAGCAGGCTCCGCACAAAGGTCGGCCGATACGCTTCTTGAGGAATCCTCGAATCGACGCGGATGTCCCTGATCGCCACGGTTTGACGATTCAACATCGCCCACCCGCTGATGCAGTTCACGGCGGGAAAGCGCTGGCCCTTCCACAGCGGACTCATCGAGTCCTCGTCCGCGTAGTAGCAGAGGTCGCCGTCGAGCAGCACCAACGTCGCACCGTGCGCTACCAGCGAAGACCTGGCCGTTGTGCGGACGAACCGTTGCACTTCCTCCAACGTCGCGGCTCCGGCGAGGCGCTCCATCGTGTCGGACATGCCATCACGTTAACTCTCGCCGGACCGCGCACCTAGAATTTCTGGCTCGATTCAACTGATCAGCGGCGGTTTCGCGGTCTGTGACCTTGTGACAAAGAGTGCTGGTGCTTTGCCACAATCCACCGCTTCACGGCCGGGCGGGTCGCCAGCACGAGGCTCAGCACGCACAGCGCCAGCAGGATGGCCGACGCCGTCGAAGGCACCAGTTCGGCAACGCCGCGGCGGACCGAGCGGACCAGCGCCACCAGCAGCACCAGCCCCGTGAAGCCGCCGGCCATCTGCGAGGCGACCGTGTTCGGGAAGTGCGGGTGGTTGATCGACATCGCGCCCAGCGCGTTCAGCAGGCCGAAGCCCGCGATGACGGCGGCGAGCAGGATGCCGATCAGCAGCGTGCCGCCGGACATCAGGAAACTCATGATCACGAAGGCCGCGATCACCAGCATGCCGACGGCCAGGATCCAGTTCAGCACCGCGAGCAGGGTGAGCTGCGACGGTTTCGGCGGCAGCCAGCCGGGCGGCGGGCCGGGCTGGAACGGCGGGCCTTGCTGCGGCCACTGCTGTGGCGGCTGGAAGTGCGGGCCTTGCTGTGGTGGCTGGAAGTGCGGGCCTTGCTGTGGTGGCTGGAAGTGCGGGCCCTGTTGCGGCGGCTGGAAGTGCGGGCCCTGTTGCGGCGGCGGGCCCTGCTGGGGCCAGTGCTGCTGCGGCGGCTGGTGGTACCCGTGACCAGGTGCCGGACGGTGTGGTGGCGCACCCCACTGTGGTGGTTGTGTCATCTGCGATCCCCCTAGAAGCAGGCTCTGACTCTAGTGTTGAACCGTGACCACGCACCCTTCTCCCACCATTCCGGAACAGCTCTTCGAAGACCCGGCCGCCGAGACCCGGTGGCGTGAGCGGTTCACCGCTCCGCGGATGAGCCTGCCCGGCTGGGCCGACGACGCTCCGGACCGCACCCTGTACGTCTCCAACGCCAGTGGCGTGTGGGAGATCTACGCCTGGGACCGCGCGACGGACGAGCACCGCAAGGTCACCGACCGCCCGAACGGCACGTCGCACGCCACGCTGAACCCGGACGGCACCGAGATCTGGTGGTTCGACGACCACGACGGCGACGAGTTCGGCGTCTGGGTCCGTGAGCCGTTCAAGGCCGACGGCAGCAAGGCCGAGCCCGCGGTCGCGGACGTGACGGCCGGTTACCCGGCGGGTCTGGAGATCGGCCGCACCGTCACGGCCGTGGCCGCGTCGACGGACGACGGCACCACGGTCTGGCTGACGCGCGACGGCCGGAGCGAGGTGCTCTACCAGCACGTCAACGACGCCGGCGTCACCGCGATGGCCAAGGACGAGTCGATCGTCGTGATCGCGCACTCCGAGCACGGCGACAACCGGCACATGGCCCTGCGCGCGCTCAACGCGGAGACCGGCGAGACGATCGCCGAGAAGTGGGACGGCAAGGGCAAGGGCCTCGACGCCATCTCGTTCAGCCCGGTGCGCGGCGACCAGCGACTGCTGGTGCTGCACGAGCGCCGCGGCCGCGAGGAGCTGCTGATCTGGGACGTCGCCGCCGGCACCGAGCAGGAGATCGTCCTCGACCTGCCGGGCGAGGTCGCCGCCGACTGGTACCCGGACGCGTCCGCACTGCTGGTCGTGCACACGCACCACGCCCGCAACACCGTGCACCGCTACGACCTCGCGACCGGCGAGCTGTCCACTCTGGACACCGCGCCCGGCGTGATCGGCTCGGCGGGCGTGCGGCCGGACGGCACGATCGAGTACTCCTGGTCGTCCGCCGAGAGGTCCACGGTCATCCGCGCACTGGCCACCGACGGCACCGAGCGCGTGCTGGTCGAGCCGCAGGGCGCCGTGCCCGCGACGTCGCACAAGCTGGAGGACGTGTTCGTCGGCGACGTGCACGCGCTGGTCTCGAAGCCCGAGGGCGAGGGCCCGTTCCCGACCGTCTTCCTGATCCACGGCGGCCCGCACTCGTCCGACGAGGACCGCTTCTCCGCCTACCGCGCGGTCTGGCTGGACGCCGGGTTCGCCACCGTGCACGTGAACTACCGCGGTTCCAGCGGCTACGGCTCGAAGTGGCGCGACGCCATCGAGGGCAGGCCGGGCCTCACCGAACTCGAGGACATCGCCGCAGTCCACGACTGGGCAGTCGAGTCCGGACTCACCGACCCGGCGAAGTCGGTGCTCAACGGCGCCTCGTGGGGCGGCTACCTGACCCTGCTCGGCATCGGCACCCAGCCGGAACGCTGGGCCGTCGGCGTCGCGGGCGTCCCCGTCGCGGACTACTTCGCCGCCTACGAGGACGAGATGGAACCGCTGCGCGCGTTCGACCGCGCGTTGTTCGGCGGCTCCCCGGAGGAGCTGCCCGAGCTGTACGAGGAGTGCTCGCCGCTCACGTACGTGGACCAGGTCACCGCTCCGGTGCTGATCCTCGCCGGCGAGAACGACCCGCGCTGCCCGATCCGGCAGATCGACAACTACCTCGACGCCCTCGCGGCTCGCGGCCACACCTACGAGATGTACCGCTACGACGCAGGCCACGGCTCGCTGGTCGTCGCCGAGACGATCCGGCAGACGGCGGCCGAGGTGGACTTCGCAAGGCGGCATCTCTCGAAGTAATCTGGGTGACGGCGCTGCCGAGCGCCTCACCTCCTGATCGGTCACCCACGCTGACCGGCGTTGCGGAGGCAAAGGGGACTCCTGTCCTCCCGGCGCCGGTCAGTCGTGTCCGTCGTGTGCACGAACGCAGCCCGGACGAGCAGAGCCAGGCGTGGGGAACGGCTTGTGCGCGTCCGCGGAAGGCACGCCATGACCGAGCAGAAGTCGTTCAAGCGCCTGGTTCGCGCCCGGATGGAGCGCACCGGCGAGTCCTACACCACCGCGCGCAGGCACGTTCTCAAGGACGCGCGGCCCGCTGGGCAGATGCACGACTCCTGGTTGTTGCGGGAGGTGCTCGACGACGAGTGGTCCGAGGCGATGCTGGCCGGGCTCGCCGGTGGCATCGGGTTCATGTACTTCGTGTTCGAGTACAAGGGGCACACGCCCACGATGACGATCGTCGCGCGGCACCATCCTGCGCCGTTCATCCCGACCGCGCTCATGCATGCCGGCATCGCGCACGAAGTCACGAGCACCTCCTCGGCGCGCAAGGCCGAGCAGCAGTTGCGGTCAGCTGACGGGCCGGTGATCTGCCTGCTGGGCAAGGCGAAGCACCCGGTCGGGGTGCTCGGCACGGACGGCGACACCGTCGCCGTGCACAACCGCGGCACGCACGTGCAGCCGCTCGCCGAGTTCATGACGAGCTGGGGACAGGGCAAGCACGAGATGATCAGCATCGGTGAGCGGCGGGGTGAGCCGGACGTCGCCGCGGCCGTGCGGATGACGTGCGAGCACCTGACGGGGCCGGTGCTCGGCAACAACTTCGACGTGAACTTCGGCTTCTCCGGTATGCGCAAGCTCGCGGAGCAGTTGCGCGACAAGGGGAAGAAGGGCTGGGCCCAGCGGTGGGCCGACGATCCCGGGTTCGCAGCGCAGCGGCTGCACGACTGTCTGGAGGTCGAGTACACGGCGCCGGGTGCCACGCGGCCGCTGTACGCGGAGTTCCTGATTGAGACCGGGCTTCCTGGTGCACAGGAGTTCCGGGAGTCCGGCAGGCTTTGGTCGGAGATCGCCAGGGGTGGTGACTACGACGAACTGGCCCGGAAAGTCGACGAGGCCCGTTCCGTCGAGGAACGGGCCATCCGTCTGCTTATGTCGAGCTAGGCCGCCTGGGCCTGCCACATCCAGTGCGCCTGCTCCAGTTCCTGCGTGATGCCGATCAGCAGGTCCTGGGTGACGAGGTCGGGCTTGTCGGTCTCGTCGATGCGGGAGCGCATGCGGGAGATCAGCGACGCCAGTGAAGACGTGATCGACGTGACGACCTGGTCCTCCTTCAGCCAGCCGGACTCGATCTCGGGCACGCCGGACGACGCGGCGATGGTCTTCGCCGTGCCGTTCGGCGTGACGCCGAGAGCTGCCGCGCGTTCGGCGACCTGGTCGGCGGCGTTGCGCGCCAGGACGACCAGTTCGTCGAGCTGAAGGTGGACGCTGCGGAAGTTCTTGCCGATCACGTTCCAGTGCGCCTGCTTCCCGATCAGGGAGAGGTCGACGAGGTCGACCAGGGTCGCCTGCAGGATGGCTCCTACCGCGTCGCGGTCGGCGTCAGCGAGCGGGCTGGTGATCGGGTTCTTGGCCATGGTGAAACGCGCCTCCTCAGACGGTGACGGTGAGCGCCACCTCGATGTTGCCGCGCGTCGCGTTCGAGTACGGGCAGACCTGGTGGGCCTGCTCGACGAGCTTTTCCGCGACCGCCTGGTCGAGTCCGGGGATCTTCACCGCGAGCTCGACGGCCAGTTGGAAGCCGCCGGTGCCGTTGGAGCCGATCCCCACCTTGGCGGTTACCTCAGAAGAAGCGACCTGAATCTTCCCTGCGCGCGCGACTGCTGCGATAGCGGAGTTGAAGCACGCCGAGTAACCGGCTGCGAAGAGCTGCTCGGGGTTGGTCGCGTCGCCGCCGGGGCCGCCCATCTCCTTCGGGACCGACAGGATCTCGTCGATCACACCGTCGGAGGAACGCACCTCGCCGTTGCGGCCTTCGCCATAAGCAGTCGCCTCAGCCGTGTACAGCGCTTCCATTCCGCTCTCCCTTGAGTCAGTGGTCAAAGCCTTTCACTGAGGGAGAACGCATCGTGCGCGACTCAAATGCCCCTTCGTGACTCAGTTCACGTCCGAGATGGGACGACGCAGCGCGAACTCGGCCACCTGGCGGCCGATCATCCGCAGGTTGCGGTCGACGTCGGCGTCCGAGCAGGCGCCGTCGCCGTCGAACTTGACCTGCGCGGAGTTGATCGCGGAGCCCAGCGGCGTCGGCCAGCCCCGCAGCGCGTGCACGATCGAGCGAACCGCCGCGAGCGTGTTCACCGCGGCCTGCCAGCCGTACGCGGCGGTGATGGTGCCGACCGCGCGCCCGTCGAGGTACGGGCGGTCGTCGTCGCGCAGGTCCTCGATGTAGTCGAGGGCGTTCTTGACCAGGCCGGACACGGTGCCGTGGTAGCCGGGCGACACGACGATCACGCCGTCGCACCGCCGCAGGTCCTCGACCATCCGGAGAGCCACGTCCGTGCGGTCCGGGACCGACGGGTCGTAGAACGGGAGCACCAGGTCGGGTCCGCTGTACTGGATCGTCTGCGCACCGAGCTCACGAGCGCCCTCCAGAGCCACTCGCAGCGCCCGTTCGGACTGCGAGTCGGACCTGATCGAGCCGCCGATGCCCACCACCGTCACCGTCATGCCAACGATCCTTCCACCTCCAGCTACCTGGAGATCCAGCACTACTCGCGAGTAACCTGCACCACATGTCGAACTTCCAGGCGGCCGTGATGGCCGGTGCTCTGCGCTTCGCGTTCGGTCTTCCCGGCCCTGTGCGCCGCCTCATCGCCGGTGCCCCGATCCGTCTGGACGGCCAGGACCTGCATCCGGAGGCTCAGTTGCTGCTCAGGCTGCAGCAGCTGACCGGGACGGAGTGGCGCACGAGGACAGCATCCGAGAGCCGACTGGACCTGGAGTTGAGTTCGAAGCTCGTCTCCGGTCCGAAGATCACCGGAGTGGGTTCACGCGATCTCACGATCGGGGAGATCGCCGGGCGCCTCTACACGCCGGACGGCCTCGCAGAAGGCTCCTCTTTGCTGATCTTCTACCACGGTGGCGGCTGGGTGACCGGCAGCCTGGAGAGCCACGACAACCTCTGCCGGTTCCTCGCGAGGGAAGCCGGCATCCGGGTGCTCGCGGCCGACTACCGGCTCGCCCCGGAGGCCCCGTTCCCCACCGCGGCCGACGACGCCGCCGAGGTGCTGCGCTACGCCGTCGCGAAGGCGGAGGACCTGGGCATCGACCCGAAGCGGATCGCGCTCGGCGGCGACAGCGCGGGTGGCAACCTGGCCGCCGTCACGGCTCACAACGCTGAGATCGACCTCGCGTTCCTGCTGCTCTTCTACCCCGGCGTGGACGCGTCGGTGCGCCGCCGGTCGCGTGAGATCTTCGGCAACGGGTTCTTCCTGACCGACGAGAAGATGGACTGGTTCCTCGACCAGTACACGCCCGGCGGCAAGGACCGGCACGACCCGCGTCTGTCGATCCTGCTGGCCGAGGACCTGTCGAACCTGCCGCCGACCTACATCGCGACCGCGGGCTACGACCCGTTGCGCGACGAGGGTGAGGCCTTCGCGGAACGCCTGGCCGCCGACGGCGTGCCGGTCGTGCTGCGCCGGCACGAAGGCCTGTTCCACGGCTTCGCGAACGTGCTCGGCGTCGGCGGGATCTTCCGCGAGGCGGTGTCCGAAGCCGTCGGTGCGCTGCGGACCGGTTTCGCGCTGGCCAACTCCGCTCAGGACGTGGAGGAGACCGCCTGACGCTGGCGTGACAGCACCCAGCCGACGCCGGCGACCAGCAGGCCGGCCACGCCCGCGACGACGAAGCCGAGCGGGGGTCCGCTGTGGTCCACGGCGATCCCCGCGAGCGGCTGGCCGGCCGCGACGCCGAACGTGAAGGCGGAGCCCTGCAGTCCCAGCGCGAGCCCGCGGGCCGTGGGTGGGGCGTTCTTGGCGATCTGCTCGGACGACGCCGTGATCGTCGGGGCGCAGGCGAGGTTCATCGGGATCAACGCGAGCGCCAGCAACCACACGTTGCCGTCGCCGACGCCGACCGGTATCTCCAGCAAAGCCATGCACGCCAACAGGAACACACCGCTCGGCACCCGTTTGAGGCTGCCGTAGAAGAGCCCGCCGAGGGCCGAGGCCGCGCACATCACCACGAAGACCAGGCCGAGCCAGCTCTGCTGCCCCGAGCGCTCCAGCGAGGCGATGGCCGAGATCTCCATGCCGGACAACACCATCGTGGCGCCGAACGGAATGATCAACGCCGCGATCATCGGCCCGCGCAGCCACTGCCGCAACGGAGGCGGCGGGCCCTCGGCCACGTCGTCCTCGTGCAGCAGCACCGGGTTCACGAGGAACAGCACCGCGCTCGCGGTCAGGATCGCCACGCCGATCGTGATCAGCGCCGTCCCGGTCGAGAACTTCGTCGCGATCAGCACGCCCGCGGCGGGCCCGACCATGAACGACAGCTCGACCGAGATCGAGTCGAGTGAGAACGCGGGCCTGCGCTGCGGTTCGGGCACGATCGCGGTGAGCGCCTGCCGTCCGATCGACATCACCGGCACCGCCACGAGCCCGTTGGCGAACGCGAGCACGAGCAGCACGTAGTAGTCCATCAGCGGCGCCGTCACCCAGAAGGCACCCTCGAGCAGGCTCAGTGCCAGCACGAACCGCAGACCCTTGGTGTCGACCAGCTTGCCCATCAACGGCGACCCGAGCCCGAGGCCGATCATGGTCGCGAAGCCGACCGTGCCGGCCGCCGCGTAGCCCTTGTCGAGCGTGGTGACGACGTGCAGCGTCACCGTGACGCCCGCCGCCGTCGGGGGAATCCTGGCGAACAGCATCAGCAGCATCAGGGGACGAACCCCCGGCAGCGCCAGGACCGACTTGAACGGGGCGAGGTTCACGAGGACATCGTCACCTGGCTGGCAACGGGTTTGTTCTGCCGCGAGAGCACCCAGGCGACACCCGCGACCAGCAGTCCGATCACGCCGACGATCGCGAACCCCGCAGGCGCTCCCGCTCGGTCGATCGCGACGCCGGCGATCGGTGCGCCGATCGCGTTGCCGACGGTGAACGCCGACCCCTGCAGGCCGATTGCCAGGCCACGGGCCGTGGGCGGCGCAAGCCTGCTGATGTGTTCACCGGAGGCTGCGATCAACGGCGCGCACATGAGATTCATCGGCACGAGGAGCAGGCACAGCAGCAGCACGTTGCCATCGCCCAGGCCCACCGGGATCTCCAGAGCGGCCATCAAGACGAGCAGCACCAGCACGCTGGGCACCCTCTTGACGCCGCCGTAGACCACGCCACCGACGATCGACGCCGCGCACATCGCGAAGAACACCGCGCCGAGCCAGCTCTGCTTGCCGATGTGCTCCAGCGAGGCGATCGCCGAGACCTCCATGCCCGCGAGGCACACCGTCGCCCCGGCGCACACGACCAGCACGCCGACGATCCGTCCGCGCATCCACTCGAACACGCGGGGCTGCGGGCCGTCGACGACCTCGTCCTCGTGCACCATCGGCGGGTTCGCCCAGTACAGGAGCACCCCGGCGACCAGGATCGAGCCGCCGATGAACCACAGCGCGGCGTTCGTGGAGAACTTCGTCGCGACGAACACGCCGAGCGCCGGCCCGCCCATGAACGACAGCTCGACCGAGATCGAGTCGACGGACAGCGCGACGCGGCGCCGGCTCTCCGGCACGAGCGCGGTGATGACCTGCCGTCCGATCGACATCATCGGCACGCCGAGCAGCCCGACCAGGAACGACGTCACCAGCAACGTCCAGTAGCCCATCAGCGGCGCCGTGAGCCAGAACGCCGCCGAGGCCGTGATGCTCACGCCCAGCATCGGCCTCAGGCCGCGCGCGTCGACCAGCCTGCCCATCAGCGGGGCGCCGAGCCCCATGCCGATCGTGCCCGCCGCGCCGACCAGTCCCGCCGCGCCGTAGCCGCGGTCCAGGGTGACCGCGACGTGCAGCGTCAGGATCACGCCCGTGGCCGCCGGAGGCATCCTCGCGAAGAGCATCAACAGTGCGAACGGACGGACTCTGGGCAGCATCAGGACGTGTTTGAAGGGGGCGAGGTCCACACCGCCATCCTCACGTGGATGGCAAAAGGTTTTCTTTGCTAACGATGTGATTCGCCGTACAGCTCTTCCAGTGCGCGGTAGGCCTTCACGACGAACGGACGTGCGTTCGCGTACCTCTCGACCAGCCCTTCGTCCGGCGTGATCGTCTGCGTCGGCCGCACGAGGTCGACCGTCAGCGACTCGATCTCGCCCAGCGCCCGCCACGCCAGCAGCGCCGCACCCACGGCCGAACCGCCGCTGTCCTCGGTGAGGTGCAACGGCATGCCGAGCGTGTTCGCCAGGGTCTGGGCCCAGATCGGAGCGCGGAACGCACCACCGGTGATTCGCAACGACTCGACGTGAGGCACCGCGTCCAGCACGAGCGCCAGCTGCTGACACACACCCTCGACCAGAGCTTTGGTGATCTGCTGAGGGGTGTGTTCGCGCCGGAGGCCGAGCAACGCCGCGTGCGCGGTCGGGTCCCACCACGGTGCCCGTTCGCCCAGCAGGTACGGCAGCGCCACGAGCCCGTCGGAGTCGGCGTCCGCGGCCTGGGCGAGCAGGTCACCGACCGGGATGCCGAACGTCTCCGCGGCCCACTGGGCGACCACACCACCGTTGCTGATCGCGCCGCCGCGCACCCAGAGGCCCTCGCCGATGGCGTAGCTGAACGTGCGTCCTTCGTCGTCGACGCCTGGCCCCAGCTGCGCCACGCGGAGTGCGCCCGACGTGCCGAGCGAGACCGCGCCCGCACCGGGGCTGGCCGCGCCGACGCCGAGGTTGCCCAGCGGCCCGTCGCCACCGCCGACGATCACCGGGATGCCGGGTCGCAGTCCGGGGATCAAGGCCGTCAACGGCGTCGAGTGGGTGGGCTCGACCAGCGGCGGCAGCTGGTCCGCGGTGACGCCGGCGAACTCCAGCGACGGCTCGTGCCACTGCAGGGTGTGGACGTTCATCAGGCCCGTGCCGGAGCCGGACGAGTGCTCGTTGATCAGTGCGCCGGTCAGGTGCAGGTGCACGAAGTCCTTGATCTCGCACCACTTCGCGGCCCGGACACCGTTCTCGTGGAACCACGCGAGCTTCATCAGCGGGGTGAACGAGTGGATCGGCGCGCCGGTCGCCTGGTGCAGCGCACGGCCTTCCTCGGTGCCCCGCAAGCGTTCGGTCTGCTCGATCGCGCGGTTGTCGGCCCAGCTCAGGGCGTCCGTGATCGGGCTCAGGTCCGCGTCCAGACCCATGATCGAGTGCATCGCACCGGTCAGCGCGATGGCCCGCACGTCCTCGCTCGCCAGTTCACGGAGAGCGTCGAGCGCGGCGTCGAGCACCTGCCGCGGGTCGTGCGTGGCCTCAAGACCGCTGGTGCGCATGGGATAGCCGCGTTCGGTCGAGGCGACGACACGGGCCTGCGCGTCGACCGCGACGACCTTGGTCGCCGTGGTGCCGAGGTCTACGGCGAGAACGATCACCGCTCGCCTCGCACGGCGGAGAAGACAGCGAAGCTCGGGGACTTCCGCAGCGGTCCCCAGAACTCCTCGCCTCGTTCGTCGTCCGGCGTCACGGCAGGCTGCCGCGTGACGTCGAGACCCGCTCGGGTCAGCGCTGCGTCGAACACGCCGCGTTCCCAGTAGAACGAGTCGAAGTCGAACGGCGGGTCACCCAGCACGTGCACGTTGACCGGCTGTTTCACGTTCATCGGGCCGGTGCGGGTGATCTCGTAGCCGTAGCGGCCGTACTGCCCGAGCAGGTCCCAGTCGGCGTCCGGGTTCGGCACCAGCACGACGAGCCGGCCGTCGGGAGCGAGGTTCGCGGTCAGGTTCGCGATCATGGCGTCGAGCGCGGACTCGTCGTCCGCGTAGCCCAGCAGCCACACGGCCGTCACGACGTCGAACTCGCCGAGCACCGGCAGATCCGTCGCGTCGTGCTGCTCGTAGGTGATGCCACGCGGTTCGCGTTCCTCGACGTGGCGGGCGTAGCCGATCATCTCGCCGGCCGAGTCGACGCCCACGACCCTCGTCG
The DNA here is from genome assembly GCF_033949925.1 of Lentzea kristufekii. Lineage (NCBI taxonomy): Bacteria > Bacillati > Actinomycetota > Actinomycetes > Pseudonocardiales > Pseudonocardiaceae > Lentzea > Lentzea kristufekii. The sequence goes on from NZ_JAXAVV010000008.1 coordinate 351,905, forward strand.
CGCCGAGGTCGTGGAAGAGCCGGGCGTAGAACCCGGTACCGCAGGCCACGTCCAGCACCGAGCGGCCCAGCAGGTCGCCGACCGCGGACAGCAGCGTCGCGCGCTCGGCCAGTCCTGTCGGGATGTGCTTGGCGCGCTCGTAGATCGCGCCCAACGCGTCGTACTGATCGTCGCTCTCCGCCATGGATCACACCTTAGGGTCTGTTTCACAGGTCTCGTTCGATGAGAGTCGAGCCTGAGGTGGTTCCTGGTGGTGCGGCCGAACGGGCCGCATACCGGTGTTGTATGTGGCCCGTTCGGCCGTGCCGCCAGGAACCACCTCAGGCCCGGCTATCGCGAACACGGACCTGTGAAACAGACCCTAGGACGGCGGATACCGGACGAACCACTCCTGATCCACCGGCGCGGCCACGCTCTTCTCCAACTCCCAGTCCGCGACCATCCGGTCGATGACGGGCCGGAACTGCACGCGCTCGACCCAGTCCGGGCGGATCTTCTCGACGCCGTGCAGGGCGCCGGCGAGGTTGCCGGCCATGGACGCCGTCGAGTCGTTGTCACCGCCGTGGTTGACCGAGATCAGCAGCGCCTGGTTCGGGTCGTCGGTGGCCAGCACCGAGTACAGCGCGATGGCGAGCGCCGTGTCGCCGACGCCGCCGCGGCCCAGCTCCTCGACGCGCGCCACGCTCGGTTCGCCGAGAGCCGCGAGTTCGAGAGCGTGCTCGATGCCCGCGACGACCTCCTCGTGGCCTTCGCGGCGGACCAGGGAGTCGACGGCGACGTCCAGCGCGTCGAGCACGTCCTTGCCGCGCAACAGTTGGTGCACCAGCACGGCGAACACGCCCGCCGAGAGGTAGCCGCTCGGGTGGCCGTGCGTCAGTGCCGCGTTGGCCGCCGCCAGTGCGAACACCTCGGCAGGATCGTCGTCGGCGAGGGCGACCGGCGCGACCCGCATGGCGCCGCCGCAGCCCTTGGAGTTGTTGACGGGCTTGGTGATCGTCGCCTGCTCGCCGGTGCGGGCGTACTCCTGCAACGCGCTCGTGCACGTGAGGCCGGGGGCCCTCATCCGGAAGAGGTCGCGGTGGGTGACCAGCCAGCCGTCCGGCTCGTCCAGAGTGGAGTGGATGCCGCGTGCCTTGTCCCACGGCGTTTTCTGGGTGTGCAGCCAGCGCTGGTACGCGTTCTGCGTGATGCCGGTGATGTCGCGCTCGCCGCTGATCCGCTCCCGCACGTGCGCCCTGATGATCGCCTCGAACGTGAACAGCGTCATCTGGGTGTCGTCGGTGATGTCCGGCTTCTCGGGCAGGTCGGTGATGCCGTCCGGCCCGTGGCGTTCGTAGACGACCTCCATCGGCAGGTTCTCGGTGTTCGCACCGAGCGCGTCACCGATCGCGCCCCCGATCAGGCACCCGCGCAGCCGCGAGCTGTCCTTGTGCGGCACCACGAAGAACCGATGGCCCTCGGAGTCGGCCCACCTGCCGGCCTCGCGCGTGGCGGACGGCCGGTCGCCGCACCCGCAGCTCCGCATGTGCTCCGCGGCGGCTTCGGCCAGTTCCACGAAGTCGAACTCGGCCTCGTACGGCAGACCGGGGTTGACGTGCAGGCGCGGCTTGGTGGCGACGAGCCTGCTCAGCACGGTGTGCAGCGGAACGCGGATCCACTGCTCGACGCCCGCCGGCAGCCGCGACTCCTCGGTGTAGACGCGGAGGACGGCGGCCTCGGTCATCAAGATCTCGCCGGGGATGAGCAGCTCGGCGTGCGCGGCGTGGTGCCCGAAGCCGTTCACGTCGTCTTCGTACTCGTGCAGGAGTTGCTCCACGGGAGCCAACGCCCTCACCACGACCTCCGGTACAGCTCTTCCGCCACGAGCCGGACGTCGTGCTCGGGCCCGCCCTCCAGCGCACCCGCGATGGCCCGCGCGACACCACGACCCTCACCGCGAACGGCCTGCGCCAGCGCACCCGCGGCGGTGAAGACATCGGCGTCCGGCGGCTCGAGCTTGGACGGCGTGAAGAGGTGCGAGGCCAGCATGATCACGACCTCGGCGGCCGCGGAGTCCGGGCCGTGGGTGAGCTCGACCAGCTCACGGATCCGATCGGCGTCGAGCCGTCGCACAGCGGCGGGCAGCGCCCAGATCAACGCGCCGGACCCCTGCGACCTGATCTTGCCGCGATACCTGTTCTTGACCAGGTCGCGGGCGCTCTGCCAGGACACCAGGTCGGGCTGAACGCCAGGCTCCGACGCCCACTGCGCCAGTGCGGCGGCCGGGTCCTCCGCCGAACACGCGGCCAACTGGCCGACCAGTCCTGTTCGGACACCCGCGCCGAAAGCGAAACCCTGATAGGCGGCCACGACCTCGCTGAGGTGGGGCGGCCTGATCCACTCGATCTCCCCCATCGCCGTCAGACCCTACCGGGCCTGACGGCGACGGAAGTGACGATCAGAGGCGCTTCGCGAGTTCTTCCGCGACCTCGTAGGTGTTCAGCGCGGCACCCTTGCGCAGGTTGTCACCGCACACGAAGAAGTCCAGCGTGTTCGGGAAGTCCAGCGCCTGGCGCACGCGACCGACGTACGTCGGGTCCTCGCCCACCGTGTCCGCGGGCGTCGGGAACTTCTGCGCGGCCGGGTCGTCGACCAGCACGATCGTCGGCTGCGACTCGAAGATCTTGTGCGCGGCCTCGACCGTGATCTCGCGGGCGAACGTCGCGTGGACCGACAGCGAGTGGGTCGTGACGACCGGGACGCGGACGCACGTCGCGGAGACCTTCAGGTCCGGGATGCCGAGGATCTTGCGGGCCTCGTTGCGGACCTTCAGCTCCTCGGACGACCAGCCGCCGTCCTTGAGCGAACCGGCCCACGGCACCACGTTCAGCACCAGCGGAGCCGGGAACGGCGAGTCCTCGGAGGACAGACCGGCCGCGGCCAGCGCCTCGGCCACGTCGCCCGCCGACACACCCGCCTCCTTGCCCGCCAGCGCCGCGATCTCGGCGTACAGGCGGTCGATGCCGGACTGGCCGGCGCCGGAAGCGGCCTGGTAGGAGGCCACGACGAGTTCCTTGAGCTCGAACTCGCGGTGCAGCGCGCCCAGCGACGCCATCATCGACAGCGTCGTGCAGTTCGGGTTCGAGATGATGCCGCGCGGACGCTCGTTGATCTTGTCCGCGTTCACCTCGGGCACGACCAGCGGCACGTCGGCGTCCATCCGGAACGCACCGGAGTTGTCGATCGCGACGGCGCCGCGCTCGACGGCGATCGGCGCCCACTCGGCGCTGACCTCGTCCGGCACGTCGAACATCGCGATGTCGACGCCGTCGAACGCCTCGGCCGAGAGAGCGACGACCGTGACGTCCTGGCCGCGCACGTTGATCTTCTTGCCCGCCGAGCGCGGCGACGCGATCAGCCTGATCTCGCCCCACGGCACGGACGAGCGGGTGTTGATGATGTCGATCATCACGGTGCCGACGGCACCGGTCGCGCCGACCAGCGCGAGAGTGGGGGCGGTCATCGTCCAGTCCCTGCGTAAACGACGGCCTCTTCGTCGGTACCCAGGTCGAACGCGTCGTGCAGGGCACGGACGGCGTCGTCGAGCTGGGTGTCGCGGCAGATGACCGAGATGCGGATCTCCGAGGTGGAGATGATGTCGATGTTGACGCCGGCCGTGGCCAGCGCCTCGCAGAACGTCGCCGTGACACCGGGGTGCGAGCGCATGCCCGCGCCGATCAGCGACACCTTGCCGACGTGCTCGTCGTAGAGCACCTGGTCGAACCCGATCTCGCCGCGGGCCTTCTCCAGGGCCGCCACCGCGCGCGGGCCGTCGACCTTGGCCAGCGTGAACGTGATGTCCGTGCGGCCGGACGCCGCCTGCGACACGTTCTGCACGACCATGTCGATGTCGAGCTCCGCCTGCGCGACGACGCGGAAGATCTTGGCCGCGATGCCGGGGTGGTCGGGGACGGCGGTAACGGTGATTTTGGCTTCGGACCGGTCGTGCGCGACGCCGGTGATCATCGCCTGTTCCACGTGAAGGTCCTCCACTGAACCGGACACGATGGTTCCGGTCTTGTTGCTGAACGACGAACGGACATGCACGGGCACGTTGTAGCGGCGGGCGTACTCCACGCAGCGGAGCATCAGCACCTTGGCGCCACACGCGGCCATCTCGAGCATTTCCTCATACGTGATCGTGTCGAGTTTCTTCGCGTTCGGCACGATGCGCGGGTCGGCGGTGTAGACGCCGTCCACGTCGGTGTAGATCTCGCACACGTCGGCTTGGGTCGCGGCCGCGAGCGCCACCGCGGTGGTGTCGCTGCCGCCACGGCCGAGCGTGGTGATCTCCTTCGAGTCCTGGGAGACGCCCTGGAAGCCCGCGACGATCGCGATGGCCCCCTCGGACGTCGCGTCCTGGATGCGGCTCGGCGTCACGTCGATGATCCGCGCTTTGCCGTGCACCGAAGTCGTGATCACGCCGGCCTGCGAGCCCGTGTAGGAGCGCGCCTCGGCACCGAGCGAGTTGATCGCCATCGCGAGCAGCGACATGGAGATCCGCTCACCGGAGGTGAGGAGCATGTCGAGTTCACGGGCGGGCGGCACCGGCGAGACCTGGCGCGCGAGATCGAGCAGCTCATCCGTCGTGTCACCCATGGCGGACACCACGACGACGACGTCGTTCCCCGCCTTTTTGGTCGCGACGATGCGCTCGGCCACGCGTTTGATCCGCTCGGCGCTTCCAACCGATGAACCGCCGTACTTCTGGACGACGAGCGCCACCGACCTGACCTCCTTCGCGCGACTAAAACCCCACGTCGAAGGCAGCCTACCCGGACCACCTGGTGAGACTCTGGAGCCGTGATGCGCGTGACTACTCTGTCCGGGTGTCGTCGAGCGCCGATGTCGTGGAGGCCCCAGCAGCCGTGCATGAGAGCAGTGCGCGCTCGCGGATGGCCGAAGCGCTCAGACACCCGGCCGCGCTCTGGACCGCTCCCGCGCTCATCTACCTGATCGTCCGGCAGATCGGTCTCTTCGTCCTGCAGCTCGTCGTGGAGTACCAGAACAAGCTGACCGGCAAGGCCGACACCTCGGTCGACAACCTGAGGTCGTGGGACGGCGACTGGTTCCTCGGCATCGCGTCGGGCGGCTACAACGGCGTCCCGTCGCCCCCGTACGACGCGTTCGGCCGTCGCACCGCCGAGACCCCGCTCGCCTTCTTCCCCGGCTACCCGGCGTTGATCAGGTGGGTGGACGGGCTGCCGGGCGTGGACGTGGTCGGCGCGGCCTTCGCGGTCAGCCTGATCAGCGGCATCTTCTGCGCGTACGGCCTGTTCGTCCTGGGCCGGGTCGTCCGCGACGGCTCGAACCGCGCGGGCCTGATCTTCGTGACGCTGTTCGCCGCGTCCCCGATGGCCGTCGTGCTCTCGATGACGTACTCCGAGGCCACGTTCTGCGCGTTCGCCGTCTGGGCACTGGTCGGCGTGGTGAAGAAGCGCTGGATCCTCGCCGGCGTCTGCTGCGCGGCGGCGGGCCTGGTGCGCCCGACCGCGGCGGCCCTGATCGTGGCGGTCGGCCTGGCCGCGCTGGTCGCCGTGCTGGCCGACAGCAGGGACTGGCGGGCCTGGGTGGGCGGCGCCATCGCCCCGCTCGGCCTGCTCGGCTACCTGGGCTGGGTGGCCGTCCGCACCGGCGACCTCATGGGCTGGTTCGGCGTGCAGCAACGGGGCTGGGGCTCGAAGTTCGACGGCGGCGCGGCCACCTGGGAGTTCGCCTGGGCCCACCTCGGCAACCCGCGCTCGGTGCTGGAGACCGGCACCGTCTGGCTGCTGGCCCTCGCGATCGTCCTGGTCTTCTACGCCTTCCAGCGCCGCCTGGAGTGGCCGCTGGTCGTCTACGGCCTCGGCGTCCTGGTCATGGACCTGGGCTCGAACGGCCTGATGAACTCGAAGGCCCGCCTGCTCCTCCCGGCCTTCACGCTGCTGCTCCCCCTGGCCCTGGTCCTCGCGCGCCGCCGCCCGGCCACCGTCCTCACGGTCCTGGGCATGGTGACGCTGTTCAGCGCGTGGTTCGGCGCCTACTCGCTGGCCGTTTGGCAGTATGCGATCTGATGAACGAGCTGATCTCGAAGCGCTGGAGCCCTCGCGCCTTCTCCGCTGACGCGACGGTGTCCGACGACGAACTCCGCACCGTCCTGGAGGCGGGCCGCTGGGCCCCGTCCCACGGCAACAGCCAACCGGCCCGCTTCATCGCGGGCCACCGGGGCACCGAGACGTTCGACGCGATCTTCGAAACCCTGACCCGCGGCAACAGGACCTGGGCCTTGCGCGCCTCGGTCCTGCTGATCGGCTGCGTGCTCACCACCGACGACCGGGGCGACATCCCGAACGTGGAGTTCGGCCTGGGCCTGGCGATGGAGAACATGGCCCTGCAGGCCGTCGACCTGGGCCTGATCGCACACATGATGGGCGGCTTCGACAAGGAAGCAGCGCACAGGACGTTCGCGATGCCCGCCGACGTCCGCCCGCTGGTGGCCATGGCGCTGGGCAGGCACGGCGACGTGTCGGACCTCCCCGAGGACCTCCAGGCCCGTGAGCAGCGCGAACGCAAACGCCTGCCGCTCTCCGAGACCGTCTTCACCGGCACCTGGGGCCAGTCACAGTTCAGTTGAGAAGTACTTCGTCGCGACGTCGTTGTGCAGCGGGAACGCCAACGGCACGCAGTCGAAGATGACCTTGCGCTCGGAAGCCTCGTCGTTGGGCACGAACGGCGGCATGTCCTCGGCGTTGATAGCGGGCGCGGTGGCGAACATCAGCACCGTCCCACCGTCCGGCGTGGACACGAAGTGCAACGGCCGCAGGTCCTCCGGCGCGATGCGCACGTTCGCTTCTTCCTCGAGCTCCCGCACGGCACTCTGCTGCCAGGACTCACCGCGGTCCATGAACCCGCTGACGAACGCCAGCTCGCCAACAGGCGGAATCGCCCGGCGCACGGTCAACAACCCCGTCCGGGGCCCGTCCTTCACCGGCACGAGCAACACCACGACAGGCGAGGGGTTGGCCCACACCATGTGCCCGCACCTGACGCACCTGCGCGGGTACGCGGACGTGTCGGAGTACTGAGTGCCACAGCTGCTGCAGAAGTCGTCGCGCGCCATGAACAGGAACCTAGTTCAGCCGCCTAACGAGCTTAAGGACGATCGCTCGAACGCCAAGCCAGAACAAGGCGGCCAACCCGAAGTTGACGATCACGCGCAACTTGGCGTCTTCGGGCCCGAAGAGGTCCTTGAACGCCAAAGCCACCGGCTCGGCCACAGACTTGACCGTGCTGGTGATGGGGTTGCCGGGGTTGGCCCCGCCGACGGTGAGCACGACGTGAACGACGAGCACGACCGCCAGCGCGAGGCCGACCCAACTGATGACTCCGGCGGCGATACCGACCACACGCGTCCGCATACCGCCGGAATCTACTACTCAGTAGCGCGACACCGCACGCGCAAGCAAACCGGTCACGACCAGCCAGAACACGGCAGCGAGACCGTAGTTGAGGAAGACGTCGAGGTTGTAGTTGCCGGTTGCGAAGAGCCCCGGGAAGAACAGGGCGAGGGGCTCGGCGAGGGACTGGACGAACTTGAAGAACGCGTTCCCCTGGTTCGCGCCCAACACGATCATCAGGATGTACAGCACTTCGATGAAGGCGAAGAGCGCACCGATGCCGCTGATCACGCGTGAAGCCGTGCCGCGGCCGCTGGAGGTACGTAATCTGGACATACGTGAACGATTCCCAGGTCTGACCTCGCCAAAACTTGCTAGATGACCTGCTTCCCGCGCGCGCCCACCCCCACGCGATGCCGAAGGCGAGCCGTCCTCCCCGAGCGACAAGGGTGCGTCTCGAGCCAGTTGGTAGCGGAGAAGTGCCTGTTGACTTTGAGTTGGCGGTACTTGCAGACGCCATCAGCGACACGCGGGATGTCCCACGATCCGGTCGCCAAGTTCCATCGACCCCAGATCTGTGGCTACTCTGTCCGACGTGTGGCGTTCCCTCCTGCTTCGCTGCCGTGACGGGGTCTGATCAGACCGGCCCCCCGTCGCGGGATTCAGCGTTGCCGCCGGTCGTTCCCGTAAAACGACCCGCAGGAGCACAAATCCCATGACCTCGAACGAGGCCTTCACCACCACGAGCGTCGACTCGGCGGACGCCTACACCTCGGGCACCAGCCGAATCCGCAAGCCCTCCCGCCCGGCCCCGGACACCCAGCAGTCCTGGAACCGCCAACTGGGCAGCAGCATGCCGTTCCACCGCTACCGCCCGTTCCACGAGCTGGTAGAGGTCATCGACGTACCGGACCGCACCTGGCCGACGAAGAAGGTCACGAAGGCCCCGCTGTGGTGCGCGGTCGACCTGCGGGACGGCAACCAGGCCCTGATCGACCCGATGTCGCCGGCGCGCAAGCGCAAGATGTTCGACCTGCTGGTGCGGATGGGCTTCAAGGAGATCGAGGTCGGCTTCCCGGCTGCGAGCCAGACCGACTTCGACTTCGTGCGCGAGATCATCGAGGACGGCGCCGTCCCGGACGACGTCACGATCCAGGTGCTGACCCAGTGCCGCGAGGAGCTGATCGCCCGCACGTTCGAGTCCCTCAGGGGCGCGAACAAGGCGATCGTCCACTTCTACAACTCGACGTCGATCCTGCAGCGCCGCGTGGTGTTCCGCAGTGACAGGGACGGCATCAAGAAGATCGCGGTCGAGGCGGCGAAGTTCGCCAAGCAGCAGGAGAAGGACTACCCGGAGACCGACTTCCGCTACGAGTACAGCCCGGAGTCCTACACGGGCACCGAGCTGTCGTACGCGCTGGAGGTCTGCAACGCCGTCCAGGACGTCATCCAGCCGACGCCCGAGAAGCCGTTGATCATCAACCTGCCGGCGACCGTCGAGATGGCCACCCCGAACGTCTACGCCGACTCGATCGAGTGGATGTCGCGCAACCTCGCCAACCGCGAGGCGATCATCCTGAGCCTGCACCCGCACAACGACCGCGGCACCGGTGTCGCCGCCGCCGAGCTGGGTTACCTGGCCGGTGCGGACCGCATCGAGGGCTGCCTGTTCGGCAACGGCGAGCGCACCGGCAACGTCTGCCTGGTCACGCTGGCGATGAACATGTTCAGCCAGGGCATCGACCCGCAGATCGACTTCAGCGACATCGACGAGGTGCGCCGCACCGTCGAGTACTGCAACCAGCTGCCGGTGCCCGAGCGCCACCCGTACGGCGGTGACCTGGTCTTCACCGCGTTCTCGGGCTCGCACCAGGACGCGATCAAGAAGGGCTTCGAGGCTCTGGAGGCCGACGCCAAGGAGGCCGGCCAGCACGTCGACGACTTCCTGTGGGAGGTCCCGTACCTGCCGATCGACCCGAAGGACGTCGGCCGCAACTACGAGGCCGTCATCCGGGTCAACTCGCAGTCCGGCAAGGGCGGCGTGGCGTACCTGATGAAGCAGGAGCACCACCTGGACCTGCCGCGGCGCCTGCAGATCGAGTTCTCGAAGGTGATCCAGGAGGTCACCGACACGCAGGGCGGCGAGATCGGCCCGAAGGAGATGTGGGACGCCTTCGCCGAGGAGTACCTGCACGGCCGGGTGCCGCTGTACCTGCTGAAGCACAGGGCGTCGTCGGACGGCAGTGGCCGCGAGGAGATCACCGCGACCCTGCTGATCGACGGCGACGAGCAGGAGATCACGGGCTCGGGCAACGGTCCGATCGCGGCGTTCGTCGACGCGCTCGCGTCGGTGGGCTACGACGTGCGGGTGCTGGACTACGCCGAGCACGCGCTGTCCGCCGGTGACGACGCCCGCGCGGCCGCCTACGTCGAATGCGCCGTGGGCGACCGCGTGCTGTGGGGCGTGGGCATCGACTCCTCCACGGTCGCGGCGTCGTTCCGCGCGATCGTGTCGGCGATCAACCGCGCGAACCGCTAGCTAACCGACGACAACGGACGGGGAGGACGCGTGCGGCACCAGTTGCCGCGGCGCGCCCTCCCCGTTCGCTTGCACGGCCCAGATGCCCTCACCCGGCAGGCCGTAGGCGATGGTGTCGTTGTCGAGCCACACGACCTGGTCGTCGATCCCGCGGGTCTCGGCCAGGGGTGTCTCCACCATCGTGGTCAGGTCCAGCACGTGCTGGCGCCACGGCCGCGCGCCGTCGCCGGGCACGCGCTTCTTGAACGCCACGCGCTTGCCGTCCGGGGAGAGCGACGGGCATTCGGCGTTCTCCCGCACCGTCTTCGCCGACTCGTGGACCGCGTCGCCCTGGATCAGGTACGTCTTCCCGGCCGTGCTGAGGGTCGCGTAGTACGTGCGGTCGTCCGAGGCGAACGTGACACCCCAGAAGTTCATGTCGTTGACGGTCTTCATGCCCTCGACGTGGGTGCCCTCGATGTTGCTGGCGTAGACCTCGGTCTGCTGGTCGAAGATCGCGGTGCGGGTGGAGAACGTGCCTGCCTGCGCGTACGAGTCACCGGTGACGAACGTCGTCCACGACGCCATCCGCCCGTCCGCCGACAGCTTGGCGCGGTTCGGCACGCCCGCCACCTCCACGCGGCGGCGTTCCTGAAGGCCCCGGTCGACGAAGACGGCCGTCGAGCCCGGCAGCGGTCCCGAGGCGTCCGCGAGGCACAGCCCCTGTCCCCCGGCGGTGTAGAAGCGCTTGCAGGACAACGAACTCACCCGCCTCGGCCGGGAGGTGTCCGACAGCGGCACCGAGGCCACCCTGCCGCTCGCGTCGTCCACGAACATCAGCCGGCCTGACGTCAACTCGACCGGACCTGCCTCAGTGGCAACGGAAACCTGCTCCGGAGCGCGCAGGGCGTAGGCGGTGGCGCCCGCGCCCAGCGCGATCACGGCGGCGATGACGATCAGGATCCTCACCAAGCGAACCACGTCCAAAGAGCACCGAAGAGAACAGAAGAAGCGGCACGGGCGAGCACCTGACCGGTCTGGAGCAGGGCCAGCCCGGACGTGCGCAGCTCGTCGGGGATCATCGGCCCGGCGACGGCCATCAGCACGCCGTCGGTGCACGCGTAGAACAACCCGTGCAGCACCAGAACGCCGACCAGCAGGGAGATCCCGGAAACACCGGCGAGCAGCACGTACGCGCCGAGCAGCGCGAGGTGGCCGAAGAGGAAGATCTTCCACCGGCCCACGCGATCGGCCAGCGACCCCAGCGGCACGGCGGCGAGCAGGTACACGCCGGCCGTGCCGAGGGGCAGCAACGCGATGTAGGCGAGCTCGACGTCGAGCTTCTTCTGCAGCAACAGGTAGATGAACCCGTCGCCGAGCGTCAGGAACCCGAGCCCGCACGCGACCAGGCAGACCCGCCGGAACGGCCTGGACCGCAACAACCCGAAAGCCGATCGCAGCGACACCGCGACGCGTGGCAGCACGTCCCGGTGATCACGCACGAACAGCACCAGAACCAGAAAACCCAATGCCGCGAAGCAGAAGCTCACGACGAACACCACGTCGTAGCGAGCGGGCAGCGTCCACAGCAGACAGAACGCCAGCAGCGGGCCGAGGAACGCGCCCACGGTGTCCATCGCGCGGTGGACACCGAAGGCCCGTCCGAGCGCCGAAGGTTCGCTGCTCAACGTGATCAGCGCGTCCCTCGGCGCGGTGCGCAAGCCCTTGCCGGTCCGGTCCCCGGCCAGCACGAGCCCCATCGCGGTGGCCGAGGTCCCGGCGGCGAGCAGGCCGAGCTTGCCCAGCGCCGAGATCCCGTACCCGAGTCCGGCCACGAACTTGCGCCGTTGCCAGCGGTCCGCAGCGTGACCGCCCGCAACGCGAACCAGTGCCGTCACACCGGTGTAGATGCCGTCGAGCACACCGAACTGCAGCGGGGAGAACCCCAGTCCCAGCACCAGGTACAGCGGCAGGATGGCGGTGACCATCTCGGACGAGACGTCCGTGAGCAGGGACACCGCGCCCAACGCGAGAACGTTCCCCGCGATCCTGCCGGTGCCACCAGAAGCCGGAGCTTGCCTAGCGGTTGCGATGTACACGACGGCCTCCGATCAACAGCCAGATCCGACTAGCGACAGGTGTAAGGACCGGCCTTGTCGCGCACCCTGCCCGCCGTGTCGATGACCTCCCACGAGTAGGAGCGACCGGACAGGGTGAACTTCACGACGCCGTGGGTGTCCGCGAACCAGTTCTCGACGCCCGCGCGCGGCTTGACGTCCTTGTAGAGGTAGTCACCGCCGATGCCGATGATCGCCGAGCGCAGACCGTTGGTCTCGTCGATCGAACCGCTCTTGTTCAGCGGCTTGAGGCGCTCGTAGTGGTGGTCGTGACCCGAGAGCACCAGGTCGGCCTTGGCGTCCGCGAACGCGTTCCACAGCGGCGCCATCTTGGACTTGTCGCCGTAGTTGCCGGAGTTGAACCGCGGGTGGTGCCAGTAGCCGACGACGCACGGCTTGGTGTTCGCGGCCAGGTCGGCCTTCAGCCAGTTCAGCTGCGTCGAGTCGCTGCCCGTGTCGTACATCAGCTGGGAGTCGAAGGAGACGAAGTGGAACTCGCCGGCTTCCCAGCTGTAGTACGGCTTGCCGGCCGGGTAGGCCTGGGCGCCGAAGTACGACTTGTAGCCGTTGAGGTTGTCCTCCCACTCGTGGTTGCCGGTCGCCGGGTGGGTGATGCTCTTGTACCTGCCCCACGACTTGTCGTAGTGGTTCCTGAACTCCGTGATCGTGCCGCTGTCGTACTGGTTGTCGCCGACCGTGAGGATGTGGTTGGGCTTGATCTGGTCGATGAGCTTCGCGGTCTCGTAGTGCTCGGTGTTCGTCAGCGACGCGATGTCGCCGGCGGCGACGACCGTGATGCTGTCGCCGGGGCCGGCGGGCAGGGTCGTCGCCTGCACCGCGTTGCTGACCGCCGACACGTTGCCCGCCAGGTCACGCGCGCGGACCGTGTAGGTGAACGCGGTGCCGGACGCGAGGCCCGAGTCGGTGAACGTGGTGCCGGTCGGGGTGCCGACGACGTTGCCGTTGCGCAGGACCTCGTAGCCGGTGACACCGACGTTGTCGGTCGAGGCCGTCCACTGCAGACCGACCGAGCTCGACGTGGTCCCCGTGCTGGCGAGACCGGACGGTGCGGTCGGCGCGACGGTGTCGCCGTTGGAGACGCTGCCCCAGACCTCCAGGTCCCACAGCGAGTAGCCGTAGGTCGTGCCGCGCTTGGTGCCGTAGATCCGCACGTAGCGGCCGCTAGTCGAGATGGCGATGTCGTCGATGCCACCGTTCTGACCGGTGAGGGTATTCTTGGTGCTCCACGACGAGCCGTCGCTCGAGGTCTGGATCTTGTACTCGGAGGCGTACGCGACCTCCCAGTTGAGCTTGACCCTGGAGATGGTGGCGGCACCGCCGAGGTCGACGGCGATCCACTGCGGATCGACGCCTTCGAGGCTCGCCCACCGGGTGGTCGAGTTTCCGTCGACGGCGTTGGCGCCGCCGAAGGTCTCGGCCTCGACGGACGAGACGGTGGTGGGTTTGTTGGCGGACAGCAGGGAATCAGCCGCGTTGGCCGTGCCCGACGCGGCGATCTGGGGGACCACCAACGCGAACAGGGCTATCGCGACACCAGCTCTGGTGTGCTTTTTGATCACTTCGTTCCTCCTGGGCAAAGGCGGCGGCTCGAAGGATTGGTAAACAAGCTTTCCAATTGAGTTCGGACGTTAACGGCGGCCGAACACGCAGGTCAACGGCAGAAGTACTGGATGAATGGATGACAGATCGGAGGTCTGCAGGCAGAACCGAGCGGTCATCGGAAGTCACGACGTGACCGCCCGGCGCATATGTCCTGGATCACACCAGGCACGCTGGCATGTGCGGCCTTCGACGGGCCGGCGTGCACGTCCGACGGGCAGGCCGGCGGCGACCGGGATTCGTGCCGGGACACCTTCCCCGGTCACACCCAGTCATGCCCTTTCGGTCAGCGGACAGGGCCGTTCGGACGAGCCGGTCGTGGTACCTGTGGGCACGCTGAAGAAACACCCAGGTCGGGATTGTTCACCTGGGTCACGTACGTTCACCGATCATGAGCACAGCAGCGAGCCTCGTAGTGCTGTTCCTGGTCGCCGTCGTGCCGTTGGCACCGACGGAGGCCGTGCTCATCGGTGCCGGCGTCCTAGCCGCGTCCGGCGAGGTGCCGCTCTACCTGGTCGTGCTCGTCGCCGCGGCCGGCTGCCTGCTCAGCGACATGATCAACTTTACCGCGGGGCGCCGGATGGGGATGCGGGCCCTCGACAAGGTCAACAAGAACGCCAAGGCGCGGTCGATGGTCGTGTGGACGGCCGACCAGCTCGCGACCAAGGGCGAGACGATCCTCATCGCGGCGCGGTTCCTGCCCGCGGGCGGCATCGTCGGGGCGCTGCTGACGGGGGCGCTGAAGTGGCCGCTGCGCCGGTTCTTGCCGGTCGCGGCGCTCGGGTCGGCGCTGTGGAGCCTCTACCCCGCCACCGTGGGGTACATCGGCGGTCAGCTCGTCGACGAGGCCTGGCTCGCGATGCTGTTGTCGTTCGGCGTGGCCACGCTCATCTCCATCCCGGTCGGCATGGCGATCCGTGCGCGCAACGCCAACCGCACTCTCTCGTACGCCGAGGCGTCGTCGTAGAGCACCGCGAACCGGTCCGCGGCCGCCAGCAGGGCGTCCACCTCGAACGCCATCTGGGCGTCGCCGCACAGCCGTTCCAGCAGTGAGATCCAGCGCAGGTTGAAGAGCATCAACGCGTCGCGCACGCGGCCCGGCCTGGCGGCGAACTCCGAGCGGGTCACGACGAAGAAGCAGCCGCCGGGGAACACGCGGCGCTTCGAGTAATCGAGCCAGCGTTCGCTCAGGTCCAGGAGCGTTCCACCCGCCATCACGACCTCGCGCGCGAAGATCTCCGCGGCCGCGTGCACGGCGCAGATCTGCAGTTCTTCCTTGGCGCCGAAGTGCGAGAACACCCCGCTCTTGCTCATGCCGAGCTCGACCGCGAGCCGCCCGATGGTGACGCCCTCCAGGCCGTCGACCGAGGCGATCTCCGCCGCGCGCAGGAGGATCGAGCCACGACTGTCCATCCACCGAGGACAACGCAGAGCCCTGGAGAAACGAACGGGGCCACCTCGAAGTGAGGTGGCCCCGGCCGGAGAACACGAACTACGGGTTGAGCGCTTCGGTCACCGAAGCCGGTCCCACGAGCGGGACGTCGGGCGACAGGCCGTCGCCCTCCTCCACCAGGATCGGCTTCACCTCGTGCGGCTGGATCTCGCCGGACTGGATCTGCTCGGCCCAGTGGCACGCCACCTTGTGGCCCGGCTTGAGCTCCCGCAGGGCCGGCCGGTCGGTGTCGCACTTGGTCTCCTGCCGCCAGGGGCACCGGGTGTGGAACCGGCAGCCGCTGGGCGGGTTCGCCGGCGACGGGAGGTCGCCCGCGAGCAGGATGCGTTCGCGCCGGTCCTCGACCACGGGGTCGGGCACCGGGATCGCCGACAGCAGCGCCCGTGTGTACGGGTGCAGCGGCTCGGCGTAGAGGTCCACGGAGGAGGCCTCCTCGACCAGGCCGCCGAGGTACATCACGCCCACGCGGTCGGAGATGTGCTTCACGACCGCGAGGTCGTGCGCGATCACCAGGTAGGTCAGGCCGAACTGCTCCTGGAGCTGCTCCATGAGGTTCACGACCTGCGCCTGCACCGACACGTCCAGCGCGGACACCGGCTCGTCGGCGACGATCAGGTCCGGCTCCAGCGCCAGCGCCCGCGCGATGCCGATGCGCTGCCGCTGACCGCCCGAGAACTCGTGCGGGTACTTGCGCAGCGCCGTGGTCGGCAGGCCGACGGCCGTGAGCAGGTCGCGGAGCCGCTTGTTGGTCGACTCCTTGCCCTTGTCCAGGCCGTGCGCCCGCAGGCCCTCGATCAGGATCGACTCCACGGACTGGCGCGGGTCGAGCGAGGACAGCGGGTCCTGGAACACCATCTGGATCCGGCGCCGCATCTTGCGGAGCTCCTCGCCCTTGAGGGCGGAGAAGTCCTCACCGTCGAACACCATCTTGCCCGCGGTCGGCTCGTTGAGCCGCAGCATCGCCCGCCCGAGGGTGGACTTGCCGCAGCCGGACTCGCCGACCAGGCCGTAGGTCTCGCCGCGCTTGATCTCCAGGTCGACACCGTCGACCGCGTAGACGTAGCCGACGGTGCGGTCCATGAACACGCCCCGCTTGATCGGGAAGTGCACCTTCATGTCCTGCACGGAAACCAGGGTCTCGCTCATACCGGCACCTCCTCGGCGGCGGGAGTTCCCGGCACCACCGGGTTGTGGCAGCGGAGCAGGCGACCCAGCTGGTCTTCTTCCGCGGGCGTGACCTGAACGCAGACGTCCAGCGCGTTCGGGCACCGGGGCGCGAACGCGCAGCCCTGCGACCACGGGATGTTGTCCGCGACGGAACCCCTGATCGGCGTCAGCTTCTCGCCGGGCGCCGCGTCGAGGCGCGGGATCGAGGCCAGCAGACCGTGCGTGTACGGGTGGCGCGGCTCCGCGAAGAGCGGGTGCCGGTTGGCCTTCTCGACCACCTTGCCGCCGTACAGCACGTTGACCTCGTCGCACAGGCCCGCGACGACACCCAGGTCGTGGGTGATCATCACGAGCGCGGTGCCGAGGTCCTGCACCAGTTCCTTCATCAGCGACAGGATCTGGGCCTGGATGGTCACGTCCAGCGCCGTCGTCGGCTCGTCCGCGATCAGCAGCTTCGGCCGGCACGCCAGCGCGATCGCGATGAGCGCGCGCTGCCGCATACCGCCGGAGAGCTGGTGCGGGTACTCCTTGAGCCGGCGGTTCGGGTCCGGGATGCCGACCTTGTCGAGCAGGTCCTTCGCCTCGGTCATGGCTTCCTTGCGGGCCAGGCCGCGGTGCCGTTCGAGCACCTCGGTGACCTGGATGCCGATCGGGACGACCGGGTTGAGCGACGACAGCGGGTCCTGGAAGACCATGCCGAGCTCGCTGCCGCGCTTGTCGCGCATCTGCCGGTCCGACAGCTTCAGCAGATCCGTGCCGTCGTAGGTCACGCTGCCGGTGACCGTGGCGCCGCGCTTGGGCAGCAGACCCATGATCGCCAACGATGTCACCGACTTGCCGCAGCCCGACTCGCCGACGAGGCCGACGGTCTGGCCCGGCTCGACGTCGAAGCTGACGCCGTCGACCGCGCGGAACGGTTCCTCGCCACGACGCTGGAACACGACGGTGAGGTCACGAACTTCGAGCAGTGCCACGACGACTCACCGCCTGTTCTTCGGGTCGAGGGCTTCACGCAGGGTCTCGCCCATGAGCGTGAAACCGAGCGCGACGATGATGATGCAGACCGCGGGCCACGCGGCGAGGTGCGGATGCGTGTCGAAGACGTTCTGCACGTCGCCGAGCATCTGCCCCCACTCCGGGATCCGGTCGTCCGGGTTGCCGAGGCCGAGGAACGACAGCGCCGCCGCCTCGATGATCGCGGTGGCGAGCACGAGCGTCGACTGCACGATCACCGGGCTGAGCGAGTTCGGCAACATGTGCCGGAACACGATCGCGCCCTTCTTCACGCCGAGCGCCGTCGCCGCGAGCACGTGATCGCTGTGCCGTTGCGCGAGCATCGACCCTCTGAGCAATCGGGCGAACACCGGGATCTGCACGATCGCGACCGCGAGGATCACGGTGAACTGGCTCGGCCGCGCGAACATCGCCGCGATCGAGAACGCCAGCAGCAGCGACGGCAGCGACAGCATGACGTCGACCAGGCGCATGACCATCGAGTCGACCCAGCCGCCGATGGCGCCCGCGAGCGTGCCGAGGATCAGGCCGCCGGTGAGTCCGATCAGCGTCGCACCGACACCGACGATCAGCGTCTGCTGCGAGCCGACCAGCAGGCGCGAGAAGAAGTCGCGGCCCTGCAGGTCACCACCGAGCGGGTAGCCTGGCTGGGCGGGCGGGATCTCGTTGCGCGCCTTGACGACCTGGTCGATCAGCATCTTGTCGGACGGGTCGTGCGGGGCGAGCCACGGCGAGAGCAGCGAGACCACGATGAAGATGCCGATGATCACCGCGCCGATGATGAACACCGGGCTGCGCTTGAGCCGCTTCCACGCGCTCGCCGCGAGCGAGACGCCCGCGCTCTCGGCGAGGTCGTCGATCTTTTCCTTCTTGGAGACTCCGAGTGCCACTGCGCTCACCTCGTCCTGATGCGCGGGTCGATGAGCGCGTACGAGAGGTCGACCAACAGGTTGACCACGACGTAGACGATCGTGGCCATGATGATCAACAGCAGCAGCACCGGGTAGTCACGCCTTTCGAACCCGATGGCGAGCGCCTGACCGACACCGGGGATCGAGAACACCTTCTCGGTGAGCACCGCGCCGGAGAGCAGTGCACCGGTCTGCAGGCCGATCGTCGTGACGACCGGCAGCATCGCGTTGCGCATCACGTGCCGGCGGCGGATCAACGGTGCGGTGAGGCCCTTCGACTCGGCGGTGCGGACGAAGTCCTCGTCGAGCACGTCGAGCACGGCCGCCCTGGTGATGCGGAAGATCACCGCGAACGGGATCGTGGCGAGCGCGATGGACGGCAGGATCAGGTGTTCCAGCGCGTCGAGCGTCGCGTCGAACTCACCGGTGAGGATGCCGTCCAGCGTGAAGAATCCGGTGACGCGGGTGGCGTTGATGTCGCCCTGCCTGCCCTGCGACGGCAGGCCGAGCCCGACCGATGCCGCGTCCTTGAGCACGTAGGCGAGGAAGAACACCGGCACCGCGACGCCGATGAGCGAGCCGATGACGCTGAGGTTGTCGAACCAGCCGCCGCGGCGCTTCGCGGCGAGGTAACCGAGCGGAACGCCGATCACGATCGCGATGACGATCGCGAAGAAGCTGAGCTCGATGGTCGCGGGGAACCGCTGGATGAAGATCTCGAGCGCCGAGTCACCGGGCTGGACACCGGTGGAGACGCCGAAGTCACCGCTCGCGGCGCGACCGAGGAACTTGAAGTACTGCACGATGATCGGCTGATCGAGGCCGAGCTGCTTGGTGAGGGCTTCGCGCGACTCCGGCGTAGCGCGTTCTCCCAGGAGGGCCGAAACCGGCCCTCCTGGGAGGAGTCGCATCCACGCGAAGAGCAGCAGCGAGAGCACCAGCACCACGCCGACCAGCTGGACCAGCCGTCGAATGGTGTAGCGGAGCACTTGAGCTACCCCGTTGTTCTCTTGTGGTGGGAGCTAGTCAGCTCAGCCCTTGGAGGCCGGGCCGAACTTCTCGTCGGTCAACGGGCTCGGGACGACACCCTTGATGTCCGACTTCAACACCAGAGCGGGCGGGGAGTGCGAGATCGGGATCGCGGGCAGGTACTCGTCCATGATCTTCTTGTTGATCTCTTCGTACAGCTTGGTGCGCTTGGCCTCGTCCGGCTCGGAGTTGGCCTTCGCCAGGTCGTCCTTCAGCGCGTTGCCCCACGCCGACACACCGGTGTTGAAGCGGTTGTCGGTGCGGCCGAAGAAGGTGCCGACCCAGTTGTGCGCGGTGCCGTTGTCACCGGTCCAGCCGAGCAGGAACAGGTCCGGGATGCCCTGGTCGACGTCGGTCAGGTAACCACCGTTCCACGGCTTGGTGACGACGTCGATCTTGATGCCGGCGGCCTGCAGGTCGGTCGAGATCGCGCCGAACAGGTCCTTCGGGGACGGCATGTACGGACGCGTGACCTCGGACGGCCAGTAGAACTTCAGCGTCAGGTCGGAGGCACCGGCCTCGGCCAGCAGCGACTTGGCCTTGGCGGCGTCGTAGCCGACGGCCTTGATGTCCTTGTTGTAGCCGTTGACGGTGTCCGGCATGAACTGCGTCGCGACCTTGGCGCCCTCGGGCAGCTGCGACTTGACCAGCTGCTCGCGGTTGATCGCGTACATCAGGGCCTGGCGGACCTTGAGGTCGGCGAGCTTCGGGTTGTTCTTCTGGTTGATGCCCAGGTAGAACACGTTGAACGCCGGGCGGATCGCGACGTTGAAGCCGTCGGACTTCAGGCCGGCCCAGTCAGCCGCGTTCGGCAGGTCGTACCCGTCGATGTCGCCGGCCTTGAGCGCCTGCTTGCGGGCGGTCTCGTCCGGGATGATCTTGAAGATGATCTTGTCCAGCTTGGCCTTGGAGCCGTGGTAGGCGTCGTTGCGCACGAGCTCCACGGTGTTGTTGGCCTTGTCGTACTTGCCGAACTTGAACGGGCCCGTGCCGGTCGGGTGCTCGTTCGCGTAGGCCGGGTAGGTGAACGCGTCACCGGCGGCCTGGACGTTGTCCGCGTCGTACTTCTTCAGCGCGTCGGGGCTGGAGATCGAGAACGACGTGAAGCCGAGGACCGACGGGAACTGCGAGGTGACCTCGTTCAGTTCGACCACCGCGGTCTTGGCGTCCTTGGCCGTGCAGGCCTTGAACAGCGAGGGCTTGTCCGGCGTGGTCGCGAACCCGCCGAAGTTGTCCAGCCAGTACTGCGAGACGGCGTCGGACTGGCCGGCGCCCTTCTGGTTGTACCAGCGGTTGAAGTTGAAGCACACGGCCTCGGCGTTGAAGTCCGTGCCGTCGTGGAACTTCACGCCCTCCTTGAGGGTGAACGTCCACGTCTTGCCATCGGCACTCGGCTCGTACTTCGTGGCCAGCGCGGGCTCGACCTCGGCGGTACCCGGCTTGAAGCCGACCAGACCCTCGAACATCTGGCGGGAGACCCGGAAGGTCTCACCGTCGGTCGCGTAGAACGGGTCGAAGAGCTTCGGCGCGCCGGCAGCGCCGAAGGTCAGCGTGCCGCCTTCCTTGCCGCCGCCGCCAGAGTCGCGCTGGGATTGCGCGCAACCGGACAGGGCGAGCGCGCTGACGCTGAGGAAGCCGATCGCGGCAACCCAACGGCGGCGAGCCGTTACTGAGTGGACCATCAAACACCCCTTGGACAATCCGCACATCTCACGGTGTGGTCGCCGACCATAACCGTTGTAGATACCCCGTCCGGGGTTACTCAGGTCACGATCCGGCCACTAGACCAGGCATTCTGATACGTCCGGCGCACGGCCGCTGACCCAACGTGAGCACGGCAGATGCGTCGGACGCTCTCTTAGGCTGTAGAAACAACACCGACACGCGGAGGAGGTCACATGAGCAGAATGGTCGAGTTCCGCGTGCTCGGCCCTCTCCAAGTCCTCCTCGACGGTGAGCCTCTGCTGGTCAGGGCAGGCCGGCAGCGCGCTCTGCTCGTGTCGCTGCTGCTGCGTGCGGGCACGTCGGTGTCCGTGGACGAACTCGCCGGCAACGTGTGGGGTGAAGATCCACCCGCACGTGCGCGGGCGACGCTGCAGACCTATGTGATGCGTCTCAGACAGCTGCTCGGGCCGTCCGTGCCGATCAAGACCGTGCCCGACGGGTACCTGATCGACGTCGACGAGAAGACCATCGACCTGATGCGCTTCGAACCCCTGATCGAACAGGGCGAGCAGGAGCGCGCCGCCGGAAACCTGCAGGCCGCGTCGGCCGCGTTCGCCGCCGCGCTGGGCCTCTGGCGGGGTCCGGCCCTGGTCGACGTGCCGTCGGAGATCCTGCACCGCGACGAGGTGCCGCGGCTCAACGAGCGCCGCCTGCACGTGCTGGAACGCCGGGTCGAGATCGATCTCGAACTGGGCCGCCACGGCGAGCTGGTCGCGGAGCTGTCCCGGCTGACCAGCGAACACCCGTTGCGCGAGCGGTTCTGGGCGCAGCTGATGGTCGCGCTGTACCGGTCCGGGCGACAGAGCGAGGCACTGGCCGCCTACCAGCGCGTTTCGCGGTTGCTGGGCGACGAGCTGGGCATCGATCCCGGCGATGAGCTGCGGCGCGTGCACGGCCAGGTGCTGTCCGGGTCGATCAACGCGGTGGCGGCCTCGACCGGTGCGCCGGTGGTCGCGAAGCCGGAACGGGTCGTGCCGTCGCAGCTGCCCGCGGACATCCCCGATTTCGTCGGCCGCGACGAGGCCGTGTCGTTGATCGTGGCCCTGCTGCGGACCGCGCAGGGCGTGCCGGTCGTGACGCTGGCCGGGCCGCCGGGTGTGGGCAAGACGGCGTTGGCCGTGCACGCGGCGCACCGGATGCGTGCCGACTTCGCGGACGGTCAGCTGTACGTCAACCTGCGCGGATACGCCCCCGGACCGCCGTTGAGCGCGGTGGACGTGCTCCCCCGGTTCCTGCGGGCGCTGGGCACCGAGCCCGACCAGGTGCCACTGGACCAGGACGAGCAGGAGGCGATGTTCCGGTCCACGTTGACCGGTCAGCGGGTCCTGTTGCTGCTGGACAACGCGTCTTCCGCCGAGCAGATCCGTCCTCTGCTGCCCGGTTCGCCGGGGTGCGCGGTGCTGGTGACCTCGCGCGACACGTTGCGCGGCCTGGCCGTCTCGCACGCGGCGTCGAACGTGCGGCTCGACGTGCTCGACTGGCACGAGACGAAGTCACTCCTCGCAGGCATCCTGGGCGCGGACGAGGTGGCGTCCCAGGAGGACGCGGCGCTGGAGCTGGCGGCCCTCTGCGCGCATCTGCCATTGGCTTTGCGTATCGCAGCCGCGAACCTCGTGTCGCGCCCGGAGCTGTCCATTGCGGACTACGTGGAGGAGCTGCGGGCGGGCAACAGGCTCGCGGCCCTGGCCGTCGAGGGCGACGAACGGGTCGCGGTGCACGCGGCGTTCG
Organism: Lentzea kristufekii; assembly: GCF_033949925.1. Lineage (NCBI taxonomy): Bacteria > Bacillati > Actinomycetota > Actinomycetes > Pseudonocardiales > Pseudonocardiaceae > Lentzea > Lentzea kristufekii. The sequence continues at coordinate 374,602 of NZ_JAXAVV010000008.1, forward strand.
ACCTCTCCTACACGGCGCTGAAGCCCGAGCTCGCGCAGATGTTCCGGGTGCTGTCGCTGGTTCCCGGCACCGACTTCACCCCCGAGATGGCCGCCGCGCTGAGCGGGCTGACCACTCAGGACGCCCGCCGGCGGCTGGACCGCCTGGCCACCGCGAACCTGATCTCGAACCACGCGCCGTCCCGCTACCAGTTCCACGACCTCCTGCGCGACTACGCGGCCGAGCGCCTGGCGTTCGAGGAGGGCCGTGCGGACGCGCGGCTCGCGTTGCGGCGGCTGCTGGACTGGGCGGTGCGCTCGGTCGACAACGCCACCTCGGCGATGAAGTCGACGCTGTTCCGCTTCCCGCGACCGGCCCCGCTGGACAGCGTGGTGCCGCGGACGTTCAGCACCTCCACCGAGGCCCTGACCTGGCTGGACGTCGAACGTGCGAACCTGGTCGCGCTGGTGGCGCACTCCGTCGAACGCGATCCCGAGAACTCGCCGTGGCAGCTGGCCGACGCCCTGCGCGGCTACTTCTACACGCAGGGCCTCGCCGCCGAGTGGCGCGAGACCGCGAAGGCCGGCCTCCTGGGCGCTCGTGCGCCGCGTGACGAGCTCGGCCAGCTCGCGATGCTGTCGTCGCTGGGCACGCTGTACTGGGTGACCGGGCAGCACCGCAACGCACTGGGCCACTACCAGCAGGCCATCGCGTTGCAGGAACACATCGACCTGCCCGAGGCCGAGGCCGCCGTGCTGTCCAACGCCGGCAGCGTCTACATCGACCTCGGCGAGCTCGAACACGCCGCCGACCACCTCGAACGCGCCCTGGTGATCGCCCGCCGGGTGGGCGCGCCCCAGCTGCTCGCGAACGCGCTGTTCAACCTCGGCGGCGTCTACATGCAGCTCGGCCAGCTCGACCGCGCGGCGTCTACGTTCGAGGAAGCACTGGAGGCCGGCACGCGCATCGACTCGTGGATCACCCAAGCGAACTCGATGCGCGCACTGGGCGAGGTCTACGCATCACGCGGTGAGCCCGAACTCGGCGCCACCTACTTCGTGCGCGCGAGCGAGCTCTACGAACGTGCGGCGGCCCGCAACTTCGGCCACACCATGCACGAGGGCATGGCCATCACGCTGATCATGCGCGGCCGTTACGAGGAAGCCGCCCTGGAAGCGTCCGCCGCCATGCAGATCGCCCAGGACCTGGAGAACGTCAAGAGCGTCTGTGACGCGCAGAACCTGCTCGGCCGCGCCCTGGAGGGCTCCGGACGTGTCGAGGAGGCGCTGGAGCAGTTCTCGTCGGCGTTGGCGATCGCGGTCGAGACCGGTTACTCGTGGGGCATCTGCTCGGCGCGCCGCGGCCTGGCTTCCTCGTACCGCTCGGCAGGCCGTTTCGAGGAGGCGCTGTCGATGGCAACCTCGGCGCTGGTCGAGGCGGGCCGGTCGCAGTTCCGGCTGGCCGAGATGGAGGTGCTGCTCGTGCTCGGGCGCACCCACCTCGACACGTCCGACGCCACCGGCGCCTTGGAATGCGCTCTGCGGGCGGCCTCGGTCGGTTTGGACTCCGGTCACCGCTGGGTGTACGGACGCGCTTTGCAGCTGGCGGGCGATGCCGCCTTCGCTCTGGGCGACTCCGACTCCGCGCGGGCGCACTGGTCTTCCTCGCTGGAGGTCTTCAGCGCGATCGGGACGCCCGAGGCCTCCGTCGTCCAGGCTCAACTGCTCGACGTGACAACGTAGTCAGCTCTGAACCTGGTCTCGTCGACCGCGAACCAGCCTCTTTCGTACTGCTGCCAACGGATGAAGTGTGCTCGTTGGTGCTCGCCGTCGCGCTTCACCGCGCGTTCCAGCCTCGCTCGTTCGTCCTCGTGGTCCACGAAGATCGCGAGGCTCAGGCGGGTGTTCGCTTTCCTGGCCGAGGAGAAGCCCTCGAAGACTATGGTCCTTTGTGGAGTGATGACGACCTCGTCGCCTTCACCGATGCACGGAAACCCTTGGGACCAATCGGTTCTGCGGTAGCGGCCCTCGCGGTTCCGCGCCACTTCGTCGAGTGCTCGTTGCAGCCGCGGCCACCACTGCGTCGTGGGGTCGTCCCACGTGGCGAAGTGGTCGGTGCTGATCAGCTGGGCGTCGAGCTCGTCCGCCAGGCTCCTCGCGAACGTCGACTTGCCCGCACCCGACGGGCCGTCCACCGCGACCAGGCGGGTGTCGCCCAGCCGCGGTGGAGTTCTGGCTACATGCTCCGGCGACCAGATAGCGCACGTCCCAGCGTCAGCTCGTCCGCGAACTCCAGGTCGCCGCCCATCGGCAGCCCGCTGGCGAGCCGCGTGACGGTCAGGCCCGGGAAGTCCCTGAGCATCCGGACGAGATAGGTGGCCGTGGCCTCGCCCTCGGTGTTCGGGTCCGTGGCGATGATGACCTCGGAGATGTCGACACCGTTGACGGCCGTGCCGATGCGGTTGAGCAGCTGCCTGATCCGGAGCTGGTCCGGCCCGACACCGCTCAGCGGGTCGAGCGCGCCACCCAGGACGTGGTAGCGGCCCTTGAACTCCCTGGTGCGCTCGATCGCCTGGACGTCCTTGGGCTCCTCGACCACGCAGACCAGGCTCAGGTCCCGCTTGGGGTCGCGGCAGATGCGGCACGTCGTCTCCGCGCTCACGTTGCCGCAGACGTCGCAGAAGACGACGCCTTCCTTGACCTTCTGGAGTGCCTGCTGGAGCCGCTCGATGTCAGCGGGTTCCGTTGCCAGCAGGTGGAAGGCGATGCGCTGAGCGCTCTTCGGACCAACACCCGGGAGTCTGCCCAGTTCGTCGATGAGGTCCTGTACCGGGCCTTCGTACATCGGTGTTAGCCGAGCAATCCGCCGAGGCCGCCCTGGGCGAGCGGTCCGAGCTTCTGCTCCACCAGCTCCTGCGCCTTGGCGTTGGCGTCCTTGATCGCGGCGATCACCAGGTCCTGGAGGGTGTCCACGTCCTCCGGGTCCACGATCTTCGGGTCGATGGCGAGGTTGACCAGTTCGCCGCCGCCGGTGACCGTCGCGGTGACCAGGCCGTTGCCCGCGTTGCCGGTGACCTGCGTTTCGGCCAGCTGCTGCTGGGCGTCCGCCATCTGCTGCTGCATGTTCTGGGCCTGCTGGAGAAGGGCCTGCATGTCGAACTGACCGGGTTGCACCGCTGGTCCTCTCGGTGGGGTTTGTTGTGGTCCAGCGTACGGGTGGTGGGTGCGTCGGTTGGGCCGTCCCCTCTGTCTGCTGATTCCTGGGGCTCCGCCCCAGACCCCGCCAATCTGATCCGAAGCCGGGGTCCACGCCGTGCGTGGGTAGATGGCACGCCTGTTGCTTTGGGCGCAGGCGCGTTGCTTAGAGGGGCGCGTCGGTGGGGTGGCTTCGTCACGAGCCGCACCAAGAGCGGGCCACATCAGAGGAGGGGTGTCAAACGGACGAAAAGCGTGTCCGTTTGACACCCCTCCTCTGATGCAGCAAGTGCTGTGGCACGACTCGTGACGAAGCCACCCCACCCAGACCGTTTGGTAAAGACGGCTCGCCTTCGGCATCGCTGGAGTGTCAGACCCCGTCGCTATGTTGGGTCGCGGGGGACCCGAATCCGGAGGGGACCCCTGCGAGAGCGTGCGTTGGGGCGTCGCTCTTGGCTGCGGCTTGGCCCCTTTACGGGGCGGCTAGGCC
>NZ_JAXAVV010000080.1:0-900 GCF_033949925.1 Lentzea kristufekii
AGCTGGGCTTCCCACCTGGTGTTGGTGCCGGAGGCGTCGGCGGGGAGGCGGTCGCGTGCGGCGGTGTCGCCGTACATGGTCCAGCGGGCCCAGTCGACGACGGTCCGGGGGAAGCGCTGGTCGCTCCAGAAGCTGGTGTGGCTGCCGCCGACGAAGGTGAGGAAGGCTTTGGGCCACCTCATTTCCGTGTACGCCTGCCGGGCGGAGGAGTACGCGGTGGTCGAGTCGCGGTCGCCGTGGACGAACAGGACCTTGGCGGTGAGCGAACTGGACGGGTTGCCCATGTCGGTGCAGGACTGCGGGTTGGCGGAGATGATCCGGCTGTCGGGCCAGGAGGTCAGCAGGCCGTGGGTGACCATGCCTCCCAGGGAGTGTCCGGAGACACCGACGCCGACGCCGGTGTTGATGTGCCCGGCCAGCGGGCCGCTCGCGTTGAGCGCGAGGGTCTCGGTGAGGACCTGTGAGACGTCCTTGGAGGTGTTGCCGTTGCTGACGTCGCTGAAGCTGTGGTTGAAGTGCGGTGCGGGAACGACGAAACCCGCGGACGCCAGTGCTCGGATGATGAACAGGGAGTTCTGCGGGCTGCTGCCGAAGCCGTGGGTGAAGTTGTAGATGGGGAAGACGCCGGCCGCGACCGGGGCGTTGGTGACCGGGTTGCCGCCGGCGGTACCGGTGGCGGGGTAGTAGACGTAGGTGTTGATCCGGCGGGTGCCGCGCATCCAGCTGTACTGGCGCACACCGACGGCGAACGGAGTGGTCGGCGCAGTTCCCAGCGTCCAGGCGGGTGTGGCACCGGCCAGGCCGGTGCCGAGCAGGGTTGCGCCACCCGCGGCCGCTGCCGCGGCCGTGCTCAGCCTCAGGAACGTACGTCGTTGCATTGACACGATGACTCCTCGCAGG
>NZ_JAXAVV010000081.1:0-896 GCF_033949925.1 Lentzea kristufekii
AGACCGCATCTCGTTTGGGTGTGTTGCGAGGTAGGCGATATCGTTGATCAACGATGAGCGATGTGGAGAAGTGGTGCCCGGAGCCGTTGTGGCTGCTGGCACAGCCACTGCTGCCCGATGCGCCGCAACGCCACCAGTGCGGAGGCCGGCGGCGCCTGGACGATCGGGTGGTGCTGGCGGCCATCCTGTACGTACTGCAGACCGGGTGCGCCTGGTCGGCGCTACCGGCGTCGTTCGGGGTCAGCACCCCGACCGCGCATCGCCGGTTCACCGAGTGGGTCGAGGCGGACGTGTTCGCCCGGCTGCACCAGACGATGCTGGATCTGCTCGGCTCGGCCGGGGCGATCGACTGGTCGCGTGCGTCGGTGGACGGCATGCAGGTCCGGGCGGTCAAAGGGGGGATCTGACCGGGCCCAGCCCGGTCGACCGGGGCAAGCCCGGCAGCAAGATCCACGCGATGAGCGATCGCGGCGGTATCCCGCTGACCGTGGGTGTGTCCGCGGCCAACCGCAACGACCACCTGGAACTGGAGACCGTCGTCGATGCCGTGGTCCCGGTCCAGGGGCCCGTCGGCAGGCCTCGCCGACGGCCGCACAAGCTGCACGCGGACAAGGGCTACGACTACCCGGCCTGCCGTAAGGCGTTGCGGCGGCGGGGCATCATCGCCCGGATCGCCCGCAAGGGGATCGAGTCGCCCAAGAAGCTGGGCCGCCACCGCTACGTCATCGAACGGACCCTGGAGTGGGTTTCCCGGTTCCGCCGGCTGGCACGCCGCTACGAACGCAAAGCCACCCACTTCCTGGCATTCGCCCAGCTGGCCTGCGCGGTGATCTGCTACCGCCGAGTCACCAAGCTGGACCTGCTGACCCACAACAACCCCAAATGAGATCCGGTCT
>NZ_JAXAVV010000082.1:0-892 GCF_033949925.1 Lentzea kristufekii
AGAGGTCCTAACAGAATCGTTGGACGTGGCGGTAGCAGATGATGCAGGTAGCCAGGCCGAGGAATGCTTCGTGGATGTCGTCGCGGCGTTCCCAGCGGATGCGTAGGCGTTTCATGCCGTGGTACCAGGCGATCGTGCGTTCCACGACCCAGCGGACTGTTCCCAGGCCGGAGCCGTGGGGCTCGCCGCGGCGTGCGATCCGAGGCGTGATTCCCCTGGCGCGCAGGCGTCTGCGGTACTTGTCGTGGTCGTAGCCGCGGTCGGCGTAGACCGTCGTCGGGCGTCGGCGGGGCCGGCCCCGTCTGCCGCGCACGTTGGGCACCGCGTCCAGCAGTGGTTCCAGACCGGTGACGTCGTTGCGGTTGCCGCCGGTGAGCAGGACCGCGAGTGGGATGCCGCCGCCGTCGGTCAGGACGTGGTGCTTGGAGCCCGGCCGGGCACGGTCGACCGGGCTCGGCCCGCTTTTGGGCCGCGTCGAGCAGCACGGACGTGCGAGGTGTCGATCACGGCACGGTCCCAGTCGAGCCTGCCCGCCGCGTGCAACTCCGCCAGCAGAAGCTCGTGCAGCCGCGACCACACGCCGGCCTCGTTCCAGTCACGCAACCGCCGCCAGCAGGTCATCCCCGAGCCGAACCCCAACTCCTGCGGCAGGAACTCCCACTGGATCCCGGTGTGCAGCACGAACAGGATCCCGCACAGCACCTGCCGGTCCGGCACCCGCTTACGACCAGGATTACGCGGCCTGCGCGGCACCACCGGCAACAACGGCTCGATCCGCTCCCACAGATCGTCCGAGACGATCCACGGCGGCGACTGACCCCTCCTCACGCCAACCATGATCCACATCTGACACGGTGCACGCCAGCACGTTGATCATTCTGTTAGGACCACT
>NZ_JAXAVV010000083.1:0-832 GCF_033949925.1 Lentzea kristufekii
GCGCTCGCCGTGTCCGCACATCACGATCAGCGGTGCCTGCGGCACTTCGTCGACGCGGCTGGGCAGGTCGCCGAGTTCGACGTGCTGCGCGCCCGGCAGGTGGCCGGAGACGAACTCGGGCTCCTGCCGAATGTCCAGCACCGGTCCGCTCACCTCGTCCGGGCCCACCAACCTGGTTGTGGTCGTGGGAAGTTCCGCTGCAGTCCACGCATCCATCCCGCCGACGAGTTCGCCCGCGAGATCGACGTAGCCGATCTTGGCTGCCTGCCAGGCGATCTCCGTCGGGTCCTGGTCGGCGCCGCGCACCACGACCAGCGGCCGGTCGTGCGGCGCCAGCCAGCCGAGCCATGACGCGAACACCGGCCGCAGCGGAATCGACAGCGCGCCAGGCACGTGCGCGGCGGCGAACTCGTCGACCGGCCGGACGTCAATCAGTCGCGCGCCGTCGACCAGAAGCCGCCGCACCGCACCAACCTCCAGCGGCGACAGCTCAGGCGTCCCCACCAGAACGCCCTGGCGGTTGATCTCACCGAGGCGGCGGAAATACGGCGGATAGCTGCCCAGCGAGCCGAGCAGCTCCTTCACGAAGGCGTCCTCGTCAGCCGCACGCAGCAACGGGTTCGTCGCCCTCTCCCTGCCGATCGTGCTGGTGCGGTCCGCGCCAGGCGGGGCGGAGCAGAAGGATCCGGCGCCGTGCGTGGGCCAGACGGCCACGTCGTCGGGCAGCTCGGCAAGCCTGCGCAGCGACATGTACTGAGCGCGGGCGAGCTCTTCGGTCCGGTCGGGTGCGACGAGGTCGGTGCGGGCGGCGGCGCCCACGATCAGCGAGCCA
>NZ_JAXAVV010000084.1:0-832 GCF_033949925.1 Lentzea kristufekii
CGGCTCGCTGATCGTGGGCGCCGCCGCCCGCACCGACCTCGTCTCACCCGACCGGACCGAAGAACTCGCCCGCGCTCAGTACGCGTCGCTGCGCAGGCTCGCCGAGCTGCCCGACGACGTGGCCGTCTGGCCCACGCACGGCGCCGGATCCTTCTGCTCCGCCCCGCCCGGCGCGGACCGCACCAGCACGATCGGCAGGGAGAAGGCGACGAACCCGTTGCTGCGTGCGGCTGACGAGGACGCCTTCGTGAAGGAGCTGCTCGGCTCGCTGGGCAGCTATCCGCCGTACTTCCGCCGCCTCGGCGAGATCAACCGCCAGGGCGTTGTGGTCGGGACGCCTGAGCTGTCGCCGCTGGAGGTCGGTGCGGTGCGGCGGCTTCTGGCCAACGGCGCGCGATTGATCGACGTCCGGCCGGTCGACGAGTTCGCCGCCGCGCACGTGCCTGGCGCGCTGTCGATTCCGCTGCGGCCGGTGTTCGCATCGTGGCTCGGCTGGCTGGCGCCGCACGACCGGCCGCTGGTCGTGGTGCGTGGCGCCGATCAGGACCCGGCGGAGATCGCCTGGCAGGCGGCCAAGATCGGCTACCTCGATCTCGCGGGCGAGCTCGTCGGCGGGATGGATGCGTGGACTGCCGCGGAACTTCCCACGACCACAACCAGGTTGGTGGGGCCGGATCAGGTGAGCGGATCGGTGCTGGACATTCGGCAGGAACCCGAGTTCGCCTCCGGGCACCTGCCGGGCGCGCAGCACGTCGAACTCGGCGAGCTGCCCAGCCGCGTTGACGAAGTGCCGCATGAACCGCTGATCGTGATGTGCGGCCACGGCGAACGA
>NZ_JAXAVV010000085.1:0-847 GCF_033949925.1 Lentzea kristufekii
CTGAAGGTGGTGCCGGGGGCCGGGTCGCCGGGCAGGAGCGGGCAGCTGTTGCGGTACGACCTGATGCCGGTGGTGTCCTGTAGTGGGCACAGGAATTGGGTGTAGCGGGTGTCGTGGTCGATGAAGATCTTCATCCAGGGGATGACTTTGCGGGTCATGACGGAGTTGTTCGAGGTGGGGAAGCTGTGTTCGGCGCCGGTGAGTTCGAGGTAGGCCTTTTCGGTTGTGGCGGGGATGTTGTTGTAGTGGGTGAGGATGCTTGCCGGGGTGCTGGTGCCGTCGTTCTGGCCGGCGAGCAGCATGGTGGGGACCTGCATGCCTGACGGGGTCTGTGACGGGCTGTAGGGCGCCAGGCCGATGGCGGCTTTGAGTGTCGGTCGGCGCAGGGCGGCGGAGATGGTTCCGCCGCCGCCCATCGAGTGGCCCATCACCGCGAGGCGGCTCGGGTCGACTCTGGTGCGGATGGTGCTGTGCTGGGTGAGGTAGTCGAGTGCGGCCAGCAGCTGGGTGCCGCGCGCGACGTCCCAGTCGGTGCGGCTGATGGTGTCGATGCCGATGACGACGAACCCGAACGAGGCCAGCCAGTGCCCCATCCAGGCGCCCTCGGCCGCCCAGGTCGCGGTGTAGCCGGGCGAGATCGCGATCGCGCCGAACGTGCCTTTGCTGGTGTCGGTCGGGTAGTAGATCTTCGCGGCACCGAAGCCGTTCCCGCCGCCCACATTCGTCTCCGCGGTGGCGAAGGTGCCGCGGTTCGCCGCGATGCTCGACTGCGTCGGATTCGGCCCGCGCTGGTAGGGGTTGTCCACGGCGAACGCCGATCCAGTGGCCTCAGCGGACGCCACGATCC
>NZ_JAXAVV010000086.1:0-800 GCF_033949925.1 Lentzea kristufekii
AAGCTCCCGAGCATGATCGAGTCGACCGAAGTGCCGGAGTCCGTGGAACAGCTCACCGTGGGTTGGCGCGCCATGGTGCTGGATCAGAACCCGGACGCCGACGTGCGCGATCTCCCCGGTGTCGCGGTGAGGTGGGCGGACTGCAAGTTCCCCTTCTGGAACTGCGTGACGCTCACCGAGTCCGGCATCGAGGCCGACCTGCTCGCGCAGCGCTTCGCCGAGGCCGCGGACGTCATGCGGACGAAGCAGGAGTTCGGTTTCCTGTGGGTGTTCGAGGACCTGGCGGAGGGTGCCGACCTCGACGCGCTGGCCGACCGCGCCGGTCTCGCGTACGCGTTCCCCGGCACCGGGATGGCGGGCGACCTGCTGCCGATCCCCGAGCCCTCGCACGCGGAGCTGACCTTCGAGCGGGTGACGACCGACGAGCAGCTGCAGGCGTACGCGGACATCAACTCCCGCGCGTACGGCTTCGACCTCGAGGCCGGCCGTGACGGCATCGGCGGGTCGGCGCTGTGGAAGAGCGGGGTGCACGCATACCTGGGCCTCGAGGACGGCGTGCCGGTGACGTGCGCGGGAGCGGTCGAGACGGCCGGGCGGTTGTTCGTGGTGCTGGTCGCGACCGAGCCCGGTTCGGAGCGCCGGGGCTATGGCGAGGCGGTGACGCGCAAGGCGTTGTACGAGGCGTGGCGGGCGACCGGCATCACCCGCGCCACGCTGCACGCCACGGTCGCCGGTGCACCGGTCTACCCGCGGATCGGGTTCGAACCGAACTCGCCGATCAGGTTCTACGCGCTGAAGGG
>NZ_JAXAVV010000087.1:0-734 GCF_033949925.1 Lentzea kristufekii
AAACAGGCACGGCGAATGAGTTCCAGACGAAGTTCGCAACGGTCGTGGCCTGAGCGAGCTGGCTGCGGTAGTTCGATCCGTCCGGGAATCCTGATTTCTGGATCCGCTGACAGATGGTGGGGATGTCTCCGGTCTGCCACGAGTTGTTCGGGTAGGCCCGGAACATCGCGTCGAGGAACGCGTTCGTGGCGTAGACCGGATCGATCAGTTGGGCCGGCGTTCCCCAGCCCATGCTGGGCCGCTGCTGGAACAGACCGAGGCTGTCGTGGTCCTCGGCGACGCTGATGTTGTCGAAGTGGGTCTCGGTGGTGACGGTGGTGAACGCGATGTGCAGCGCTCGGAGGTCGAGGCCTCTCGCTTTCACCTGTCGGGCGACCGCCCTGGCGCACGACATCTTGGAACCCGTCATCCAGCTGATCTGACCGCGCAGCTGGCTTGCGAGGGCGTTGTCCTCTGCCGTGACCCCGGACGGACTGCACGGCGCTACCGTGCGAGCGGATGCGGTTCCCGTGAGCCCCACCGTGATCGCGCCGGCGACCAACAATGCGGCGGTTGTTTTGGCGAACAGAGTGGATTTCATGATTCCCCCTGAGAATTTCGCGAGTCGGAATTACGCGAGAGCCCTGTGGCCGGCCCAGTGGGCACCGGTCCACATGGAACCGCCCCAACCCAGGCCACCCGCGCCGTTGCCCGCGTAGTACTCGAGGTTGCCGACCGCGTCGATTCCGGCAACA
>NZ_JAXAVV010000088.1:0-648 GCF_033949925.1 Lentzea kristufekii
ACACCCTGATCGCGCGTCACCCTGCCCAAAGACGCATCCTGACGGTGCTCGTCGCAGCCCAGATCCTCAGCGGTGCCGGACTTGCCGCAGGCATCACCGTCGGCGCGCTGCTCGCCCAGGACATGCTCGGCGCCACCAGTGCGGCAGGCTTACCCGCGGCACTGTTCACCATCGGCTCCGCCCTCGCGGCTCTGCTGATCGCCCGCGTCTCCGGCCTGCGCGGCAGGCGCGCCGGTCTCGCCGGCGGCTACGTCACCGGCGCAGTGGGTGCGCTCGGCGTCGTCATCGCTGCCGCCACCGACAACGCCGTGCTGCTGTTCGTCGCGTTGTTCGTCTACGGCGCGGGCAGCGCGACCAACCTCCAGGCGCGCTACGCCGGCGCCGACCTCGCAGCCCCGCAACGCCGAGGACGCGCGGTGAGCACGGTGCTCGTCGCCACCACGCTCGGCGCGGTGCTCGGACCCAACCTCGTCACGGCGACCGGCGAACTGGCCACGAGCTGGCACGTCCCGGCGCTCGCCGGCCCGTTCATCCTCGCGGTCTTCGCCTACACGGCGGCCGCCATCGTGCTGTGGGTGCTGCTTCGACCCGATCCACTTCTCACCGCCCGATCCCTGCCCGCCGCCCCCGTGGCCAGCCGCGACTCCA
>NZ_JAXAVV010000089.1:0-648 GCF_033949925.1 Lentzea kristufekii
GGGAGTCGCGGCTGGCCACGGGGGCGGCGGGTAGGGACCGGGCGGTGAGAAGTGGATCGGGTCGAAGCAGTACCCACAGCACGATGGCGGCCGCGGTGTAGGCGAAGACCGCGAGGATGAACGGGCCGGCGAGCGCTGGGACGTGCCAGCTCGTGGCCAGTTCGCCGGTCGCCGTGACGAGGTTGGGTCCGAGCACCGCGCCGAGCGTGGTGGCGACGAGCACCGTGCTCACCGCGCGGCCTCGGCGTTGCGGGGCGGCGAGGTCGGCGCCGGCGTAGCGCGCCTGGAGGTTGGTCGCGCTGCCCGCGCCGTAGACGAACAACGCGGCGAACAGCAGTACGGCGTTGTCGGTGGCGGCAGCGATGACGACGCCGAGCGCACCCACTGCGCCGGTGAGGTAGCCGCCGGCGAGACCGGCGCGTCTGCCGCGCAGGCCGGAGACGCGGGCGATCAGCAGAGCCGCGAGGGCGGAGCCGATGGTGAACAGTGCCGCGGGTAAGCCTGCCGCGCTGGTGGCGCCGAGCATGTCCTGGGCGAGCAGCGCGCCGACGGTGATGCCTGCGGCAAGTCCGGCGCCGCTGAGGATCTGGGCTGCGACGAGCACCGTCAGGATGCGTCTTTGGGCAGGGTGACGCGCCGTCAGGGTGG